>NZ_CP011319.1:6000000-6300000 GCF_001865675.1 Janthinobacterium sp. 1_2014MBL_MicDiv
TGGGCGGCCTGGGCGTGGGCGCCAAGCATCTGTACGTGCTGGCCAACCCCGGCTTTTCGTGCGGCATCGACCCGGTGGAAACGGCGCTGAACAAGATTTTCACGGCGCAAGTCATGCCGTTCATGTTCGAATCGTACGGCGCCTGCGAAAACGCCGGCGAGCCCTTCCTCGGCCTGTCCATCCCGCAATGGGCGTTCGCCTGGTTCGCCCTCTTCGCCATCGCCATGCTGTGGACCTTGCTGCGCCGTCAGAAATAACTGAAAGAACCATGCCAGAAACCTTGATTCCCGCCGGCAGCACTGTCGGCGCCCTGCAAATCCGTCCGCTGCTCGACCCGCTCGATAACCGCATCCTGCTCGGCCACGCGCTGGGCCTGTCGCGCGTGAGCCTGATCACGCAATCGGAGCGAGTACTCACCAGCGACGAAGCCGAACGTTTATCGGCCCTGCTGGCACGCCGCCTGCGCGGCGAACCGATCGCCTACATCGTCGGACAACGCGAATTCTTCGGCCTGCCCTTCGAGGTGAGCGACGCCGTGCTGATCCCCCGTCCCGATACGGAAGTGCTGGTGGAACTGGCGCTCGAGCGCCTGCCGCCGGGCGGACGGGTGCTCGACATGGGCACCGGCAGCGGCGCCATCGCCGTCGCCCTGGCGTACACGCGGCCCGACGCCGTCGTCACGGCCCTGGACGTCAGCAGCGCGGCGCTGGCCGTGGCGCGCCGCAACGCCAGCGCCAACGGCGTCAACATCACCTTCATGGCCAGCGACTGGTTCGAGGCGCTGGGCACGGAAAAGTTCGACCTCATCGTCTCCAACCCGCCCTACATCGCCAGCGGCGACCGCCACCTGGCCGAAGGCGATCTGCGCTTCGAGCCGGCCGGCGCCCTGACCGACCATGCCGATGGCCTGTCGGCACTGCGCACCATCGTGTCCGGCGCCGCGCGCCACCTGGCGTCGGGCGCCTGGCTGCTGATGGAACACGGCTATGATCAGGCGCAAGCCGTGCGCGGCCTGCTGGCCGACGCCAACTACAGCAAAGTGCAAAGCTGGCGCGACCTGGCCGGCATCGAACGAGTCAGCGGCGCCCGCCTCGGCTGACCGCAGCCACCTGCGCGGAGCTTGATCCAGCGACGCGCCAGATGCTCCGCAGTTTGTTAAAATATCAAGCGAATTCCTGACCGAAGCGCCGTCCCCGTTGCCCGGGGCGGACGCTGGCGATGCGGCGTTTTTTGGGCCGGCGCCGACGCATTTGCCAATTTTCGGTTAATCTCAGCACAAATTATTTATCTGCTGCACAAGAAAGGAAGCTCAAATTGCCCAACCTGTTGACTCGCCGCCTGGCATTGCTGACCGAAGATGCCAACCGCGCGCTGCTGGGCGGCTTGCGCGGCATCGAGCGTGAAACCCTGCGCGTCGACCACGCCGGCCATCTGGCTTCCACGCCCCACCCCGCCGCCCTGGGCTCGGCGCTGACACACCCTGAAATCACCACCGACTACGCCGAAGCGCTGCTTGAATTCATCACGCCGGCCGAGTCCGACATCGCCACCACGCTGGACAAGCTCGACACCGTGCACCGCCATGCCTACAGCCGCCTCGGCAACGAATTGCTGTGGAGCCAATCGATGCCCTGCCAGCTGCCGCCCGAAGCGGACATCGAGATCGCCAACTACGGCACCTCGAACATGGGCATGCTCAAGCACGTATACCGGCGCGGCCTGGCCTTGCGCTACGGCAAAGCCATGCAATGCATCGCCGGCATCCATTACAACTACTCGCTCGACGAGCAGCTGTGGCAAGTCCTGGCCGGCAATCCGGACACCAGCGCCAGCCCGGCGCACGCGGCGGCCACGCCGAAAGACGTGCAATCGGAAAGCTACCTGGCGACGATCCGCAATTTCCGCCGCTACAGCTGGCTGCTGATGTATCTGTTCGGCGCCTCGCCGGCGCTGTCCGCCGGTTTCCTGCGCGGCCGCGCGCACAAGCTCGACACCCTGTCCGACGACACCCTGTTCCTGCCGTACGCCACCAGCCTGCGCATGAGCGACCTCGGTTACCAGAACGATGCCCAGTCCGGCCTGCGTCCGCATGAAAACAGCCTGGACGACTACGTCAACGCACTGACGCACGCCGTCAACGACCCGTATCCGCCGTACGAGGCGCTGGGCACGAAACAGGATGGCGAGTGGATCCAGCTCTCCACCAACGTGCTGCAGATCGAAAATGAATACTATTCGACCATCCGCCCGAAGCGCGTGATCCGCACGGGCGAGCGGCCGATCCAGGCCCTGTGCCTGCGTGGCGTGCAATACATCGAAGTGCGCTGCATGGATGTCGACCCGTTCGAACCGGTGGGCATCAGCCTGGAAACGGGCCGCTTCCTCGACGCCTTCCTGCTGTTCTGCGCGCTCGACGACAGCGCCCCCATCTCGGCCGAGCAGAGCGCCTGCTACACGAACAATTTCGCCCGCACCGTGAAGGAAGGCCGCACGCCGGGCCTGACCCTGCGCCGCGACGGCGAAGAGATCACCCTGCAGGCGTGGGGCGAGGAATTACTGGCGCGCATCGCGCCCGTGGCGGCCCTGCTCGATGCGCGCCATGGCGGCACGCCGCATGCGGACAGCCTGGCGGCGCAGGCGGCCAAGCTGGCCGACCCCGATGCGACGCCATCGGCCAGGGTGCTGGCCGAGCTGCGCGCCAACGGCGGCTCGTTTGCCGCCTTCGGCCTGCAGCAAAGCGAGCGCCATGCCGCCCATTTCCGCGCGCAGCCGCCGACGGCCGCGGAAAGCGCGTATTTCGACCAGCTGGCCGCCAGCTCGCTGGCCGAGCAGCGCGCCATGGAAGCGGCGCCAAGCGGCAGCTTCGACGACTTCGTCGCCGCCTACCGCGCCAGCACCCTGTGTTCGCACACCTGACGCCGACCTTGCGCAACGCGCCCCCATGCTGACCTTCTACAATGAGTTGCACAGCCAGCACCGGGGCCGCGTCGAATGGTTTCGCGGCGCCATGGTGCCGTGCTTCGAGACGCCGGAACGGGCCGACATGGTGGTGGCCGAGCTGGGACGGCGCAACCTGGGCCGCATCGTCACGCCGCACGGCGTGCCGCTGACGTCGCTCGAGCGCATCCACACGCCGCGCTACCTGCATTTCCTGCGCCACGCCTGGCACGACTGGCTGGCGCTCGATCCCGACAACGCGGGCAAGGATGCACTGCCATCCGTGTGGCCCGTGCGCACCTTGCGCCACGACATCGAACCGGAGAATTTCACGGCCAGGCTGGGCCTGTACTCGATGGACAACGGCACGCCGCTGACGGCCGGCACGTGGACGGCGGCCAAGACGGGCGCCGACTGCGCCGTCAACGCGGCACACGCGCTGCGCCTGGGCGAGCGGGCCACGTTCGCCCTGACGCGTCCGCCGGGCCACCACGCGGGCAGCGATTTCTTCGGCGGCTACTGCTACCTGAACAACGCGGCCCTGGCCGCGCAGCATCTGCTCGACGACGGCGCGCGCAAGGTGGCCATCCTCGATATCGACTACCACCACGGCAACGGCACCCAGAGCATTTTCTATGCGCGCGACGATGTGCTGTTCGCCTCGATCCACGCCGACCCGCGCAACGAATACCCGTTTTATCTTGGCCACGCCGACGAGACGGGTGCCGGCGCGGGACTCGGCTACAACGTCAACCTGCCGCTGCCGGCAGGCAGCTCCACGGCCAGCTGGTTCGCCGCGCTGGAAACGGCCTGCCTGCGCATCAATATGTATGCGCCCGACGCGCTGGTGGTCTCGCTCGGCGTCGACACCTTCGCCGGCGACCCGCTGTCGCACTTCGCCCTGCAAAGCGGCGACTACCTGCGCGTGGGCGAACGCCTGGCGCATTTGAACCTGCCCACCGCCTTCATCCTCGAAGGCGGCTATGCGGTGAAGGAACTGGGCATCAACGTCGTCAATGTGCTCGAAGGTTTTGAAACCGCGGAGTAACTGCCGGGGGGCCGACCCCGGCCTTACATATTCCGGAACAGCGCCATGAACGGCTGGCTCACGGCCAGGGTTTCCGGCCGCGTCTTCAGGCGCAGGGCACCGCGCCCCACCTCGTCGCGCGTGACGGAGGCCACCATCTTCATGTTGACGATGGTGGAGCGGTGGATCTGTTTGAAAATGGCCGGGTCGAGCACGTCGAGCAGTTCGCGGATCGGCTTGCGCAGCAGCGCCTCGCCATCGGCCGTCATGACGGCCGTGTACTTGGTGTCGGATTGAAAATAGGCGATGTCGTCCACCATGATCAATCGCGTATCCTTGCCGCAGCTGGCCGTCAGCCACACCAGCGGCGGCGACTTGGCCACCGCCGGCAGGGCGCCGCTCAATTGCTGCAGCAGGCCGGCCAGCACGCTGTCGCCGGGCGCGCCCTTGCCGGCGCGCGCCCGCACGCGTTGCAGGGTCGCCTGCAGGCGCTCGCGTCCGATCGGCTTGAGCAGGTAATCGACGGCCCCCTTGTCGAACGCGTCGATCGCGTACTGGTCGTAGGCCGTGACGAACACCACCTGGGTGGCGGGACTCGCTTCCAGCGCGCCGGCCGCCACTTCCAGCCCCGTCAGGCCCGGCATGCGGATATCGAGAAACGCCACGTCGGGACGCAGGGTGGCGATGGCCTCGAGCGCCGTGCCGCCGTCATCGCAGGCGGCGACGATGCGCAGGCCGGGCCATTCCTCGGCCAGCAGGGCCACCAGCGCGTCGCGCAGCAGGGTCTCGTCTTCGGCGATCACGCACGTCATGCCATCCAGAGTCCTATCCATATGACGCTCCTTGCGCCGTGCTGTCGGGCACCGTGATGGTGGCCGTCACGCCATCGGGGAAATTGGCGACGATGGCAAACGCCGCAGCATTGCCGTAGGTCAGGCGCAGGCGTTCGCGCACATTGCGTAAACCAATGCCCGTGCCGGCGCCGTCGTCGCTGAAGCCCTTGCCATCGTCGGCCACCGTGACGATCACCGTGCCATTGCCGCTGCGCGCCATGATCCAGACGGTGCCGCCGCCGCTTTTCGGCTCCAGTCCGTGCTTGATGGCGTTCTCCACCAGGGTTTGCAGCATCATCGGCGGCAATTCCACCTGGCGCAGGTATTGCGGCACCTCGATCTGCAGGTTCAGGCGGGTGCCCATGCGGATTTTCAGGATATCGAGGTAGGCGCGCGCCCGCTCGAGTTCCGTGCCCAGGGTCGACATGGCTTGCTCCGTGCGCGGCAGCGAGTGGCGCAGGTACAGGATCAGGTTGCCCAGCATCTCGTCGGCGCGGGCCGGATCGCTGCGCGTGAGCAGCTGGGCGCTGGCCAGGGTGTTGTACAGGAAGTGCGGCTCCACCTGCGCATGCAGCAGGCTCAGTTTGGCCACCGTGAGTTCCTTTTCCGTCACCGTCTGGCGCGCCTCGGCCTGCTCGCCGCGCCGGCGCTGCGCCACCCGCCGCGTGAGCGCCCGCGTCACCGCTTCCGCATTTTCCAGGTTGCTGCCATGGTCGACGAGGAACCAGTCGGTCCAGGCATTGCGCGCCGGCTCGCAGATCAGGGTCACGCTGCCCGCTTCGCCATTCGGCGTGACGGTGGCGAGGATCTGGTTCGGCCGCGGTTCGAGGAATCCCAGCACGCGCATGCGCGGCAGGCCCGTATGCGTGTAGGGCGCCGCGCGGCGCACGCGGGCTTGCACCTGCAGGCTGTCGCGCGCGCTTTCGACCACTTCGCTGCCCGGCAGTTCGCGGATGGCCGCGTCGATCATGTCGAACGCTTCGCCCGCCTCGAACGGGATCTCGATCTGGCGCCGCTGGCGGCTCGACAGCGTGCTGGCGTTGACCTCGCCGGCGATCAGGCGCACGCGGCGCACGTGCGAAAACGCGTTCGTGATGACGGCGCAGGCCAGCAGTGCGCCGGCGATGACAAAGAAGCCTTCGGTGTGCCCGAAGACATAGCGCAGGAAATTCTCGACCAGGATGGCGGTGGCGACGATATACGTGATCATCGTGGCCAAGGCGAGGCGGAGAATAAAGAAGAGGCTGGTCATGATTTTTCCCTGGTAGTGAAGTGGGGCCAAGCATAACAATCGGCTCCAGCGGCGGTGGCCATTATGCGACGGAAGCCCCGTAGTGGCGACAAAGGCAAGAAAATAAAGCACAAACAGCTGCCGCCCCAAAAATAAAATCGCTTGCAATTAAATAGTGCACGATATATATTGCATGCATGGACACCGCAATGAACAGTTTTTGCAGACGTGCAGGCCCATGAAACAAGTAGCACACTATTTAGTCGTTAACTATTTAAATCATACGAGGAAAACCATCATGTCGATCAAACAAGTCCTGTACCGCGCTGTCGCCACCGCCACCGGAGGCCGCGAAGGCCGCGCCATCTCGTCCGACAATGTGCTGGACGTGAAACTGACCACGCCGAAGGAATTGGGTGGCAATGGCGCCGTCGGCACCAATCCGGAACAACTGTTCGCCGCCGGCTACTCGGCCTGCTTCATCGGCGCCATGAAATTCGTCGCCGGCCGCGACAAGATCGCCCTGCCGGCGGACCTGGCCATCGAAGGCCACGTCGGCATCGGCGCCATCGAGACGGGCTTCGGCATCGAAGTGGAACTGAAGATCGCGCTGCCGGGCATGGAGCGCGCCGCCGCCGAAGCGCTGGTCGCCGCCGCCCACATCGTCTGCCCTTATTCGAACGCCACGCGCGGCAACATCGACGTCACCCTGACGCTCGTGTAATCCCCGCCGCCTTGGGACACATCCCCGGCCGCGCCCCCAGGCGCCGCCGGGGATTTTTGTCAGCGCAGCGCCTGCAGCAGCCGCTCCGCCAGGGCTGGCGCGGAGGCGGGATTCTGCCCCGTGATCAGCTCGCGGTCGACCACCACGTGGCTGGCCCACGGCGCCTGGTTCGACACATACTGCGCGCCGGCCGCCTGCAAGCCCGACTGCGGATAAAACTTCATCGTCCCGCCTTGCAACGCGCCCTGCGCCGCCGCCTCTTCCTGATTGCTGATCACCGTCATGCGGTAGCCACTGTAGATCCAGCCGGCGGGCCTGGCGGGTGTCTGGCCCGCTTCCAGCGCCGCCGTGAACGCCGCCGCCTGCGGCAGGGCCGACAGCAGGGCGATGGGGCCATGGCACAGCAGGGCCGTCGGCTTGCCATCCGCGTGGAACTGGCGCAGCAGGGCGCCCAGGCTGGCATCCTTCAATAAATCCTGCATCGGTGCGTGGCCGCCCGGCACCAGCACGGCCGCGTAGTGGCCATAGCCGATCTGCTCCACCCTTTTCAGGCTGATGACGGGCGAGCGGCCAGGCACGGTCAGCGCCAGCTGCTCCAGCAAGGCCTTGTGCGCCGCGTGCGCGGCCCCGTCGCCGCCAAAATAGTCAGCCGTATCGGAGCTGGCGTCGAGCGTGGGCGCCTTGCCCTGCGGCGTGGCGAACGTCACCGTATGGCCCGCGTCGAGCAGCTTTTTCACGGGCTGCATCAATTCATTCAGATAAAAGCCCGTCTGGAACACCTTGCCGTCGCGCAAGTCGAGGTGGTTCGCATCGGACAGCACGACGAGGACGTCGGCCGCCTGGACGGTGGAAAAGGCGGCGAGCAGCAGGCTGCCGAGCAGTAGTTTTTTCATGGTGTGGCCTTTCTGTAGAGAGGTCACCAGCATATTGCCAATCAAAATATAAAAAAATGATCAATAATGCAGCGCACTGATGCGTAATACGACCGAATGGACGAAGGGGAGCGAGATGGATAAATTGCAGGCGATGCAACTGTTTCGCCGCGTGGCCGAGCTGGGCAGCTTTCGCCGCGCGGCCGACGAGCTGGACCTGTCGGCCTCGTATGTGAGCCGGCGCATCGGCCAGCTGGAGCAGGAGCTGGGCGGGCGCCTGATGACGCGCACCACGCGCCAGCTGGCCCTGACGGAAACGGGCGCCGCCTACCTCGAGCACTGCCGCAAGCTGCTCGACGAGCTGGCGCAGGCCGAGGACATGGTGGCCCATTCGACGGCGCACGTGACGGGCCGATTGCGCATCAATGCCCCGCTGTCGCTGGGCGTGGGCGAACTGGCCGAGGGCCTGGCCGATTTCATGGCCGACTGGCCCGCGCTGCGCCTCGACGTCGACCTGAAGGATGAATACGTGGACCTGGCGGCCGCCAACTACGACGTGGGGTTTCGCGTCACCACGGCGCTCACCGATTCGAGCTATGTGGCGCGCCACATCCACGACTACCGCCTGCATATCTGTTGCGCGCCGGCCTACCTGGAACGCCACGGCCCCCTGCTGGCGCCGACGGAACTGACGCGCCAGCGCTGCTTCATCTACAGCCACGCCCTGTTCGGCAACCGCTGGCCGCTGCGCCATGCGGGACCGCACAGCGACATCGAAGTGCCGAACTGGGTGCGCACGAATAACACGCTGTTCATGCGCAGCCTGATCCTGCGCGGCCTGGGCATCGGCATCCTGCCCACCTTTGTCTGCCGCGAAGCGCTGGCCAGCGGCGCCCTGGTCGAACTGTTCCCCGAAGTGGAGCGCCCCAGCCTGGCGCTGTTCGCCATCTATCCGTCGCGCCAGCTGGTGGCGCCGCGCGTGACGCGCTGCATCGAGCACCTGAAGCAATGGTATGCGCAGCGCTATCCCACGCCGGAGGCGGGAAGCCGGTAAAATCACGGCCACGATAATTGAAGGATGACCCATGATCAGCTGGCAATGGACGACGTTCGACGCACTCGGCCCCCACGACTTGTACCAGGTGCTGGCCTTGCGCCAGCGCGTGTTCGTCATCGAGCAGCAGTGCATCTACCCGGACCTCGACGGGCATGACCAGCGGGCCATGCATCTGCTGGGCTGGCACGACGTCGATGGCCAGCCGGTGCTGGCCGCCTACCTGCGCGTGCTGGCGCCGGGCGCCAAATACGTGGAAATGTCGCTGGGCCGCGTGCTGACGGCGCCCGAGGCGCGCAGCACGGGCGCCGGCAGGCAGCTGCTGGTCGAAGGCATCGCGCGCGCGGAACGCCAGCATCCCGGCCACGCCATCCGCATCGGCGCCCAGCACTACCTGGAGCGCTTCTACCAGTCGTTCGGCTTTGTCACCGTCAGCGCGCCATACGATGAAGACGGCATACAGCACGTCGACATGCTGCGCCCCGTGGCGCAGGACACGACGGCATGACGACGGCCCTCATCTCCTGGAGCGGCGGCAAGGATTCCTGCCTGGCCCTGTGGCGCGCGCGCAACAGCGGCATGGCCGTGCCGCTGTTCATCACGGCCATGGATGAAGATGGACGCAAGTCGCGCTCGCACGGCGTGCCGCCGGCGCTGCTCGAGGCGCAGGCGGCCAGCCTGGGCGCGCGCCTGCAGCGCTATCACGCCAGCTGGGCCAGTTATGAAGAAAAATTCATCGCCATGCTGCGCGCGGCAAAGGACGATGGCATCGCCCACGCCCTGTTTGGCGACATCGACCTGCAGCCGCACCGCGACTGGGAAGAAAAAGTCTGCGCCGCGGCCGGCTTGACGGCGCACCTGCCGCTATGGGGCGAAGAGCGGCGCGCGCTGGTCGACGAATTTCTCGCCGCCGGCTTCAAGGCCATCGTCGTCTGCATCAATGGCCAGCACCTGCCGCGCGAGTTTTGCGGGCGCGAGTTCGACGCCGCCTTCCTGGCCGACCTGCCGCCCGGCGTCGACGCCTGCGGCGAAAACGGCGAATTCCACACCTTCGTCTACGATGGCCCCGCCTTCAGCGCACCCGTGGCCCTGCGCCGCGCGCAGGTACTGCAGTATGACGCGCCGGCCAATCTGGGCGGCGCCACGTATTACTTCCAGGAACTGGCGCCGGCCTGAAGCGGGTCCCCAACGCAAAAGGGCGATTCCGTGGAATCGCCCTTCTCTGTCATGGCCCTGCGCGTGGCTTACTTGGCCTTCACCAAGTCCGTCAGCGTGACCTCGAACACCATGCCGGCGTAAGGCGGCACCACCAGCTCGCCCGCCTTGTTGCGGCTGCCGATGGCGCCATAGCCGAGGTCAGATGGAATCACCAGGCGGCGCGTGCCGCCCACCTGCATGCCGACGATGCCGCGCTCCCAGCCCTGGATCACCTTGCCCAGGCCGAGAACAAACGGGAAAGCGGCGCTACCTACGTTGGTATCGAACTGGGTCCCTTTGCTGTCCGGCTTGCTCGCGTCATACAGCCAGCCCGTATAAATCACCTGCAAGGTATCGCCCGCTGCCGCTGCCGCGCCGCTGCCTTTCACCAGATCGGGAAAGAGAAACTCTTTGACTTGCGTGTTCGGGTCAAGCACGACCGGCTTCTCGGTGTTGGCAGCGGCGCCACAGGCGGTCAGTGCCACGGCGCAAGCGAGGGTGGCGATCATTTGAAATACCGATTTCATGGTTTCCCTTTAAATATTGGAGTGTGACTGGCGCCCGTACGGTGCGGAGCGGTACGGGCTGGAGTTTAACAGGACTGGTGGGGCCCATTTGTAAGCAGACGTAAGCGCGGCGGTTGATAGTGCGTCAATACAACATTGACGCACTAACCACATTCTCTAGATTTCCACCTGCGTACCGAGTTCGATCACGCGGTTGCTCGGGATCTGGTAGTAGTCGGCCGCCGTGCGCGCATTGCGCGACATGGTGACGAACAGATGCTCGCGCCACGGCATCATGCCGGCGCCCGGCGTGGAAATGATGGTCTGGCGGGCGATGAAGAACGACGTTTCCATCATCTCGAAGTCCAGCCCCTGCTCCGCGCACTGCGCCAGCGCGCCAGGAATGTCAGGCTCATCCTTGAAGCCGTAATGCACGTTGACCTGGTAGCACTGGTGTCCCAGGTCCACCACGCGCACGCGCTCGGACGGCGCCACCCACGGCTCCTCGTGCATGAAGACGGTGAGGAAGATGACGCGTTCATGCAAGACCTTGTTGTGCAGCAAGTTGTGCAACAGCGCATGCGGCACGCCATCCGTTTCGCCGCGCAGGAAGATGGCCGTGCCGGGCACGCGCAGCGGCGGCGCGATGAACAGCGACGAAAGGAAATCGTCGAGCGGAATCGCGTGCTTTTCCAGGTTCTGGAACACCAGCTGGCGGCCCCGCTTCCAGGTCAGCATGACGATGAAGAGGATCGAGCCCAGCAGCAGCGGGAACCAGCCGCCGTGGAACAGCTTCAGCGCCGTCGCCGCCACCAGGTTGACGTCGATGATGAGGAAAAAGCCCGTGGCGGCCCAGCACAGCGCCAGATTCATCTTCCAGCGGTAGCGGATGACGAAGAAGGTCAGGATGGTGGTCGACAGCATGGTGGCCGTGACGGCGATGCCATAGGCGGCGGCCAGGTTTTCCGACGAGCCGAAGCCGACCACGGCCAGCAGCACGACGAACAGCTGCAGCCAGTTCACGGCGGGAATGTAGATCTGGCCAATTTCGCTTTCCGACGTGTGGCGCACGCGCATGCGCGGCAGGAAGCCCAGCGCGATGGCTTGCTTGGTCATCGAGAAGGTGCCGGAAATGGTCGCCTGCGACGCGATCACGGTGGCCATGGTCGACAGAATCACCAGCGGATACACGCTCCAGGCGCCCAGCTGCTGGTAAAACGGATTCGTCACGGCTTCCGGGTGCGCCAGCAGCAGGCCGCCCTGGCCCAGGTAATTCAGGCTCAGTGCCGGGAAGGCGATCAGGAACCAGGCCATGCGGATCGGCTTCTTGCCGAAGTGGCCCATGTCCGCATACAGCGCCTCGGCGCCCGTCAGCGCCAGCACCACGGCGCCCAGCGCGACAAACGCGACGAAACCGTTATCGAGCAGGAAGCTGGCCGCGTACATGGGGTTGAGGGCGGCCAGGATGGCCGGCGACTTGATGATGTTGACCACGCCCATGCCGGCCAGCGCGGCAAACCACAGCACCATGATGGGCGCGAAGTAGCGGCCGATGCCGGCCGTGCCGTGCGACTGCACCGAATACAGGGCCACCAGCACCACGATTGTCAGCGGCACGACATAGGAACTCAGGGCCGGCGTGGCCACTTCCAGGCCCTCGATCGCCGACAGCACGGAAATGGCGGGCGTGATCACGCTGTCGCCATAGAACAGGGTGGCGCCGAAGACGCCGATCACCATCAACGGAAAGTGCCAGCGCGACACCTTGCTGACGGACGACAGCACCAGCGCCATCAACGCCATGATGCCGCCCTCGCCGCGGTTGTCGGCGCGCAGCACCAGGGTCACGTACTTGAGCGAAACGATCAGGGTCAGGCCCCAGAAGATCAGCGAGATGATGCCCAGCAAGTTGTTGTGCGTCAATGCCAGGCCGTGCGCCGGATCAAACACGGTTTTCAGGGTGTACAGCGGACTGGTGCCGATATCGCCGTAGACAATGCCGACGGCGGCCAAGGTCAAGCCGGCCAGGCCGCTTTTTTTATGTTGCGACGTCAAGATTGCACCCGTTTTTGTTTTGTTGCATCGCACAATATGATAGGTATTAGCAAATAGCAAGAGTATTTTTGCATGGTTCCGGGCTGCCCCAAGGTCGTTGTTTTATACCGCTGCGCCTGGTCGGGCGGGCTGGCGGCCGTTGATTTGTTGCCATTCTACGCCTCGCCAGCGGCGCCGGGCAGCCCCAGGTAATTTCAGCGATAATGACAGACTGTCTACTCTGAAGCGAACGCCATCATGAATCCTGGCATGCTGTACGCCTCCCTCGCCTTCCTGTGCTGGGGCCTGTTCCCCCTGTATTTCCATGCCATCGACGACATCGCGCCGCAGGAAATCCTCGCCAACCGCATGGTCTGGTCGCTGCTGTTCCTCGGCGTGGTGCTGACCGTGCGCCGCCAGTGGAGCTGGCTGGGCAGCCTGCGCGGCCAGCCGAAGGTGGTGGCCGGCTTCGTCGCCAGCGCCTTCCTGTTGTCGGCCAACTGGTTCATCTATATCTGGGCCGTCAACAATGGCCATGTGGTCGATGCCAGTCTCGGCTACTTCATCACGCCGCTGATCAATGTCATGCTGGGTTTCCTGCTGCTGCACGAGCGCCTGCGCCGCCTGCAGTGGCTGGCCATCGCCCTGGCCGCCTGCGGCGTGGCCTGGCTCACCTGGCAGGCGGGCCAGGTGCCGTGGATCGCCCTGCTGCTGGCCGCCACCTTTGGCGGCTATGGCTTGCTGCGCAAGACGGCGTCGCTGGGCGCGCTGGAAGGCTTGTCGTTCGAAACCCTGATTTTGTTCCCGCTGGCGCTGGCCTACATGCTGTGGCTGGCGTGGCATGGCCAGAGCGGCTTCGTCAATACGGATTCGTCCGCCACGCGCGCCCTGCTGCTGGCGTCCGGCCCCATCACGGCCATTCCCCTGCTGCTGTTCGCCGCCGGCGCGCGGCGCCTGCCGCTGGCCGTGCTGGGCTTGCTGCAATACATCGCCCCCACGGGCCAGCTGCTGATCGGCGTGTGGGTCTTCCACGAAGCGTTCACCCCGGAGCGCATGCTGGGCTTCCTCGTCATCTGGACGGCGCTGGCCCTGTATGCGGCCGAGGGCCTGTGGACGGCCCGCCGCGCGCGCAGCGCCGCCTAGTCTTGCCCAGGCGCCCGTTTCCGCAGCGCGCAGCGCTGGCCGGAAGCGGGCGTTTACCGTATCCTGTCCGTCTTTGTATATCACCCGAGATTTCTAATGGCAAATTACGTCTACACCATGAATCGCGTGGGCAAAATCGTCCCGCCCAAGCGCCAGATTCTGAAAGATATTTCCCTCTCCTTCTTCCCAGGCGCGAAGATCGGCGTGCTGGGCCTGAACGGCTCCGGTAAATCGACGCTGCTGAAGATCATGGCAGGCATCGACACCGACATCCAGGGCGAAGCCGTGCCCATGCCGGGCCTTAACATCGGCTACCTGCCGCAGGAACCGCAGCTGGACCCGGAAAAGACCGTGCGCCAGGAAGTCGAATCGGGCCTGGGCGAAGTATTTGAAGCGCAAGCCAAGCTGGAAGCCGTGTACGCCGCGTACGCCGAGGAAGACGCCGATTTCGACGCCCTGGCCACGGAACAGGCGCGCCTGGAAGCGATCATTTCGACTTCCGACGGCGGCAATCTGAACCTGCAGCTGGAAATGGCCGCCGACGCGCTGCGCCTGCCGCCATGGGATGCCAAGGTCGGCGTGCTGTCCGGCGGTGAAAAACGCCGCGTGGCGCTGTGCAAGCTGCTGCTGTCGAAACCGGACATGCTGCTGCTCGACGAACCGACCAACCATCTGGATGCGGAATCGGTCGACTGGCTGGAACAATTCCTGCTGCGCTTCCCGGGCACCGTCGTGGCCATCACCCATGACCGCTACTTCCTCGACAACGCGGCAGAGTGGATCCTGGAGCTGGACCGCGGCAGCGGCATTCCATGGAAGGGCAATTACTCGACCTGGCTGGAGCAGAAGCAGGCCCGCCTGAAGCAGGAAGAGTCGACGGAATCGGCGCGCCAGAAGGCGCTGCAGAAGGAATTGGAATGGTCGCGCCAGAACCCGAAAGCGCGCCAGGCCAAGTCGAAGGCCCGCCTGGCCCGCTTCAACGAGCTGTCCGAGCACGAATACCAGAAACGCAACGAAACGCAGGAAATCTTCATTCCCGTGGCCGAACGCCTGGGCAATGACGTCATCGAGTTCAAGAACGTGTCGAAAGCGTTTGGCGACCGCCTGCTGATCGATAACCTGAGCTTTACCGTGCCGCCAGGCGCCATCGTCGGCATCATCGGCCCCAACGGCGCCGGTAAATCGACCCTGTTCAAGATGATCACCGGCAAGGAAACACCGGACAGCGGCGAAGTGGCCATCGGCCAGACGGCGCGCGTTTCCATCGTCGACCAGAACCGCGATTCGCTGGCCGACAACAAGTCCGTATTCGAGGACGTCTCCGGCGGCGCCGACATGCTGACCGTGGGCCGCTTCGAAATGCCGTCGCGCGCCTACCTGGGCCGCTTCAACTTCAAGGGCTCGGACCAGCAGAAACTCGTGGGTAACCTGTCCGGCGGCGAACGCGGCCGTCTGCACCTGGCCAAGACGTTGTTGATGGGCGGCAACGTGCTGCTGCTCGATGAACCGTCGAACGATCTGGACGTGGAAACCTTGCGCGCGTTGGAAGATGCTCTGCTGGAATTTGCCGGCAGCGTGATGGTCATCTCGCATGATCGCTGGTTCCTCGACCGTATCGCCACGCACATCCTGGCCTTCGAAGGCAACTCGCAGGTCACCTTCTTTGACGGCAACTATCAAGAGTACGAAGCCGACAAGAAGAAACGCCTGGGCGAAGAAGGCGCGAAACCAAAACGCATCCGCTACAAGCCTTTGACGACCTAAGTTTTACGTCTGGCCATGCAAAAAGGCAGTTACCTCGCGGTAACTGCCTTTTTTTTCAGCGCAGTTCTTAAAACCGTAGCCAGCGACAACGAGTTCTAGCCGAGAAACGCAACTGTGCCGAGGCACAGTGCGCATCGCAGACCAAATCGCGCGGCGCAGCCGGTTTTTAGAAATTGTAGCGGGCGCCCAGTGCCAGGCCCGTAGCCTTGCGGCCCTGGTCGGCGCTCTTGCCGAAGTGTTCCACTTCCGCCGTCAGCGAGACTTTCTCGTTGATCGCGTACTGCGCACCGACGGAAGCGTACACGCCCGTCTTGTCATTGCCGCTGATGCCGGTCGACAGGCCGGTGCCGCTCAGGCTATTCTTGACCTTGGCCACGCCCAGCTTGCCGAACACGCCAACCTTGTCCGTCACGGGCATGGTGGCCTTGCCGGCCAGGTAGTAGCCGTGCGAATCGCTCTTCACCTTGCCATTGCCGGCGCTGGTGACATAGCTGTAATCCTTGCTGCCGAAATCGGCGTAGCCGCCCTCGATCGCCCAGGTTTTATCGAAATCGTAACCGGCGAAGACCTTGGCACCGGCCTTGTAGCCGCTGTGATTATCGGCGCTGGTGGCGCCAGGAATATCGAAGTTATAACGGTTGCCCGTGATGCCGGCACCCACATAGGCGCCTTCGGCGTGCGCGGCGCTCATGCCGGTCAGTGCGGTAACGGAAGCGATCATTGCAAACAGGATTTTCTTTTTCATCATGTTCTCTCTTTCAATTAGTGAATGGTGCCTGAATTCGCAGTTCAGCGAAGTGCGATGCATACACAATAACAGCCGAAAAAAGCTACGTCTTTCTCCATTCCGTAAGAACTGTGACAAGATGTAAGCCGACATTCCAAACTGACAATAACGACAAAATGCGCCCCGTTGAGCGAACTTAAGCTAGACTTAAGAGAACAATTGAATTCCAACGAAGAGGAGAGGTGCATGCACAAACGCCAGTTTTTCGCCGCCGCCCTGGCTGCCACCGCCCTGCCCGCCATTGGCTGGGCGGCCCCCGCCGGCCCGCGTGGTCCGGCCCTGCTGACCGTGACGGGCAGCATCGACAAACCGAACCGGGGTCCGTTCGACGCCGTGCGCGACCAGATGATGCACAAGCAAAAGATCAGCTTTGAACGGGCGCGGGCGTTCGACTTCGCGGCGCTGGCGAACTTGCCGGCACGCACCATCCATCCCACGCTGGAATATGACGGCAAGGGACACGCCCTGCGCGGACCGCTACTGGTCGAGGTATTGAAGGCGGCCGGTGCGCCCGAGGAAGAGTCCGTGCGCCTGCTGCTGCGCGGCGTCGATGGCTATGCGGCGGCGCTGACCATGGCACAGGCGCGCGCGCAGCGTTTTATTGTCGCCACCCACCTCGACGGGCAGCCGATGGCGCTCGGCGGCCTGGGGCCGCTGTGGGCCATCCACGATGCGGACCGCATCGCGGCCGTGGCGGCCCTGCCCCTGGCCGAACGTTTCGCCAGTTGCCCGTGGGCCCTGTATCACATCGGTGTGGAAACGGCTTGATCTATCTACAACGCCAGGCAAGGCCGTCGCGAGCGGCAGTGAGGCCCGGCGCCCCCGCCGGCCTGAGAAGCGGCGCCGTGCGAATGCGCGCGGCCGCCGAAGCAGCGCATCGGCGGCCACAAATCACGACGCGCGGCCGGTGTTGACAGGCGTTTAGGCGTAGGCTTCGGCCATCGACATGACGCGCGGCGCGATGGCGATGCCATGCTCCTCGAACAGGGCCGTGATGGCCGCCAGGTTGTGCGTGCACTCGTCCGTCTTCCAGCCCTTGAAGATGTCCGTGCCATCCTTCTGGAAATGCAGATCGAGCACCTTGCCCTGGTCCTTGTGCAGGTAAGGCGAACTGTAGGTGTTTTCGTAGCCGAGCGCCTTCAGTTGTCCCAGCAAGGCATGCGGTGGATTGTCGGGGTCGGTGGCGAGGAACACGCCGAAGGTCTTGCCTGGCGGCTTGGCGGCGATATCGACTTCATAAATGCCGGGGGCCTTGCTGACGGACGTACTCTTTAAAAATAACATGCAACACTCCCTGCGCGTGGTGCCCTGCGCCGGAAACGGGCGGCAGGACAGGGGCGGTGCGCGATGATTCCCCTCATCAAATCTTATTGCCAATTTGCATCTTTGTCGACAAATCGGCACTTTTATTTGGTAAATCGTGGTTATCTTGTCGCGCCACCCGCTGTAAATTGCCAATAAATCTAGTTATCATTGCGCCAATACTCGGCCTGCTGCATACTTTTGGCTTGCGTCAAGATTGCCCCCCGGCCCTATCGTCTGGGCCAAGATCCGCGCGCCCCTGGCCTGCCCCATACCCGTCTCCATGCGCCTTCTGTCGATCAAGTACCGCCTGCTGCTGCTCCTGACCCTGATCCTGGGGGCGGGCTTCCTGGCCACCAGCCTGGCCAGCTACCTGGCGTCGCGCGAGGCCATCGAACACGGCATCGCCGACCAGACCCTGCCCTTGACGGGCGACAATATCTATTCCGAAATCCAGAAAGACATGCTGCGCCCCGTCTTCATCTCCTCGCTGATGGCGCACGACACCTTCGTGCGCGACTGGATACTTGCCGGCGAACGCGATCCGGCGCAGATCGTGCGCTACCTGGCCGAAGTCAAGAGGAAGTACGGCGCCATCACCAGCTTTCTCGTCTCCGACAAGAGCAGCAAATACTATTACGCCGAAGGCACCCTGAAATCCGTCAGCCCGCAGGCGACGCGCGACATCTGGTACTACCGCGTGCGCGCCATGGACAAGAGCGACTATGAAACGAATGTCGACGTCGACATGGCCAACCGCGACAGCATGACCATCTTCATCAACCACCGCGTGTATGACTACCATGGCCAGTTCATCGGCGCCACCGGCATCGGCCTGACCCTGGCCACCATGAGCCACATCATCGACCGCTACCAGGCGCGCTTCCACCGCAATATCTATTTTGTCGATGGCAGCGGCAACCTGGTCCTGGCGGGCAAGAGCATGCGCGACGGCCACGGCAATATCCGCAACCTGCCCGGCATCAGCGCCATCGCCGGCCAGATCATCAACCACCAGAGCGCGCCGACACACCTGTCCTACCAGCTGGGGCGCGCGGAAATCCTCGTCAACTCGCGCTTCATCCCCGAACTGGGCTGGTACCTGGTGGTCGAGCAGAATGTCAGCGACGAGGTCAGGTCGCTGCAGCGCGTGTTCATCCTGAACCTGGCCATCAGCTTTGGCGTCACCCTGCTGGTACTGGTCTTGACCTTGCTGACGGTGAACCGCTACCAGCGCCGCATCGAGCGCATCGCCTCGACCGACGCGCTGACCGGCTTGCTGAACCGCCAGTCGCTGGAATTGCTGTTCCAGCGCGCCATGCTCCTGTCCAGGCGCCAGGCGCAGCCGATGTCGGCCATCCTCTTCGACATCGATTTCTTCAAGCGCGTCAACGATACCCACGGCCACCTGTGGGGCGACAAGGTCATTCGCGGCGTGGCCGACGTGGCGCGCGCCACCGTGCGCGAAAGCGACGTCATCACGCGCTGGGGAGGCGAGGAATACCTGGTATTGCTGAACAATTGCAGCCTGGCGCAGGCGCTGGAAGTGGCGGAAAACCTGCGTACCGCCGTCGAACGCCACGATTTCGGCATGCCGGCGCCGCACGTGCCCGTGACGATCAGCCTGGGCGTGGCCGAATACCGGCTGGACGAAAGCGAATCGGCCTTCTTTTCACGCGCCGACAGCGCCCTGTACCAGGCAAAACAGCATGGACGCAATGGCGTCCATGCGAGTTGAGTCACTCGCCGATTGACTGCGCGCGCTTGCGCCGGGCCAGCGCCTGCGTGGGCGCCACCAGAGACCGGTACAACTCGCCCGTGGCGGCATCCCATTGCTGCACCGCCTGCTGCTGGCGCGCCACGGTCGCCAGGTCGCCGCGCGCGATGGGGCCGCTGAGCGCGGGCGCCGCGCCCAGGCGGAACACATTCGCCACCGCTTCCGTCACCAGGGGCTGCGCCAGTTCGCGCGCCACGGCTTCGGGGATGCCGGCCGCCTGGTAGGCGCGCAGGGCGGCATCGAGCACCGTCACCAGGTAATTGCTGGCAAACACGGCGGCGGCGTGGTACAGGGTCTTGGCGGCCGGATCGATGGGCACGGGACGCGCGCCGATGGCGATCAGGGCTGGCGTCAGGAAGGCTAGCGCCAGCGCATCGCCCTCCACGCCACAGAATGTGCCGTCAAACGTGGCGGCCACCTGTTGCGGGTCGGCAAAGCTGCGGATCGGGTGGGCGCTGGCCACCGATGCACCGGCCTGCGTGGCCGCCAGCAGCACGTTCGAGGCCAGCGCGCCGCTGCAGTGAAACACGATGGCGCCCGCCTGGCGTCCCTCGGCCACCAGCGCCGCGCAGGCCGCGCCGATCTGGTCGTCGGAGACAGCCAGCAGCGTGACATCGGCATGCCGCAAGGCCGCATAGCGGTCGACGGGCGTGCCGGCGCCGATGAAATCGACGGCCGCTTGCGCCGACGCCATCGAGCGCGTCAGCACGTCCTGCACCAGGATGTTTCCGCCATGCGTGCCGTCCACGCCGGCGAACAGGCGGCCCAGCACGCGGCCCACGTGGCCGGCGCCGATGATATTGAGGGTCACGTTCATGGCTGCCTAGAAGCTGGAACCGGGCTGGCGCAGGAATGTCACCTCTGGCGGCGTGGACGCGCGCCCGAGGATGGCGTTACGGTGCGGGAAGCGGCCAAAGCGGGCGATCACCTCCTGGTGGCGCGCGGCATAATCGAGCATGCCGTCAAAACCCGGCTGCGCCTGCGACAGCAGCTGGAATAGTTCGACGGCGCGCGCCTGCATGGCCAGGTCTTCCGCATGCTCGAACGGCAGATACACAAAGGCGCGCAGCATCGGCGCCAGTTGCCGGTCAAGCCCCTGCTCCGTCATCGACACGGCCAGCGCCAGCGCCTGGGGGTCGCCGGCAAACGCGCGCGGCGTGCCGCGGTAGACATTGCGCGTCAACTGGTCGAGCACGATGAGGCGCGCCAGCGCGCCGTGCGGCGTCGCTTCCCAGTCGCGCAGGCCGCCATCGATGGCGGCATCGATCAGCGCGCCGAAGCGGTCGCGTATCTGCGCATCGAAGCCGTCATCCTTGCGGAACCATGCCGCGCGCGCCTGGCCGTAGCCGGGCTCGTCCGGTGGCAAAAACCAGAAATCGAGTACTGCCTGCGCCTGCGTATCCATGCTCATCCTTGTCAACGTGCAACCTAGTTGCGGGCATGCGACAGCTGGAAGCCGGCGATGCCCTCGAAAGCGGCCAGTTCGGCCGACATGGCGGACAGGCTGGCGCCCGTGTTCTTGCCATGCGCGATGGCGACGAAGCGCCACTCCTGCATGCCGTCGGTGCTGCCGATGGTCAGCGAGCCGCCGGCGATATCGTAACCGCGCTTGGCGGCCATGCGCCGCAGCGCATCCTCGCGCGGAATGAAGTCGCGCTTGAAGCGCATGGTGATGGCCACGGCGTGGCGCGACGGCAGCCAGTTTTCCAGTTTCGACAGGAAAATCATCGCCATCGCGCACAGGAAGGCCAGCCCCATGGCCGACAGATAAAAGCCGATGCCGACCATGATGCCGATCACGGACGAGGCCCAGATCGAGGCGGCCGTCGTCAGGCCGCTGATGTTGAAGCCCTCGCGCATGATGACGCCGGCGCCGAGGAAACCCACGCCCGTGACGATGCCCTGGATGACGCGCGTCGGATCGCTGCCGACGATGGCGCCATGGCCGCCGTACCAGAACTCGGGGTAGCCGCCCAGCACCGTCAGCGCTGCCGAGGCCATGCAGACGAGGCTGTAAGTGCGCATGCCGGCCGCGCGGCCGTGATACGAGCGCTCGTAGCCCACCAGCAAGCCCAGCAGCAGCGCGCCCAGCATGTTCAGCAGGATCACGCCATTCGTCGCCAGCTCGGCCGGCGACCAGTAGGCACGCAGGAAGTCGATGGTTGGCATGCTAAGGTTTTTTTGTCAGCTGCTTTTCAAACGCCACATCGAGCTTGCTGACGCGGCGCGCCTTTTGCGGCCCCAGGCCATTGACGAAGGCGACAAAGGCGTCGAGTTCCAGCGGCGGGCACAGAGGCGGCAAGCCGGGGCCCTCCGTGAGGAAGAACAGTTCGTCGCCGGTGCGCGCCATCGTGTACAGGCGGTTGCCGCTGCGTTCCTTGAGCCGCTCGATGGCGGAGGTGGCACGGGTCGAGCGCATCAGATGGCTCCCGTGCGCTGTTCCAGCCACGCCAGCGCGTCACCGGACAACAGCGGCGACAGGCGCGCGCGCACGGTGGCGTGGTAGTCGTTCAGCCAGGCCGCCTCGTCGTCGCGCAGCAGCGCACGTTCCACGCAGCGCGTGTCGATCGGGCACAGGGTCAATGTTTCGAAGCGCAGGAATTCGCCGAACGGCGTCGTCCCCGCGGCTACGTTGAGCACCAGGTTCTCGATGCGGATGCCCCATTGGCCGGGACGGTAGATGCCCGGCTCGACGGAGGTGATCATGCCCGGCTCCATGGCCGTCTGCGGCTCCGGCATGGCGGACTGGGAAATCGATTGCGGCCCCTCGTGCACGTTGAGGAAGAAGCCCACGCCATGGCCCGTGCCGTGGCCGAAGTCGATACCCTCTGCCCACAGCGGCGCGCGGGCGATGGCGTCGAGCATCGGCGACTTCACGCCGCGCGGGAACTGCGCGCGCGACAGGGCGATCATGCTGCGCAAGACCAGCGTGAAATCGCGCTTGTGCTCTGCCGTGATGCTGCCGACGGGGACCACGCGCGTGATATCCGTGGTGCCGCCCAGGTACTGACCGCCCGAGTCGATCAGCAGCAAGCCGTCACCCTCGATGGTGGCGGCCGAATCCGCATGGGCGTGGTAATGCATGATGGCGCCATGCGCATTGAAGCCGGCGATGGTGCCGAAACTGGGGCTGACGAAATGCGCGCGGCGCGCGCGGGCGGCCGTCAGGTGCTCGTCGACGCCGATTTCCGTCAATGGCGCGCGCTGCGGATCGGCCAGGGTGGCATCGAGCCAGCTGAAAAACTCGCACAGGGCGGCGCCATCGTGCTCCATGGCGGCGCGCACGTGGGCTGCCTCGGCGTCCGTCTTGCGCGACTTGGCAAACGTGGTGGGATTGATGGCTTCCACCACGCGCACCGGCTCTGGCACGGCCTGGCGCGTGCCGAACGTGATGCGGCGCGGGTCGAGCAGCAGGGTGGCGCTGGCGGGCAAGGCGGCCAGCGCGGCTCCCGCGCGCTCATACGCGGCCACGTCCACGCCCTGCGCTTCCAGGCTGGCGCGCAGGGCCGCCGGCAGCTTGCCGTCGGCGACGAACAGGGTGGCGCGTTCCGGCCCCACCAGCGCGTGGGCGAGGAAGACGGGGTTGTAGTTGACGTCGGCGCCGCGCAGGTTGAACAGGTAGGCGATATCGTCCAGTGTGGAAATCACATGATGGCTGGCGCCGTGCGCGGCCATGCTGGCGCGCAGGGCCGCCAGTTTTTCCGTGCGCGACAGCGATGGATAGGCCGCCGCATGTTCATACACGGGCGCGGTGGGCATGGCCGGACGACCCGGCCACACGGCTTGCAGCAGGTCGATATCGGTGCGCAGGATCACGCGCGCGCCCAGCGCCTGTTGCAGCAGGCGCGCATTGGCCAGGCCCAGCACGGCGCCATCGACGGCCACCGTCTGCCCCGGCAGCATGGTCTCGCCCAGCCAGTCGATATACAGCACGCTGGCGCCGGACGGGATTTTCTTCAGGACGATGCCGCTGCCGGCCAGTTCCGTCTCCGCCTGCTCCCAATAGCGGCCATCGGTCCACACGCCGGCAAACTCCTGCGTGACGACCAGGGTGCCGACGGACCCCGTAAAGCCCGACAGCCACTCGCGGCCCTGCCAGCGGGCCGGCAGGTACTCGGACAAATGCGGGTCGGCCGACGGCACGATGCAGGCGTCGATGTTCTGCGCGCGCATGGCGCCGCGCAGTTGCGACAAACGGGAGGCGGGAGTGGCTTGGTCAGGTGTCTGCATGGGGACGAAAAGAGCGGTGCTGGGAAGCGCCTATGATACCCCGATTAGTCCGGGTAAGACACTGCGCATGGCGAGCGCCGTCCCGGCCCTGGCTATGCGCGCCTGGCCAGGGCTTTTTCCGCCGGCTTCAGATTGCGCTCAAGTTTTTTGCGTATGCCCGCGTGACGCACCTGCGCCAGCGCCGTGCGCAGGGCTTCCACGCTTGCCGGCGTGGGGATGGTTTCCACGCCATGGCCCAGGGCCATGGCCAGCGACTGCGATGGCGCGCTCCTGGCCGTGCCAGGCGCCACGCACGCCTGCGGCAGCAAGGTGGCGATGACAGGCGCAAACCAGCCCTCATCGCGGTAGGACGCCACCCGCGCGGCGCGCGCCAGCACACCGGAATCGGCCGTGGCAAAGGCCGCGTCGGCGACATATGGCAGCTGGCCGGCATGGATGGCGTCGAGGTGCCGCGCCGCTTCCTCCAGGATGGCGCGCGAAAACTCCGCATACGCGACGTCTTCGGCCAGCACTTGCGCGGGATCCGTGTCGCCGATGTCGTCGCGGCTCCAGTGCCCGCAATGCGGCGAGCGGGCCAGCGCCAGCAGCGAGGCATCGCACAGCTGCGGCAGCAAGGCCAGTTCGCGCAGGGTCAGCGGCATCGGCAGCAGGGCGTGGCGCGCCTGCATGGCCGCGTCCAGCCGCGCCAGCGCCTTGGCGCCGGCCAGGCGCGCCTGCAGGAACGACTGGTAGTGCTGCTCGGTCAGGCGCTTCATTTCGTCCATCGACACATCACTCTCCATCATCGGCCTCGTAGCGGCGCAAGCCTTCCAGGTCCAGCACGCGGATGCCGCCGTAATCGAGGCGCAACAAGCCTTTCTTTTCCAGCACCTGCAAGGCCTGGTTGGCGCGCTGGCGCGAGGAGCCGGACAACAGGCCGATCTCTTCCTGCGACAGCTGCACCAGCGTCTCCACGCCCGGGTACAGGTGCGAATTGAACATCGACGCCAGGCAGCGCGCCACGCGCGTGTTCAGGTCGAGCAGGCGCTCGTTTTCCACCATGCCGATGAACTGTCCCAGGCGCTCGTTCAGCTGCATCAGCAGGAAGCGCGTAAATGGCAGGCTCGTTTCCAGCAGCCAGTGGAAGGTGGCGCCGGGCAGGCGCGCCACGCGCGTGTCGCGCAGGGCCATGGTGTCGTATTTGCGGATCTCGTTTTTCAGCAGCGAACCTTCGCCGAACCAGCTGCCGGGCGGCACGCCGATGAAGGTCATGGCCTTGCCGGAAGCGGAAAAATTATTCATCTTGACCATGCCGCTGATGACGCCGATCCAGTTGTCCACCGGTTCGCCCTTGCGGCACACAAAGCCGCCTTTCGGCACGAAGGTTTCAAACACATCCGCCTCGACCCGGGCCATTTGCACGGAATCGAGCAGCTGCGCCCAGTTGGCCGCGCGCACGGCATCCTTGAGGCTGATATCAGGATTGGTCATTGTGCGATGCACCATCGAAAAGTGGGTAAATGTCCCCGAAAAGACAACTTGGCAAACTAACGCAAGCTACTATCATTGCACAAACGCCTTACACATAAAAAACACAGAGCGCCATCCAACGAGGTGGGGCCTGAGACAAGCAACAGGGAGACACTGGTGCAAACGCATACCACAGCAACAATGCCAACTTTTCCGCGGCGCTTATTGCAACACGGGACGGTACGATCCGACAAGCCCGCATTTCGCGAAAAACACCTGGGCATCTGGCAAACCTGGACCTGGCTGGAAGTCAACGACGAGGTGCGCGCACTGGCCTGCGGCCTGGCCGCCATCGGTTTCCAGCGCGGCATGAACCTGGCCATCATCGGCGACAACCGTCCCCGCCTCTACTGGGCCATGCTGGCCGCGCAGAGCCTGGGCGGCGTACCGGTGCCACTGTATCAGGACGCGCCGGCCGCCGACATGGCCTACGTGCTGCAGGATGCGGAAATCCGCTACGCCATCGTCGAAGACCAGGAGCAGGTCGACAAGCTGCTCGAACTCCAGGCACTGTATCCGCACGTCGCCCACATCGCCTACGACGATGAACGGGGCATGCGCCACTACCGCCAGCCCGAACTCATTTCCTTTGCCGGCCTGCAGGCGCTGGGGCGGGTCTACGACCGCGAACATCCGGGCTTTTACGAGGCATCCGTGGAGGCAGGCCGTGGCAGCGACTCGGCCGTCATCCTGTACACCTCGGGCACCACGGGCAAACCCAAGGGCGTATGCCAGAGCCACACGGCGCTGCTGGCCGCCGGCGAAGGCGGCGTGGCCTTCGACCAGCTCACCGACAACGAAGACATCCTGTCCTACCTGCCCATGGCCTGGGTCGGCGACTGCCTGTTCTCGCTGGCGCAGGCCATGGTGGCAGGCTTCACCGTCAATTGCCCCGAATCGGGCGACACGGTGATGATCGACATGCGCGAAATCGGCCCCACCTGCTATTTCGCGCCGCCGCGCGTGTTCGAGAACATGCTCACCAGCGTGATGATACGCATGGAGGATGCGAGCGCCATCAAGCGCCGCATGTTCAGCCACTTCATGGACGTGGCCAAGCGCTGCGGCGCGCAGATTTTGGATGGCAAGCCAGTCTCCCTGGCCGACCGCCTCAGCTATCAACTGGGCGACATCCTCGTCTACGGCCCCCTGAAAAACGTGCTGGGACTGACGCGCGTGCGCGTCGCCTACACGGCCGGCGCCGCCATCGGCCCCGACCTGTTCCGCTTCTACCGCTCGATCGGCGTCAACCTCAAGCAATTGTACGGTTCCACCGAAACCTGCGCCTATGTATGCTTGCAACCGGACGGCAATATCAGGTTCGACAGCGTCGGCCTGCCGGCGCCGGGCGTGGAAGTGAAACTGGCGCACAACGGCGAAGTGCTGGTCAAGTCGCAGGCGACCATGAGCGGCTACTTCAAGCGCCCCGACGCGACGAGCGAAGTGATCGACGCGGACGGCTATTTCCACACGGGCGACGCGGGCGTCTTCGACAGCGAAGGTCACCTGAAAATCATCGACCGCGCGGCCGACGTGGGCAAGATGAACTGCGGCGCCATCTTCGCGCCGAACTACATCGAAAACAAGCTCAAGTTCTTCCCCTTCATCAAGGAAGTGGTGGCCTTCGGCCATGCGCGCGACCAGGTCTGCGCCTTCATCAACATCGACATCGAAGCGGTCGGCAACTGGTCCGAGCGGCGCGGCATCGCCTATTCCGGCTACACCGACCTGGCGGCCCGCGCCGAGACGTATGGCCTGATCCGCGACTGCATCGAGCAAGTCAACGCCGAACTGGCGGCCGACCCGCTGATGGACCGCACCCAGGTGCACCGCTTCCTGGTGCTGCACAAGGAACTCGATCCGGACGACGACGAACTGACCCGCACGCGCAAGGTGCGCCGCAAATTCATCGCCGAAAAGTACGCGGTGCTGATCTCTGCCCTGTATGAGGGCAAGGCGACGCAATACATCGAGACCCAGGTGAAATTCGAGGATGGCCGCACCGGTTCGACCAGCGCCGACCTGCAGATCTGGGACAGCAAAACGTATCCGGCCCTGGGCGCGGCCGCATGATGGAGCACAGCACGATGCAAATGAACGAACCCGATGTCCATTTCGGCACGGCCCGCAAGACCGGCCCCGTGATCCTGGACCTGAAGAATATCTCGCTGTCGTTCGGCGGCGTGAAGGCGCTGACCGATATTTCCTTCGACGTCAGGCAGCATGAAATCCGCGCCATCATCGGCCCGAACGGCGCCGGCAAAAGCTCGATGCTCAACGTGATCAACGGCGTGTACCGCCCGCAGCAGGGCGAGATCATCTACCGCGGCGAACACCGGCGCGGCATGGATTGCTACCAGGCCGCCAAGTCCGGCATCGCGCGCACCTTCCAGAACATCGCCCTGTTCAAGGGCATGACGGTGCTCGACAACATCATGACGGGACGTAACCTGAAGATGAAGTCGAACTTCCTGCTGCAGGCCCTGTACTGGGGACCGGCGCGGCGCGAGGAAATCGAGCACCGCAAGAAGGCCGAGGAAATCATCGACTTCCTGGAAATCCAGGCAATCCGCAAGACGCCCGTGGGACGATTGCCGTACGGCCTGCAAAAGCGCGTGGAACTGGGCCGCGCGCTGGTGGCCGAGCCGGAAATCCTGCTGCTCGATGAACCGATGGCCGGCATGAACGTGGAAGAAAAACAGGACATGTGCCGCTTCATCCTCGACGTCAACGACCAGCTGGGCACGACCATCGTGCTGATCGAGCACGACATGGGCGTGGTGATGGATATCTCCGACCGCGTGGTGGTGCTCGACTACGGCAAGAAGATCGGCGACGGCACGCCCGACGAGGTGCGCAGCAACCAGGATGTCATCAACGCCTATCTCGGCGTGGCGCACTAGACGAGGAATAGCCATGAATATCAATTTTTTCTTTGAAGTGCTGATCGGCGGCCTGCTGTCGGGCGTCATGTACGCACTGGTGGCGATCGGCTTCGTCCTGATCTACAAGGCCTCGGGCGTGTTCAACTTCGCGCAGGGCGCGATGGTGTTCTTTGCCGCCCTCACCTGCGTCGGCATCATGGACAAGTTCGGCCTGTCGCTGTGGCTGGCCATCCCGCTGACGATGGTGACCATGATAGCGCTGGGCATGGCGATCGAACGGGTGGTCCTGCGCCCGCTCGTCAACCAGCCCGAAATCACGCTGTTCATGGCCACCATCGGCCTGACCTTCTTCATCGAAGGCCTGGCGCAGCTGATGTGGGGCTCGCAGGTGCACAAGCTGGACCTGCCGATCGAGGACGTGCCGATGCAGTTCCTGATGGACCACTTCGACATCAACATCTCGCAGTTCGACATGGTGGCGGCCGCCGTCTGCGCGCTGCTGGTCATTTGCCTGGCCCTGCTGTTTTCGAAGACCAAGGTGGGCCGCGCCCTGCGCGCCGTCGCCGACGACCACCAGGCGGCGCTGGCCGTGGGCATCCCGCTGCAGCGCATCTGGGCCGTCGTCTGGGGCGTGGCGGGCCTGGTGGCCCTGGTGGCAGGCTTGCTGTGGGGCGCCCGCAACGGCGTGCAGTTCGCCCTCACCTTCGTCGCCCTGAAGGCGCTGCCGGTGCTGATCCTCGGCGGCTTTACCTCGGTGCCGGGCGCCATCGTCGGCGGCCTGATCATCGGCGCCTCGGAAAAGCTGGCCGAAGTCTACATCGGCCCCATGGTCGGCGGCGGCATCGAAGGCTGGTTCCCGTATGTGCTGGCCCTGCTGTTCCTGCTGGTGCGTCCGGAAGGGCTGTTCGGCGAGAAAATCATCCGGCGAATATAACGCCACCGTAACAGCATCGTAGGTCGGGTTAGCGCATGGCGCGTAACCCGACAACAGCCAAAACAGCCAGCAAAGGACACGCCATGATTTACCGTGAAGCAGGACAATTCAAGACCAGCTACCAGGCCGACAACCAGATCTTCCCGATCCGGCAAGACCGCCTGGCACTGACGGCCACGCTGCTCGCCGCCGTCTTCCTCCTGCCGTATTTCGCCACGCCCTACATCCTGTCGGCGATCATGATCCCCTTCCTGATCTTCGCCCTGGCCGCGCTGGGCCTGAACATCCTGACCGGCTACGCGGGCCAGCTGTCGCTGGGCACGGCCGCCTTCATGGCCGTCGGCGCCTTCGCCTCGTACAACTTCATGGCGCGCCTGCCGGGACTGCCGCTGCTGGTGTCGTTCATCCTGGGCGGCCTGTGCGCGGCCATGGTCGGCATCGCCTTCGGCCTGCCCTCGCTGCGCATCCGCGGCTTTTACCTGGCCGCTTCGACGCTGGCGACGCAGTTCTTCGTCGTCTGGTGCCTGACCAAGATCCCCTACCTGACGAACTACAGCTCGTCGGGCGTGATCACGGTGCAGAAAATGACCATCCTCGGCTACCAGTTCGACACGCCGCAGAGCAAATACATCCTGGTGCTGGCCATCGTCGCCGTCATGGCCCTGCTGGCCAAGAACATGATCCGCTCGAACGTGGGACGCTCGTGGATGGCCGTGCGCGACATGGACATGGCGGCCGAGGTGATCGGTTTCCGCCTGATGCGCACCAAGCTGCTGGCGTTTGCCGTCAGCTCCTTCTATTGCGGCGTGGCCGGCGCCCTGTATGCGTATGCCTACCTGGGCACGGTGGAGCCGGAAGCGTACAACCTGGACCTGTCCTTCCGCATCCTGTTCATGATCATCATCGGCGGCGTCGGCTCCATCCTCGGCTCCTTCCTCGGCGCGGCCTTCATCGTGCTGCTGCCCGTGTTCCTGAACATCGTCGCCCACGGCCTTTCCCTGCCCACCAGCGTGGCCTCGAACCTGGAACTGATGGTGTTCGGCGCGCTGATCATCTTCTTCCTGATCGTCGAGCCGCATGGCCTGGCCAGGCTGTGGCAGATAGCCAAGGAAAAACTGCGCCTGTGGCCTTTCCCGCACTAGAAATTTGTACCTTGCAGTCCGATGTCGGTTCACTTGAATACCAAATAAAACAAGAGGAGACACAATGAAACACATCAAATCGCTCATGCTGGCCACCGCCATCGCCAGTGCCGCACTCACCATCGCCGGCAGCGCCCAGGCACAGGCGAAGGAACAGTACATCGCCCTGCCTTCGTACCGCGTGGGTCCGTACGCGGCCGGCGGTTCGGGCTTCTATGGCGGCATCATCGACTACTTCAACCTGGTCAACCAGGCCGGTGGCGTGAATGGCGTCAAGATCAGCTGGGAAGAATGCGAGACCGAATACAACCCCTCGCGCGGCGTCGAGTGCTATGAACGCCTGAAAACCAAGCAGGGCGGCGCGACCCTGGTGGAAACCCTGTCCACCGGCGTCGCCTACGGCATTCTGGACCGCGTGGCGCAGGACAAGATCCCCATGACCATGATCGGCTACGGCCGCTCGGACGCCGCCAACGGCAAGGTCTTCCCCTACGTGTATCCGCTGATCTCGAGCTACTGGAGCCAGGCGGCCGCCATGATCAAGTATCTGGGCGACAAGGATGGCGGCATGGACAAGCTGAAAGGCAAGAAGATCGTCCACCTGTACCACGATTCGGCCTTCGGCAAGGAACCGCTGCCCGTGCTGGAAGCGCTGTCCAAGCAGTATGGCTTCGAGCTGATCAAGATTCCCGTCGCGCCGCCGGGCAGCGAACAGCAATCGCAATGGCTGCAGATTCGCCAGGCCAAGCCTGACCACGTGATCCTGTGGGGCTGGGGCGTGATGAATTCCGTCGCCATCAAGACGGCGCAGCGCAACGGCTTCCCGCGCGACAAGATGCTGGGCGTGTGGTGGGCCGGTTCCGAGGAAGACACGATTCCATCGGGCGACGCGGCCAAGGGCTACACGGCGATGAGCTTCAATACGCCGGGCAACTACCCCGTGCTCGACGATATCCGCAAGAAGCTGTACGCCAGCGGCAAGGGCAACCTGGCCGACCAGGCGCGCATCGGCTCCGTCTACCACATGCGCGGCGTGACGGCCGGCATCCTGTGGGTGGAAGCGATCCGCGTGGCGCAGGAAAAATTCGGCAAGGGCAAGCCCATCACGGGCGAACAGATGCGCTGGGGCCTGGAAAACCTGAACGTCGACGATGCGCGCCAGAAGGCCGTCGGCGCGCTGGGCATGTTCCCCACCGTGAAAACCAGCTGCGACGACCATGAAGGCTCGGGCGCCGTGAAGGTGCAGCAGTGGGATGGCAAGAAGTGGACCGCCATCACGCCGAAATGGATCGTCGGCGACAAGGCCCTGGTGCGCAAGCTGGTCGAGGAATCGTCGGCCAAGTATGCGGAAGAGAAGAAGATCACGCCCGCTTGCATGAAGTAAGCGGCTTGCGGGGTGGTGTCGGATTGCGCGCAGGGCGCTCATCCGACCTACCGAGATACATCGTAGGTCGGATCAGGCCGCAGGCCGTAATCCGACAAGCCAACACCCTATGAAAACGAAGCAGCCATGATACCCACTGCCACGCAAGCCCCGGTCAAGGCGGACGCGCCGCCGCCCTACCTGTCGGTCAACAATATCGAAGTCATCTACGACCACGTGATCCTCGTCTTGAAGGGCGTGTCGTTGCAAGTGCCGCAAGGCAAGATCGTCGCGCTCCTGGGCGCGAACGGCGCCGGCAAGTCGACCACCCTGAAAACCATCTCGACCCTGCTGCGCGGCGAGCGCGGCGACGTCACCAAGGGCGAAGTCCAGTTCAAGGGCGAGCGCGTGGACCAGCTGACGCCGAACGAACTGGTCAAGCGCGGCCTGTCGCAGGTGATGGAAGGGCGCCACTGTTTCGGCCACCTGACGATCGAGGAAAACCTGCTGACGGGCGCCTACACGCGCAGCCTGTCGCGCGGCGAGCTGAAGGACGCGCTGGAAAAGGTCTACCACTACTTCCCGCGCCTGAAAACCCGCCGCAGCAGCCAGGCCGGCTATACCTCGGGCGGCGAACAGCAGATGTGCGCCATCGGCCGCGCGCTGATGGCCAAGCCGTCGATGATTTTGCTCGACGAGCCATCGATGGGCATCGCGCCGCAGATCGTCGAAGAGATCTTCGGCATCGTCAAGGACCTGAACCACAAGGAAAACGTCTCCTTCCTGCTGGCCGAGCAAAACACCAACGTGGCCCTGCGCTACGCCGACTTCGGCTACATCCTGGAAAACGGCCGCGTCGTGATGGAGGGCCAGGCGCAGGAACTGGCCAGCAACGAGGACGTCAAGGAGTTTTACCTGGGCGTGTCCAGCGCCGGGCGCAAGAGCTTCCGCGACATGAAGTTCTACCGCCGCCGCAAGCGCTGGCTGGCCTGACGCAGGAGGGACGGCATGGACCTGGAACGGGCGAAGCGGGTCTGCCGCGGCTTTCCCGGCGCGACAGAAGACATCAAATGGAGCAACGTGCTGGCGTTTTCCGTCGGTGGCAGGCTGTTCGCGCTGTGCGGCGCGGAAGCGCACAGCACGCGCGGCATGAGCTTCAAGGTCGATGCCGAACGCTTCCTGGAATTGACGGACCGCCCCGGCATCCGCCCGGCGCCGTACCTGGCGCGGGCCAAATGGGTGCATATCGCCAGCCCCGATGCGCTCGACGACGCCGAAATGGCCGCCCTGCTGCATCGCTCTTACAGCCTGATTTTTGCCAGGCTGACGAAAAAACTGCAACGTGACATTGGAGAATCCGCAACATGACCGATACGCTCGACAGTCTGGAGGCACGCGCCCCCGAAGCACGCGAACGCGAATTGATGGCCGGCCTGCCGCAGCTGATCGCGCGCGCGCAAAAGGCGCCGGGCTGGGCCCGCATTCTCGACGGCGTCAATGCAGCCGACATCACCAGCCGCGCCGCGCTGGCGCAGCTGCCCGTCACGCGCAAATCCGACCTCAAGCAGCTGCAGCACGGCGCGCTGCCCTTCGGCGGCCTGAACACGACGCCCAAGAACGCCCTGTCGCGCGTGTTCGTCTCGCCCGGCCCCATCTTCGATCCGGAAGGCCGGGGGCCCGACTGGTGGCGCTTCGCGCGGCCCATGTACGCGGCCGGCGTGCGCGCCGGCGGCTTGCTGCAGAATTGTTTTTCCTACCATTTCACGCCGGCCGCCTTCATGGTCGAAGGGGGCGCCGCGCGCATCGGCTGCACCGTCATCCCGGCCGGCATCGGCCAGACGGAAATGCAGGTGCAGGCGATGGCGGACCTCAAGCCCGACACGTATATCGGCACGCCGTCGTTTTTAAAACTGATCATCGAGAAGGCGCGCGAGATGGGCGCCGACATCAGCAGCGTCAGGAATGCCGTGATGGGCGCCGAAGCGCTGCCCGAATCCTTGCGCAGCTGGTTCGCCGCCAACGGCGTGCCGCACGTGTTCCAGACCTACGCCTCGGCCGATATCGGCAGCATCGCCTATGAAACGGCCAGCAACGGCAAGCTCAATCCGGGCATGGTCATCGACGAGAACGTACTGCTGGAAATCGTCCATCCGGGCAGCGGCATCCCCGTCGCCCCCGGCGAAGTGGGCGAAGTGGTGGTCACCGTCTTCAACGCCGACTACCCGCTGATCCGCTTCGCCACGGGCGACCTGTCGGCCGTGCTGACGGACGCCCCCGCCTCGCCGTGCGGCCGCACGAATACGCGCATCAAGGGCTGGATGGGGCGCGCCGACCAGACCACCAAGGTGCGCGCCATGTTCGTGCACCCGTCGCAGGTGCACGAAATCGCGCGCCGCCACCCGCAGATCAGGAAGGCGCGGCTGGTGGTGTCGGGACGCATGGCCAACGACGAGATGACTTTGCATTGCGAAGTCGCCGATCCGCTTGACGCCAGCGGCGTGGAAGCCATCATCGGCTCGATCCGCGAACTGACCAAGCTGCGCGGCGACGTCGTGCTGGTGGCGCTGGGCAGCCTGGCGCAAGATGGCAAGGTCATCGACGATATCCGCGATTACAGTTAGTTCGCTGGCACGCTGATGGCGTTTGCGGGATAATACCGGCATTCATCATCAGCCCCATTCATCGCCATGCAAGAGTCCATGCAAGAATTTCATCACAACCGTGCCCGCGACCTGATCAAGAACGCGGAACTGCTGTTCGACCAAGATACCGTGCAGGCGTCGATCACGCGCATGGCCGAGGTACTCAACACGCGCTTCAACGCCGACGATTCCAAGGAATTCCCGCTGGTGCTGGGCGTGATGGGCGGTGCCGTCGTGTTTACGGGCAACCTGCTGCCGCAGCTGAGCTTTCCGCTCGAGTTCGACTACATCCATGTGAGCCGCTATGGCGACGACGACAAGGGTGGCGAAGTGGTGTGGAAAGTCATCCCCCGCTCGAACGTGGCGGGCCGCACGGTGATCGTGCTCGACGATATCCTCGATGAAGGCGAAACCCTGGCGCACGTCAAGCAGCGCCTGCTGGACATGGGCGCCTCGGAAGTGATCCTGGCCGTGTTTGCCGACAAGGCCATCGGCAAGAAAAAGCCCGTGCAGGCGGACATCGTCGGCCTGGTGATCCCGAACCGCTTCGTCGTCGGCTTCGGCATGGATGCGTACGGCTACTGGCGCAACCTGCCGGGACTGTGGGCCATCAAGCCCGAGGACTTGAAGCAGGAGTGATTCATGATGGTAGTCGGATTACGCTGCGCTAATCCGACCTACGCCACCAGGTTCGAGTAGGTCGGATTGGCGCGCAGCGCGTCATCCGACATCCTCACCAACGTTACAGCTTCAGGCGCGCGCGCGCCGCAGCGTATTCCGCCTTCAGGCGCTCCACCATCTCGGCCACCGTCGGCACATCGTCCATCAAGCCCACGCCCTGGCCGGCGCCCCAGATATCGCGCCAGGCCTTGGCGCTGCCCGAACCGAAATTCATCGCGCTCTTGTCCGCTTCAGGCAAGGCTTCCGGATCGAGTCCGGCAGCTTCTATCGATTTCTTCAGGTAATTGCCGTGCACGCCCGTAAACAGGTTCGTGTAGACGATGTCGGCTGCGGCGGAATCGACGATGGCATCGCGGTAGCTGTCGCTGACGTTCGATTCCTTGGTCGCCAGCCAGCGCGAACCGATGTAGGCGAAATCGGCGCCCATCGCCTGCGCGGCCAGCACGGCGTCGCCCGTGGCGATGGAGCCGGACAGCGCCAGCGGACCGTCGAAGAATTTGCGCACTTCGCCCACCAGCGCGAATGGCGACAGGGTGCCAGCATGGCCGCCGGCGCCGCTGGCCACCAGGATCAGGCCATCGACACCCGCTTCCAGCGCCTTCTTCGCGTGGCGGATCGAAATCACGTCATGCAGCACGATGCCGCCATAGCTGTGGATGGCGTCGAGCATTTCCTTGGGCGGCGCGCGCAGCGAGGAAATGATGATGGGGACCTGGTGCTTGACGCAGACTTCCACGTCATGCGCGAGGCGGTCGTTCGACTGGTGCACGATCTGGTTGACGGCGATCGGTCCCACCTTTTTATCCGGATTGGCGGCCTGGAAGGCGGCCAGTTCGGCCTGCAGCTCCGTGAGCCAGGTGTCGAGCAGTTCGGCGGGACGCGCGTTCAGGGCCGGGAAGGAACCGACGATGCCGGCCTTGCACTGCGCCGCGACGAGGGCCGGGCCGCTGGCGATGAACATCGGCGACGCGATAACGGGTAAGGAGAGGTTTTGCAACGCTGCAGGCAGTGCCATGGCGGACTCGCTGGAAAGTTGATCGGACGTGAGAGACACACTGAACGTTGATTATAGTTCAGAAAAAGTACGATCGTGCTGAATTTAATCGGGTACCGCGCTAACCGTCGTTAAGCAGGTACTCACCCTCGACGCGTGCCGCTGCAGCCCTGAGCAACTGCGATACGGCCCATTCGGCCAGCGCGGCCGCTTCCTGGCGCAGGAAGCGCCGGTTGGCCTCTTCGAAGATAGGCATGCCGCGCAACAGGGCCGGTATCTCGGCCAGGGCGATGCGCTGGCGTTCCAGCAGCAGGAATTTCAGCAGGACCTTGACGGCATTCTGCGCATTGCGCACGGGGTCGGACGCCAGGTAGTCAAGGCGCGAATAGGCGCGCTGCAGGGCGCCGGCGGCGTCCTGGAATGGCCGTCCGTGGCCGGGGATGACGACGCGCACGTCCAGGCCGGCGATCAGGTCCAGGGTGGCGCGCGCTTCAGGAAAGCCGGAGCCGCCGTCGAGCTCCGGGAAGATCACGCCGAAACCGTTTTCCCACAGCGCGTCGGCGGAGATCAGGATGCCTTCCTGGGCGCAGTAAAAGATCAATGAGTGCGGGTCATGGCCGGGCGCGCCCAGCGCCTGCCAGCGCAGGTCGGCCAGGGTGAATATGTCGCCCGGCGAGACGGTGGCGTCAAAGCCGAAGCGCGGGCATTGCTGGCCCGTGGCCTGGAAGCTCAGGGCATCGACATCCCACGCGCGCACCTTGTCCGCTTCCGACGCGGGAATGGCCGTATGGCAGCCATACTCGGCTTGCAGCAGCGCGTTGCCGCCGCAATGGTCGGAGTGCAGATGGGTGTTGAACAGGCGCTCCAGCGGCCGGCCGGCCAGGCTGTGGCGCAGCAGGGCCAGGGTTTGCGGCGCATGCGTGACATAGCCGCTGTCGATCAGGGCCGTGTCGTGCGTCCCCTGCAGCAGGATGTTATTCGACGACAGCCAGCCGCGTTCGAACACCTGAATGGAATCGGGGAACAGCGCTGGCGATCGCGGCATGGGCGTCCTCAGTAGTCGGGCTCGAAATCGAGCAAGGATACACGGCCCGGCAGCTGGGCCCACACGGCGCGCTTGAAGTCGTCGTCGGCCTTGCTCCAGGCGATGATCTCGTCGAGCGTGCGCAGGCAGCCCTCGCACAGGCCGCTGTTGCGGTTCATCTTGCACAGGCTGACACAGGGCGACGGCACCGGCGACGGCAAGGGGAGCGGAACGGCTGGCGGGGTATCGACCATCATGGAGCGGCATCGGTAAACGTGTAGGCGTTCATTATGCCGCGAAAGCGGCGCGGCGAGGCGGCCAAGCAACACGACAATGTTTCTGTCGCTACATTTTTAAGCGTAAAATATTATCAAAAAATAACTGTCCGCACATTTATTTTGCACCGCGTTTTCACTCTGCCGGCGGCTATCCTGCCTCCGGATCAGGCAAATCCTGCTTGACTTGAGATGTTACAGAACTATACTACCATCCATGTAGATGGCAATTGGATGCCACATGGAGTACACGGAGACTTATGGCCAAGCAAGACAGCAAGCCCAAAATTGGGGAATCAGAAAAAATCACGATCAACCTGGGCTTGATCGACCTGGGGCAGATCGATCTGCTGGTGCAGGAAGGATTTTATTCCAACCGTACAGACCTGATCCGTACGGCCATACGCAATCAGCTGGGCACACACGCCGACGTGGTCAGACAAACCGTCGCCCGTAAAAGCCTGGTATTGGGCATGCAGCATTATTCGCGCGCCGACCTGGAAGCGATCCAGGCAGCCGGCCAGCGCCTGCAAATCCAGGTGCTGGGACTGGCCAGCATCGCCAGCGACGTCTCCGTGGAATTGGCACTGGCCACCATCGAGTCGATCTTCGTATTAGGTGCCCTGCACGCCAGCACCGTCGTCAAGACGGCGCTTGCAGGGCGAATTCACTAGCGTATTGGTTCGCGGCGATGGCCCGGCCGATGCGCGGCACCGTTAAGGATGGTCATGAAACTAGCTCAAGACATGTTCGCGCACATGCGCGCCGCAACCCGCAATTTAATGGGCAATAACCTCGCCAAGGGTCCTGCCGCCGCCACCGAAGCCATCCAGCAGGCGCTGGCCGCGGCCGGTCTGGCGCCGCAGGCTGCGGCCACGCAGGCGCCGCCGCAGCCCATGCGCGATATCAATCCACCGCCATCGGCTGCGCAGCCGCAGCCTGGCGCCACGCCGGAGACGCCTCCCGTACCACCCACGCCGGCGCAGGCGGCGCAGGAATTCGCGCAAGACTTCATGGCGCGCCTGGGCGTGCCGGCCGGCCTGGGGCAGCACAGCTTCGACATGCCCACGTTTCAAGCGCCCGGTTTCAATACGCCGGGCACGGCGCCGGCGCATCTGCCGGCCGGCGCGCAATTCATCGATGGCGTGTACCGCAACCATGCGGGCACGCGCGCCTATAAACTGTATATTCCCAGCAGCTACCATGGCCAGGCCATGCCGCTGGTCGTCATGCTGCACGGCTGCACGCAAAATCCCGACGATTTCGCGGCCGGCACGCAGATGAACGCGCTGGCCGAGGAAAAACAGTGCTTTGTCGTCTACCCGGCACAGACGCAGGGCGCCAACAGCTCGCGTTGCTGGAACTGGTTCAATGCACTCGACCAGCAGCGCGACCAGGGCGAACCATCGCTGATCGCCGGCATCGCGCAGCAGGTCATCGACGAGTATCCCGTCAACGAGCGCGAAGTGTTCATCGCGGGACTCTCGGCGGGCGGCGCCATGGCCGTCATCGTCGGCACCCTGTATCCGGAAGTCTTTGCCGCCGTCGGCGTGCATTCCGGCCTGCCCTTCGCCTCGGCGCAGGACTTGCCGTCGGCGCTGGCGGCCATGAAGGGCGGCGCCATGCCCAATCCCAAGCGCCAGGCACCAGCCGGCGGCGTGCCCATCATCGTCTTCCACGGCGACCGCGACACCACCGTCAACCTGCGCAATGGCGATGAACTGATCGCCCAGGGCGTGCGCAGCCAGGCCGGCGGCAAGGCGGCCAGGGCCGCGTCCACCGATGGCAGCGTGCCGAACGGCCACCGCTACACGCGCACCACGCACAGCCAGGCCGATGGCTCGCCCCTGGGAGAATACTGGGTCATCCACGGCGCCGGCCACGCCTGGTCCGGCGGCAGCGACAGCGGCAGCTATACCGATGGCAAGGGGCCGGACGCCAGCCGCGAGATGCTGCGCTTCTTCAAGACCGTCAGCTGATCACTGATCTGGAGATGACATGCAAGGCGCCGGCCACGCCAGGTCGGGCGGCAGCGATACCGACGGCAATGGCCGGACGCCAGCCGCCGGATGCAAAACAGCTGCGCTTCTTCAAGACCGTCAGCTGATTTTTTCGGCAAACGGCGCCACCTGCCGCTGCTTGTCGGCGATCTCGCACACGCCGTCGGCATAGCGGTTGGAGATGGCGATGAACTGGTCCTGGATCTCCAGGAAGGCGTCGACGATCTCGGCGTCGAAGTGCGAACCGCGCCCCTCGACGATGATCTGCACGGCCTGCGCATGGCCCATGCCCTGCTTGTAGATGCGCCGGCTGATCAGCGCGTCGTACACGTCGGCCAGCGCCATCAGGCGCGCCGAAATCGGGATGGCCTCGCCGGCCAGCCCCTGCGGATAGCCGCTGCCATCCCATTTTTCATGGTGGCTGTAGGCGATTTCCTTCGCATACTTGAGGAAATCGACCTCGATGCCCAGTTCGTGCTCGGCCGCCAGGATGGCGTCGCGCCCCAGCGTGGTGTGCGTCTTCATGATGGCCATTTCATGCGGCTCGAAACGGCCAGGCTTGAGCAGGATATGGTCGGGAATGCCCACCTTGCCGATGTCGTGCAGCGGCGCCGTCTTGAACAGCAATTCGATATTCTTGTCCGTCAAAAAATCCCGGAAGCGCGGCAGGTCGCGCACTTTTTCCGCCAGCGCCTTCAGGTAATGCGAGGTGCGGCGGATATGGTTGCCCGTCTCGCTGTCGCGCGTTTCGGCCAGCGAGGCCATGGCGTGGATGGTGACGTCCTGCAGTGCCTTGACCTCCTGCACGCGGCGTTCCACCTCGGTCTCCAGGTACTGGTTCTGGTCGCGCAAAAAATCCTGCATCTGCTTCATCGCCAGCTGCGTCTTGATGCGCGCCAGCACGATGGGCGCCGAAATCGGCTTGGTGATGTAGTCGACGGCGCCCAGGGCCAGGCCCAGCTGCTCGTCGGCCACTTCGCTCATGGCCGTCACAAAGATCACGGGAATGCCGGCCGTGGCAGGATTGCCCTTCAGCGCGCGGCACACGTCGTAGCCGCTCATGCCCGGCATCATGATGTCGAGCAGGATCAGGTCGGGCTGGTCGCTGCCGGCGGCGATCTTCAGCGCGCGCTCGCCATTGACGGCGATCTTGGTGCGGTACTCGTCTTCCAGCACGGCGCGCAGCAGGTCGATATTGTCTGGCGTGTCGTCGACCACCAGGATGGTTGGCTTGCTTGCCGGCGCTCTCATGCCCGTCCTTCGCTCTGCATAGTTGTCCTTGTCACAGTGTCAGCTCCAGCGCTTCGGCCACCTCGCCCAGCTGCGCCAGCGCACCTTCGAAATCGTATTGTCCCAGCATGCGCTTGAGTTGCCGCGCGTGTTCCGCCTGCCCTGCCGCGACCAGCACGGGGCCGATGCCATCGAGATGCTTGACCGCCTGCGCATCATCCTGCAGCAGCAGCTGCGACAGCTCGCGCAAGCCGGCCTCCAGGCGCGCCCGGTCCACCTGCGTCACCGCGACGCCGGCCGCTTCCGCGACGGCGCCACGCGCTTGCATGGCCAGCACGATCTTCGGCACCAGCTCGTCGAGCGCCAGGGTGCAGGCGGCCAGCGCCTGCGGCAAGCCGTCGTGCGAACCGAGGCTGAGCAAATGCTCGACCCGCGCCGCGCTGTCGGCCAGGCCGCTGGCGCCGATATTGCCCGCCAGGCCTTTCAGCGTGTGTGCTTCGCGGATGGCCGTCTCGAGCTGGTTGTTTTCGATGGCGGCGGCGATGCGCAGCATGGCGTCGAACTGGGTTTCCACGAAGCGGTCCAGCAATTTTCGCATCAAAGCGGCATTGCCGCCCACGCGGCGCATGGCCTCCGCCATTTTCAGGCCGGCGACCACGGGCAATTCCGCGTCCGCCTGCGCCACCGCCACATTGACTTCCTGCGGCATGGCCGGCGCGATCCAGCGCGCCAGGGTACCGAACAGCTGGGCCACGTCGATCGGCTTGGCGATGAAGTCGTTCATGCCGGCGTCCAGGCATTTTTCCTTGTCGCCCACCATGGCATTGGCCGTCATGGCGATCACGGGCAAGTTCGAATAGCGCGGATCCTGGCGCAGCTTGCGCGTGGCCTGGTAGCCGTCCATCACCGGCATCTGGCAGTCCATCAGCACGCCGTCATAGGGGTTTTCCGCGATCTTCGCCAGCGCGATGGCGCCATTGCCGGCGATGTCGACGCGGATGCCGGCGTCGCTGAGGATTTGCTGCGCCACTTCCTGGTTCACCTCATTGTCTTCCACCAGCAGCAGCCAGGCGCCGCGCAGGGCGCGCTCGTCGTCGCGGTAGCTGCTCTGGCGCTGCGTCTTGCGGCTCTGTCCCGTCACGCCGCCAAACACGAACGAGATCTGGTCGAGCAGGGTCGAAGCGCTGACCGGCTTGTTCAAGACGCCGTCGAGCGGCAGCTCGCGCTGCTGCGCCGCCTCCAGCAGCGCCTCGCGGTGAAATGCCGTGACCATGATGCAAGCCGGCGTCGCATCGATGCCGGCGGCGTCGGCACGGATGCCGGCCAGAGTATCGAGGCCGTTCATGCCCGGCATCTTCCAGTCCATCAGCAGTAAGCCATACGGCCGCCCTTCGGCGCGCGCCTGTGCCACGGCGCCGATGGCCAGCGTGCCGCTGTACACGGCGCGCGCCTCGAAGCCCAAGGCCGTCAGCATGCCGACGAAGATCTCGCGCGCGCTGGGGTTGTCGTCGACCACCAGCACGCGCAGGCCCTCGAAGCGCTGCTGATGCTGCAGTTGCGGCAGGCTGTCGCGCGGCACGGCGGCCAGGCCGAAGCGCGCCGTGAAGAAGAAGGTGCTGCCCACGCCCGCTTCGCTTTCCAGGTCGATCTCGCCTTCCATCATTTCCACCAGGCGCTTGCTGATGGTCAGTCCCAGGCCCGTGCCGCCATGGTGGCGCGTGGTGGAAGTGTCGGCCTGGGTAAATGCCTGGAACAACTTGCTGCGCTGCGGCGGCGTCAGGCCGATGCCCGTGTCGCGCACGTCGACGCGCAACACGGCCGCGTGCTCTTCGAGCTGCCGCAGGCGGATGCTGACGACGATCTCGCCCTTGTCCGTGAATTTGATGGCGTTGTTGGTCAGATTGATCAGCACCTGGCCCAGGCGCAGGGGATCGCCCTGCAGCGCATTGGGCACGTCGGGGGCGACGTCGAACAGCAGTTCGAGACCCTTGTCCTGGGCCCGCATCACGGACAGGTCGGCGATCTGCGCCAGCACGTCCTCGAGGAAGAAATCGACCTTTTCAAAGGCCATCTTGCCCGCCTCGATCTTCGAGAAATCGAGGATGTCGTCGATGATGGCCAGCAGGTTTTTCGACGCCGACTCCACCTTCTCCAGGTAGTTGCGCTGGGTTGGCGTGAGCTCGGTCTGCAGCGCCAGGTGGGTCATGCCGATGATGCCGTTCATCGGCGTGCGGATCTCGTGCGACATATTGGCCAGGAAGTCCGATTTCATCTTGGTCGCATCCTCGGCCACCTCCACGGCATGGCGCAGGTCCTGCTCGACGGCCAGGCTGGTGCTCATGTTCTTCAGCGCCTGCATCAATTCGCCCGTCTCGTCGCGCGACGTCACTTCGATGACGGAACTGTAGTCGCCATTGGCCACGCGGGTGGCGATCGCCACCGCCTCGCCCAGCGGACGCGTGATCGAGCGCGCCGACCAGGCAAAGGCCAGGCCGATCAGCAAGGCGGCAAGGCCGATGCCGCCCATCAGCATCAGCGAGGTATCGATGTCGCTGCGTATCCTGGCCGCGCTGTCGCGAATCTGCTGCTGCTGCAAGTCATCGAGCTGGCCCACGTACAGCAGCACCTTTTCCAGCACGGGCAGGGTCTGCGTCTGCATGGCCTGCTCCGCGGCCGCATCGTCGCCGCGCTCGACCAGCGCGAACATCGTTTGCAGCGACGCGTAATAGTCGGTGCGCGCATGGTGCATCTGCGCGAGCAGGCGCCGCTCGTCGGAGCGCGCATCGAGGCTGTCGAGGATGCGCACCTGCTCGTCGATGCCCTGCCGGATCGCCTCCAGGCGCGCCTGGTTCGCCTGGCGCAGCGCCAGCTGGTGCTGGATCGGCAGGCTGGCAATGCGCGTGGCCGCCTCGCGCGCCAGGCCATGGATCTTGCTGGTGGCCTTGGCGGCAACCCAGTCGCGCTGCAGGATATCGTCGGTCTCGGCGCGGATCGCATAGATGCGGCTACCCGCGAGGACGATGACGACCAGCATCAGCCCGATCAGGATGGCATAGCCCGCATTGATGCGCACGCCGATCCGGATATCCCTGAAACGCATGACAGTTTCCTATCAGAAATTCTTAAAAAGCGAAGTCTGACCGTATTCCCCTACAAAATGCAAGGTCTTTTGCAAAGCAATTGCACGCCAAAGCGCTTATTTGGCCGATGCGGCCGCTTTTACAGGAGGCGCCAGCGCCGTAATGTGGGCTTGCAGGCAGGACGGGCACCAGCACCCCGCGGCGGCGCTGCCCGGCACGGGCACGGCCGGTGGCAGGGCCGTGCACCAGCACGGGGTGTTGGTGTTCGGATCGCGCTGGCCACACTGGAAAGTGGCGCCGCAGAGGGTACACTGACTCATGGCTATGTTTGAATTGGCAAGTGTGTGACACGCTGTCATGCTGGGCGACGCAGATGTAACTGGCCGTAAAAGGGCTGGCTGGAGGACATATCGGGCCAGACTATAGGATGATCAGGGAAAATACAACAAGATCGCCCTATAATGCCTCCAAGATTTTCTTCTTCCCTGTAAAATCTCACAAATCTATTTTCCGGACTCGCCATGAATCAACTAGCTAACTTGAACCTGGACATGAATGACGACTTGACGGCGGTGTCGCCGCAAATCAAGGCGCAGATTCTGGCCGAGGCCCTGCCATACATCCGTAATTTCCATGGCAAAACCATCGTCATCAAGTACGGTGGCAATGCCATGACGGACGAGCGCCTGAAGCACGGCTTCGCGCGCGACGTCATCCTGCTCAAGCTGGTCGGCATGAATCCCGTCGTAGTCCACGGCGGCGGCCCGCAAATCGACAATGCGCTGAAAAAAATCGGCAAGCAAGGCACCTTCGTGCAGGGCATGCGCATCACCGATGAAGAAACCATGGAAGTGGTGGAGTGGGTGCTGGGCGGCGAAGTCCAGCAGGATATCGTCATGCTGATCAACCATTACGGTGGCCAGGCCGTGGGACTGACAGGCAAGGACGGCGGCTTGATCCGCGCGCGCAAGATGCAGATGCCTGACCGTGAACATCCGGGCGAATTCCTCGACATCGGTTTCGTCGGCGAGATCGACGCCATCAACCCGGCCGTCGTCAAGGCACTGCAGGACGATGCCTTCATTCCCATCATCTCGCCGATCGGCTTCGGCCAGGATGGCCAGGCCTACAACATCAACGCCGATGTCGTGGCGGGCAAGATCGCGGAAATCCTGAAAGCGGAAAAGCTGATCATGATGACCAATATCGCCGGCGTCCAGGACAAGCAGGGCAACCTGGTGACCGACCTGTCGGCGCGCGAAATCGACGAGATGTTCGCCGACGGCACGATCTCGGGCGGCATGCTGCCGAAAATCTCGTCGGCGCTCGACGCCGCCAAGTCCGGCGTGAACACGGTGCACATCATCGATGGCCGCATCGAGCACTCATTATTGCTGGAAGTGTTGACCGAGCAGGCTTTTGGTACTATGATCCGTTCGCACTAAAAAAATCGCAACGCATCACAGCGAGTAGTTTGGCGGCGCAGATCACCTGGCGCCGCTTTTAATTTGCCCTTGTAGCTCAGTGGTAGAGCACTCCCTTGGTAAGGGAGAGGCCACGTGTTCGATCCACGTCAAGGGCACCAACTATATCTCCCCGCAGCTGAAAAAATGTCCATGGCGGCGTTGTCTCGCCTCGCCGTACATGCGTACTGTCTTCGGCTCGACGCCTTGCCCTGAACACTTTTCCATCAGCTCTGCCGTCATCTCCCCATCGTTAAAAATGCCCATGGCGACGTTGTACTTCCCCGCCGTACATGCTTACTCTCCTCGTCAGTACGCCTTGCCCTGAACACTTTTCCATCTGCTCTGCCGTCATCTCCCCATCGTTAAAAATGCCCATGGCGACGTTGTACTTCCCCGCCGTACATGCTTACTCTCCTCGTCAGTACGCCTTGCCCTGAACACTTTTCCATCTGCTCTGCCGTCATCTCCCCATCGTTAAAAATGCCCATGGCGACGTTGTACTTCCCCGCCGTACTAGCGTACTGTCTTCGGCTCGACGCCTTGCCCTGAACACTTTTCCATCTGCTCTGCCGTCATCTCCCCAGCGTTAAAAATGCCCATGGCGGCGTTGTACTTGCTCGCCGTACTAGCGTACTGTCCTCGTCAGTACGCCTTGCCCTGAACACTTTTCCATCTGCTCTGCCGCCGTTTGTTGCGCGGCCGAGCGAGTACTATCTCTTCTTTAGTTTAATACACCCGTTCCACCTTCAGGCCCCGCTGGCGCAGCAGCTCCGGCACGCTTTTCGTCCCGACCAGATGCAGCACGCCGATCGCGGCCAGGCTGTGCTTTTCGCGCGCCAGCAGCTTGGCGATGCCGTCGGCCAGGGCCGGATTGCGGCCGTCGAGCAGCACCTTTTGCACGAACTGCGCGGCGAACGACGGATCTTGCGCGGCCTTGGCCGCCAGCTTGTCGAACGCGGCCGCATCGGCCGTGCGCCAGGCATTGGCGATCTCGCGCGCTTCCTGGCTTTGCTCCTGCTCCTCGATCGAGGTCACGCCGTCTTCCAGGAAGCGGCACTGGTCGGCTGGCGTCATCGCGCCGAACAGCGCCATCTGGCCTTCCATCGATTCGAGTTCCAGCACGGGGATCTTGCGCGCCTTGGCCTGCTGCGACAGATAATTGTCGACGGCCAGGTCGGAGCGGTAGCCGAGCGTGGAAAATTCACCGATGGCCAGCATGCTGGCCAGCATCCACGGCTTCATCGGCGCCACCGACTCTGGCGCGATGCCGTATTTTTGCAACAACGGCGCCAGACGCGGCGCCAGGGTCTGGCGGCAGTCGGCCGGCACCTTGCTGCCCGGCGTATCCATGCCGTACTTCAGCACGGCGCCGAGGGCGGCGCGCGGGTCGGCGCCCGGATCGATCTCCAGCGCCAGCGCGCCGGCGCCCTCCAATGCCTGCGTCACCGTCGGTTCGAGCGGGTAAAAATCGGGAGCGCCGACGTGGATGGTGCCGAACAAATACAGGGTATGTCCGGCGTCCTGCACCTTGAACAGGGCGCCCCGGTTTTGCACCACCGGCGTCGCGTCGGCAAGGGCCGCCTGCAACGGCAGCAAGAATAATCCGCAAAACATCACTATAATCTGGCGTCGCATGGTTTTCCTGATTGTTGAATTTTTCATCTTTGCTTAAAGACTCCTGTGCCTGTGTCCCATCTTAACCGCTCGTCGCCGGTCTGGCTGTTTGACCTCGACAACACGCTGCACAATGCCTCGCACGCCATCTTCCCCACCATCACGGCCAATATGAACACGTATATTGCGCGGGTGCTGGGCGATGGCGTGACGCCGGCGGACGACGCCGTCGTCAATGCGGCGCGCGCGGCCTACTGGCGCCGCTATGGCGCCACTTTGCTGGGCATGGTCAAGCACCATCAGGTGCAGGCCGCGCATTTTCTGCACGAGACGCATACCTTCGGCGACTTGCGGGCCATGATACGCGCCGAACGGGGACTGGGGGCTTTACTCAAACGCCTGCCTGGCCGTAAAATTTTACTCACCAACGCGCCGCTGCGCTATTCGAGCGACGTGATGCGCCACCTGGGCCTGCGTCAGCATTTTTCACAGCATATCGCCATCGAGGCGATGCATGTGCACCGCCAGCTGCGGCCCAAGCCATCGACCCTGATGCTGCGCAAACTGATGCGCAAGCATCAAATCCGGCCCGGCCGCTGCATCCTGGTGGAAGATACGCTGGCCAACCTGAAGGGTGCAAAAAGACTGGGGCTGCGCACGGCATGGGTCACGCAATACCTGAAAATGGCCGATCCGATCGGGGTGGCGACGTTGCCAAAAGCGTTAAATCGCCCCGCTTACGTCGATGTCAAAGTAAAATCTGTCCGGCATTTGGCACGCCGCCTTCATCGCCTGCGTTGAAGGGGAAGGCCTCGGCCTCCGGTTGACGCCGGACGCCAGACCGCTAGCGGCGGTTTCGGTACTCCCCATCAAGGCAGCATTTTTTTTAACTACAAGAGAAAACATGGCAAGCACACCGCCGGGCCAACGCAGGCTACAAATTCTTCAGGCCCTCGCCGCAATGCTGGAGCAGCCGAAAGGCGAAAAAATCACCACTGCCGCACTGGCTGCCAGACTGGCCGTGTCGGAAGCGGCCCTGTACCGCCATTTCGCCAGCAAGGCGCAAATGTTCGAAGGGCTGATCGAATTCATCGAGTCGAGCGTCTTCGGCCTGATCAACCAGATCGCGGAAAAGCACAGCGACGGCATGACGCAGACGCGCGACATCATCGGCATGCTGCTCAATTTCGCCATCAGCAACCCGGGCATGACGCGCGTGCTGATCGGCGACGCCCTGGTCAATGAGGACGAGCGCCTGCAAGTGCGCATGAACCAGTTCTACGACCGCGTGGAACTGGCGCTCAAGCAGGCCTTGCGCGTGGCCGCGTCCGAAGGCCATGGCAAGGAAAGCGAAGTGGCGGCGCGCGCCACCCTGATCGTCAGCTTCGTCATCGGACGCTGGCACCGCTATGCGAAAAGCGGCTTCAAGATCAATCCATCCCAGGAAGCGGCGCTGCAAATCGCCATGCTGCTGGGATAAATCACCGCTGTCGCTGTCCCCATGTCCACCGACTGTTTCGCCCTGCTCGACGACGCCAGCACCCCTGGCGCCGGTTCGCGCCTGTACACGGGCCTGGCGGCGGTCTTGCAATGCAGCGAGGGGGAACAGTGGCCGGCCCTGCTCGAAGGGCTGCAAGCGGCCCTGGATCGCGGCCAATACGCCGTCAGCGTGTGCAGCTACGAACTGGGCGCGCACTTGCTGGCCATGCCGCCGCGCGCGGCCAGCCTCGACGCGCCGCCGCTGGCGCAGGTGCTCGTCTTCGAGCACTGCCGGCAGCTGTCGCAGGACGCCGTGGCGCAGTGGCTGGCGGATCACGCGCCGGCCTCCGACACGCCGGCTGGCGTGGCCGGCATCCGCGCGAATATCGACCAGGCCGAATTCACGCGCGCGCTGGATCGCATCCACGACTACATCGTGGCCGGCGACACCTACCAGGTCAACTACACCTACCGCCTGCGCTTCGACGCCTTCGGCTCGCCGCTGGCCCTGTATGCGCGGCTGCGCGCGCGCCAGCCCGTGCCGTATGGCGCGCTGGTGATGCTGCCCGATGGCGGCGCCCTGCTGTCGCTGTCGCCCGAACTGTTCGTGCGCCATGCGCAGGGCGAGCTGATGGCGCGCCCCATGAAAGGCACGGCGCCGGCCGCCCCCGCAGAACAGGGGGAAGAAAATGCGCGCCGCGCCGCCGCCCTGGCACGGGACCCGAAAAACCGCGCGGAAAACCTGATGATCGTCGACCTGCTGCGCAACGACATCGGCCGCATCGCCGCCACCGGCTCCGTCAAGGTGCCCGCCCTGTTCGAGGTGACGCGCTACAGCAGCGTGCTGCAGATGACCTCCACCGTGCAGGCGCGCCTGCGCGACGACGCCACCCTCAGCGACATCTTCCTGGCCCTGTACCCGTGCGGCTCGATCACGGGCGCCCCCAAGCGACGCACCATGGAAATCATCGCCGAACTGGAACCGGCGCCGCGCGGCGTCTACACGGGCGCCATCGGCTGGTTCGATCCCCCGCTCGCCGGCACCAGCCACGCCGTGGGCGACTTCTGCATGTCCGTGCCGATCCGCACGCTGGCCCTGCAGCCGCCCGGCGCCGGCGGCATGCGGCGCGGTGAGATGGGCGTCGGCGCCGGCATCGTGCTCGACAGCGATGCCGCGGACGAATACGCGGAATGCCAGCTCAAGGCGCGCTTCCTGACGGGGCTGGCGAACGACTTCGAGCTGTTTGAAACCCTGTACGCCAGCCGCGACCATGGCTGCCGCCAGCCCGAGCGCCACCTGGCGCGCCTGGCCGCCTCCGCCGCCTACTTCGGTTTTATCTGGGATGACGGCGCCGCCCACGCCGCGCTGCAGGCCGCCTGCGCCGAACGCAGCGACGACGCGCCGTTCCGCCTGCGCCTGGCGCTGCGCCAGGATGGCCAGTTCACGGTGCAAAGCGGTGCCCTCGCCGCCTTGCCGGACACGGTGAAGATCATGCTGGCGCCGGACGCCACCGTGGCAGACGACCTGTTCCTGCGCCACAAGAGCAGCGTACGCACGCGCTACGACGCCGCCTGGCGCGCTGCCGAGGCACAAGGCGGCTTCGACATGCTGTTCTTTAACGAGCGCGGCGAGCTGACCGAGGGCGGGCGCAGCAATGTCTTCGTCCGGCTGGACGGCCGCTGGCACACGCCGCCGCTAGCCTGTGGCCTGTTGCCCGGCGTGCAGCGCGCCGCCATGCTGGCCGATCCGGCCTGGGATGCGCAGGAAACCATCATCACGCGCGCCATGCTGGCAAAGGCCGAGGCCATCGTCGTCTGCAATGCACTGCGCGGCGCGCTGCCGGCGCAACTTACAGCCTCCTCCTGAAACCTGAAACAGTTCAGGACAAGGCGCAGCGCCGAAGGCCCTGCAACCGCACGGCGAGGCCTGGCAACACCGCCATGAACTCCTGCAACCTGAAACAGTTCAGGGCAAGGCGCAGCGCCGAAGGCCCTGCAACCGCCCGACAAGGCGTGGCAATGCCGCCATGGACTCCTGCAACCTGAAACAGTCCAGGGCAAGGCACAGCGCCGAAGGCCCTGCAACCGCCCGACAAGGCGTGGCAATGCCGCCATGGACTCCTGCAACCTGAAACAGTCCAGGGCAAGGCGCAGCGCCGAAGGCCCTGCAACCGCCCGACACGGCATGGCAACGCCGCCATGGACTCTGCAACCTGAAACAGTTCAGGGCAAGGCGCAGCGCCGAAGGCAGTGCAACTGCACGGCGAGGCACTGCAACGCGGCCATGGACTGTTTCAGCCGCTAGGCGTCGATGCGCATTTCATAACCGCCGTAGATCATGCGCTTGCCATCGAAAGGCAGCTTGGCCGGATCCATCATCTCGGCCAGGCGCGGGTCTTTCATGACCTTGTCGTTGATTTCATCGCGCTTGGCGCGCGACTCGTAAACGATCCAGGAAAACACCACCACTTCGCCATCCTGCAAATCCACCGCCTGTGGAAACGAAGTCCATTTGCCCGGCTTGACATCGTCGCCCACGCATTCGCGAAATTCCAGCGCGCCATATTCGCGCCAGACGGCGCCACAGGCGCGCGACATGGCCAGGTAAGCATCGAGCTTGGCTTGCGGTACGGGAACGACAAATCCATCGACATACGCCATGATGATCTCCTTGATGGTTGTTTTGACAAACGCGAACAACCAGCTTAGGACAATGATGGCAAGACGACAAGCGCAACATTAAAAAAAAGCAGGCGCCTGGCCTGCTTTTGTATCGGCGGCTTACAGCGCCAGCGCTTTTTCGACGGCGCCCACGAGCTTTTTATCGTCCGGCGCCACCTTGCTGGGGAAGCTTTCCACCACTTTGCCATGGCGGTCGATCAGGTACTTATGGAAATTCCAGGCCGGCGTCTTGCCCGTCTGCTTGATCAGGTCCACGTACAGCGGGTTCGGCGTCGGGCCGGACACCACCGATTTGGCGAACATGGGGAACTTCACGCCATAGGTGTTGTAGCAAAAATCGGCGATTTCCTTGCTGTTGCCCGGTTCCTGCTTGCCGAAATCGTTCGACGGGAAACCCAGCACGACCAGGCCCTTGCTGCCGTACTTCGCATACAGCGCCTCGAGTCCTTCGTATTGATTGGTAAAACCACAATAACTTGCCGTATTTACCACCAACACGACCTTGCCCGCATACTGGCACAGGTTTTGCGGCGCTTCATCCTGCAGGCGGTTGAACGTCTGCTTGAGGATGGCAGGGCAGGCCGCTGGCGCAGCGGCGCTCGCAGCGGTAGCCGCATCGGCAGCATGGGCCGGCATGGCCAGACTGGCACTGGCAGCGAGGGTGGTCAGCGCGAACAGCTGGGCAAGGGTCTTGGACATGAAGGGCACCATGGTGGTAAGAAAAAGAACCATTCTATGCCAAACGCCGCGCGCACGTATGAGACGAACAACAACAGCGATTCCTTGAGCGACATCAAGGCCAGCGCAGTACTTGCCCACGGCACAGCATTTTTACCTATGCTCGGCCTTTCCCATCCCTGTTTCATTGCCCTGTGGAGTAGCCATGCCCTTCCCGCAACTAGCGACACCAACCGGCGCCCTGCTGGCCGCCTGCCTGTTCACCTTCGCACCCGGCGGCGCGCATGCCGTCACCGCCACCAAGGCCAAGGCGCAGGCCGCCGCGACGGGCGACGCGCCCGCCCTGCCCGCCTACCAGGCCGACCTGAGCCAGACGACCGTTTCCGGCCTGTCCTCGGGCGCCTTCATGGCGGCGCAATTTGCCGTCGCCTATTCATCCACCGTGACCGGCGCCGGCATCATCGCGGGCGGCCCGTATTTCTGCTCGGGCCAGCCGGGCAGCTTCCCCTACATCCCCTACCTGACGAACGCCCTGGGCACCTGCATGAATCCGGATTCCGCGCACGTCGCGCCGCCCGTGGCCAGCGAATTGCTGCGCGCGGCGAACGATTTCGCGCGCGCCCGCCTGATCGACGATACGGCCAACCTGAAACGCCAGCGCGTGTATCTGTTCAGCGGAACGAAAGACCAGACCGTGACGCGGCCGGTGGTGGAGCAGGTGGGGAAATTCTATGAACTGGCGGGCACGCCGACGGCGCAAATCCGCTTCGTCGACACGGTCAATGCGGGCCATGCCATCATCACCGACAACAACCAGGACAAGGCCTGCGATGTGACGGCGTCGCCGTTCATCAACGACTGCGACTTCGTGCAGGCGCGCGACATCCTGCAGCACCTGTACCCGGACCTGCTGCCCTCGTCGACCACCCTGACGGGCAAGCTGATTTCCTTCAACCAGCGCAGCTTCATCCGGAACTCGTACTCGAGCATGAACAACACGGCCTATGCCTACATTCCGAAAGCGTGCGACAGCGAAAGCTGCCGCGTGCACGTGGTCTTCCACGGCTGCCTGCAAACGACGCAGGCGATCGGCAACCGGTTCTACACCAGCACCGGCTACAACCAGGTGGCCGACGCCAACAAGATCATCGTGCTGTATCCGCAGGCCGAACCGAGCCCCGTCTTCCCCTACAACCCGAAAGGCTGCTGGGATTTCTGGGGCTATACCAGCCTCAACCCCCTCGATCCGAATTTCTACACCCGCAGCGGCACGCAGATGGATGCGGTCAAGCGCATGCTGGACCGTCTGGGAGCGGCGCGCAACAGCCGTCAATAACGACCGTCGCGGATGCTGGCGCAAAGCGTGGCGCGCGGTGCCGGGGCTGTATCGCCATCCGGAAAGCGCGCCGCGCAGCAGCGTCAATCAAGCATCGATACCGCCCATGCAGATGTACTTGATGACCAGGTAGTCTTCGATACCGTAGGTCGACCCTTCGCGGCCCAGGCCCGATTGCTTGACGCCGCCGAAGGGCGCGATCTCGTTCGAGATCAGGCCCGTGTTGACGCCGACCATGCCTGTCTCCAGGCCTTCGGCCACGCGCCAGATGCGGCCGATGTCGCGCGAATAGAAGTAGGCGGCCAGGCCAAATTCCGTGTTGTTGGCCAGGGCCACGACTTCATCGTCCGTCTTGAAGCGGAACAGCGGCGCCAGCGGGCCGAAGGTTTCCTCGGTGGCCACGCGCATGTCGTTCGTCACGTCGGCGATGATGGTCGGCTCGAAGAAGCCATTGCCCAGCGCGTGACGCTTGCCGCCGGCCAGCAGGCGACCGCCCTTGGCCAGCGCGTCGGCCACGTGCTCTTCCACCTTGGCGACGGCCTTGCCATCGATCAGCGGACCTTGCGTGACGCCCGCCTCGATGCCGTTGCCGACCTTCAGCTTGGCCACGGCCGCCACCAGTTTTTCGGCGAACGCTTCATACACGCCGTCCTGCACGTACAGGCGGTTGGCGCAGACGCAGGTCTGGCCCGCGTTGCGGTATTTCGAGGCGATGGCGCCTTCCACGGCCGCATCGAGGTCGGCATCGTCGAAGACGATGAACGGCGCATTGCCGCCCAGTTCCAGCGACAGTTTCTTGATCGTCGGCGCGCATTGCTCGGCCAGCAGGCGGCCCACCTGGGTCGACCCCGTAAACGTCAGCTTGCGCACGATCGGATTCGACGTCATCTCGCCGCCGATGTCTTTCGGCGCGCCGGTGACGATGCTGAACACGCCCGCAGGCACGCCCGCGCGCTCGGCCAGCACGGCCAGCGCCAGCGCGGAAAACGGCGTCGCTTCGGCAGGTTTCAAGACCATCGGGCAGCCGGCGGCCAGGGCCGGGCCGACTTTGCGCGTAATCATGGCGGCGGGGAAATTCCACGGCGTGATGGCGGCGCACACGCCGATCGGTTCCTTGGTCACCACCAGGCGGCGGTCCGGCCATGGCGACTGCAGGGTATCACCGGAGACGCGCTTGCCCTCTTCGGCAAACCATTCGATGAACGAGGCGCCGAACTGCACCTCGCCCTTCGCCTCGGGCAGCGGCTTGCCCTGCTCGGTGGTCATGATGAGGGCCAGGTCGTCGGCGTTTTCCAGGATCAGGTCATGCCAGCGGCGCAGCACGGCCGCGCGCTCCTTGGCCGTCTTCTTGCGCCAGGCTGGCCAGGCGGCGTTGGCCGCTTCGATGGCGCGGCGCGTCTCGGCTGCGCCCATCAGGGGCACTGTGCCGATATGCTCGCCGGTGGCGGGATTGCTCACATTAATCGTCTGGCCAGCGTCGGCGTCAACCCAGGCTCCGTTCAAGTAAGCCTGGTGACGCAACAAGGTTGGATCTTTCAACTGCAGCATATGGATCTCCGGTCTGGTTTGAATTATCGACGGGGGATACTATGCCACAGCGCGGCCGATTTCGCAGGCGCGGCGCGGATTTACTCGACCTTGAAAGACGACAGCTTCGGGTCGGGCGGCGGATAGGCCAGCTTCATGCCCTGCAGGGTTTCCAGCAGCAACGAGGCCACCACCAGGTTGCGCTGGGTCTTGGAATTCGACGGCACCACATACCAGGGCGCATGGTCGGCATCGGTCTCGCGGATCGCCGTTTCATAGGCGCGCTGGTACGCATCCCACTTCTTGCGCTGGGCGATATCGTTGGGATCGAACTTCCACTGGCGGTCCGGATCGTCGAGCCTTTCCTGCAGCCGCCCGCGCTGCTCGTCCTTCGAGATATGCAGGAAGATCTTCAGGATGACGGTGCCCGTTTCGCTCAGCATGCGCTCGAAATCGCGGATCTGCGCATAGCGGCGCTGGCATTCGGCCTTGTCGATCATGTCCTGCACGCGCGTGATCAGCACATCCTCGTAGTGGCTGCGGTTGAAGATGGCAATCTCACCCTTCACCGGCACGTGCTGGTGCACGCGCCACAGGTAATCGTGCGCCAGTTCGATATCGGTCGGCCCCTTAAACGCCACGGCGCGGATGCCCATCGGGTTGATATTGCTGAAGATGGCCTTCACCGTGCCATCCTTGCCCGAGGTATCCATGCCCTGCAGGACCAGCAGCACTTTTTTCTTGTGCTGCGCGTACAGCATGCTCTGGCACTCGGCGATCTGCGCCGTCAGCGCCACGGTTTCCTCGCGATCGATGGCCTTGCACTGGGCTGGCGTCAGTTTTTTATTCGCCGCCTTGGTGGCGGCGCCCAGCAAGCGCTTGCCCGCAACATCCTCGTGCAGATCGAAGTCCTTGCCGGCACGGAACTGCGTGCGCGCCTTCATGCCGCCACCGCCAGCTTGCGGTGCTCAATTTTTGTGCAGCGGTCCATCACCACGTCCAGCCCCGCCGCGCGCGCCAGTTGGGCCGCCTGTTCGTTGACCACCTCCAGCTGCAGCCACAAACAGCCGGCCTTGACGGCGATGGCTTCCTCGGCGATGGGCAGAATATCTGCCGACTTGCGGAAGCAGTCGACGATATCGATGCGCGCCGGCGCCACGGCCGCTGCGGCCTCGGTCAGGGTAGCGTAGGCACGCTGGCCCAGCACCTGCTGGCCGGCGAGGGCCGGATTGACGGGCAGTACGCGGTAGCCGTGCCGCAGCAGATAATCGGCCACCTCGTGGCTGGCGCGTTCCGGCTTGTCGGACATGCCGACGATGGCGATGATGCGGCTGTCTTGCAGGATGCGGGCGATGTTGGACATATTTTTCTATGGTCAGGCGTGCGACATTGCCCGCCTAGCGTAGCAGATTCCCGGTCCGGCGGGAGCTAGCCTGAAGACCTAGGCGTACGCACGGCCGCCATCTTCGCCACGAAGGCTTGCGCGCGCGCCGTCACGGCCGCATAGTCGCCCGTGGCGCCCGGGCCACTCAGGCTGCTGCCGATGCCCACCGCCACGGCGCCGCTGGCAAACCAGTCGCCCAGGTTCTCCACGGTGACGCCGCCCGTCGGCATCAACGGCGCTTGCGGCAGCGGTGCGCGCAGGGCCCTGATGTAGGCGGGGCCGAACATCTCGGCGGGGAAGACCTTGACGATGTCGGCGCCCGCCTGCAGGGCCGTGACGATTTCCGTCGGCGTCATCGCGCCCGGCATGGCCAGCACCTGGTAGCGCTGGCACAGGCGTATGGTGTCCACGTTCACGCCGGGCGAGATGATGAACTGGGCGCCGGCCAGGATGGCCGCGCGCGCCGTCTCGGCGTCGAGCACGGTGCCCGCGCCCAGCAGCACCTCGTCTCCATGGCGTTCGCGCAGGGTGCGCAGCACGCCCAGGGTATCGGGCGTGGTAAACGCCACTTCCAATGCCGTGATGCCGCCGGCGATGCATGCCTCGGCAATCTGCAGCGCCGCATCGGGCGCACCGGCGCGCACGATGCCCACCATGCCCCGCTCGATGATGGCCTGGAAAACCGTATGCTTGTCCATGTCTCTCTCCTGTCAGGCCGGCAGCGCTGCAAAGCGCACTTCCGGCAGGCCGCGCACGCCAGGCTGGCGCGCATGGAACAAGCCGCCGGCCAGCGGTTCGCGCTGCAGCTGCTCCGGCGTCAGCGTTTCCTGCGCCGTCGTCACAAACAGCTCGTCATAGTCGGGACCGCCCAGGCTCACGCAACTGGGCTGCGACACGGGCAGGCTGACCTTGCGCTCGACGCTGCCGTCCGGCGCGAAGCGCAAGACCCTGCCCGCGCCCCACTGCGCGCTCCACAGGTGGTCGTGGGCATCGATGGTGGCGCCATCGGCCGCGCCGGGCCCCGGATCGAGCACGGCAAACACGCGCACCTGGCTGGCGTCGCCACCGAGGTAGTCATCCCAGCGATAGATCGCCTTCTTCATCGAATCGCAAAAATACATGGCCGTGCCATCGACGCTGAAGCAGATGCTGTTCGAAATGGCGATGCGCGGCAGCGGCAGCCGTTCCAGGGTCAGGTCCAGGTTGAGGCGGTAGAAGCTGGCGATGGCGTCGCGGCACGGGCGTTCATCCAGCGTGCCGAAGACAAAGCGTCCCTGGCGGTCGCAGCGGCCATCGTTCAGGCGCGTCATGGGCAAGTCCCCCTCCACCGTGTGCAAGGGCGTGACGGCCCCGCTACGCGCGTCAAACCACGCCAGACGCGAAGCCAGTCCCAGCAGCAGCACGTCGGCGCTGTCCGTCAGCGCGAAGCAGGCCAGGCGCTCGGGCATGTCCCAGCTCTGGCGCTCGCCCGTCGCCAGGTGCAGCGCATGCAGCCGGCAGCCTTCGATATTCGTCCAGAAAACGCGGCCGCTGCGCTCGCACCAGCGCACGCCCTCGCCGAGATAATCCTGTGCATCGACCAGCAATTGAGCCTGTGTCCCCATCATTTTTCCTTTAACTATGTATAACGCATGATGAAACCGTCGCGGGCGGAAGTCCGTTGTGGCCGAGACGCGCAACGGTGCTTAGCACGGGGCCGCCGAGGCAGCGAGCATCGAGGCCGCAAATGACGACGCGCAGCAGGTCTGATCGTGCGCTATCAATGCGATTCGCGTGGAACGGCAGAACCGCGGCAGCCGACGAGGAAATCCAGGTCCGCGCCTTCGTCGGCCTGCGTCACGTGCTTGATGTACATCGACTGGTAGCCGCCCTTCATGGCCGGCGCCGGCGCCCGCCATTGCGCGCGGCGGCGCGCCAGTTCGGCCTCGTCGACGTCCAGGTGCAGGCGCCGGCCTTCCACATCGAGTTCGATCATGTCGCCATCGCGCACCAGCGCCAGCGTCCCGCCCACGGCCGCTTCCGGCGCCACGTGCAGCACCACCGTGCCATACGCCGTGCCGCTCATGCGCGCATCCGAGATGCGCACCATGTCGCGCACGCCCTGCTCCAGCAGTTTTTTCGGCAATCCCATGTTGCCCACTTCCGCCATGCCCGGATAACCCTGCGGGCCGCAATTTTGCAGCACCATCACGCAATCCGCGTCGATGTCGAGGGTGGGATCGTCGATGCGCTGTTTATAGTGTTCGATGCTGTTGAAGACGATGGCGCGGCCACGGTGCTGCATCAGCGCGGGCGAGGCGGCAGACGGCTTGATGACGGCGCCGCGCGGCGCCAAATTGCCATGCAGGATGGCGATGCCGCCCTCTTCCTTGAACGGCTGCGCCAGCGGCGTGATCACGTGCGGATTGAAATTTTCCGCCTCGGCCACGTTGACGGCAATGGTAGCGCCCGTCACCGTCAGCGCCTCGCCATGCAGCTTGCCCAGCAAGTCGCGCATGATCACGGGCAGGCCGCCCGCATAGTAAAAATCCTCCATCAGGTACTGGCCCGACGGCATCAGGTTCAGCAGGCACGGGATGTCGCGTCCCAGGCGGTCCCAGTCGCCCAGCTGCATGTCCACGCCGATGCGTCCCGCGATGGCCAGCAGGTGGATCACTGCATTGGTCGAGCCGCCGATGGCGCCATTGACCATGATGGCGTTTTCAAACGCGGCGCGCGTGAGGATCTGCGACAGCTTCAGGTCTTCCGCGACCATGCCGACGATGCGCCGGCCCGTCAATTGGGCCTGCAGCCTGCGGCGCGCATCGACGGCGGGTATGGCCGCGTTGCCGGGCAGGGTCACGCCCAGCGCTTCGACCATGCTGGCCATGGTGGAAGCCGTGCCCATCGTCATGCAGTGGCCGGAAGAGCGCGACATGCACGACTCGGCCTCGCGGAACTGCGCCTGCGTCATGCGCCCGGCGCGCACGTCCTCGGAAAACTTCCACACGTCCGTGCCCGAGCCGATGGGCTGGCCACGGTAATTGCCGTTGAGCATGGGGCCGCCCGACAGCACGATGGTGGGCAAGTCGACGCTGGCCGCGCCCATCAGCAGCGCCGGCGTCGTCTTGTCGCAGCCCGTCAGCAGCACCACGCCGTCGATCGGGTTGGCGCGGATCGATTCTTCCACGTCCATGCTGGCCAGGTTACGGAACAGCATGGCCGTGGGACGCAGGTTCGATTCGCCCAGCGACATGACGGGAAACTCGACGGGAAAACCGCCCGCTTCCAGCACGCCTTTCTTGACCGCTTCGGCCAGGTCGCGGAAATGGCCATTGCAGGGCGTCAGCTCGGACCAGGTATTGCAGATGCCGATCACGGGCCGGCCATCGAAGGCGTCGCTCGGATAGCCCTGGTTCTTCATCCAGCTGCGGTGAATGAAACTGTCCTTGTCGTCGCCGCCAAACCACGCGTGCGAACGCAGCGGGCGCTTCGTTTTCAGCTCGCTCATGCGGCCTCCCACAGTGGAATCAAGCCGCGCGCGGCGGCGATCAGCAGAGCGCCATGGCCCGCCATGTTCGCTTGCTGCGCGTCGTCGACGACGATGCGCTTGCCATAAAAGAAGCCGTGTTCCTCGATCAGCAGGGTCAGCGCCTGGCGCAGCATCGGCTTGCCCGTGATGACGAGCGTGGTGTCCGGCCGCATCTGGATGGCCGTGCTGTTGCGCAGCGCCAGCAGGTCGCCGCTGAGCACGGCGCCCATCAGGAAATTGGCCCGTTCATTGCGTTCGACGGCGCTGAACTGGCCCAGGGTGCGCACGCTGAAACAGGCGCGCGCCAATCCCGTCTTCTGCGCCGCGACGGCGCCGGCCAGCACCATCTTCGGCACCAGCACGTCGGCAAATTCGCCGTCGAGCGACTGGCGGATCAGGGTGTGCTGCGAAATGGCTTGCAGCAGCTCGCCGGCAATCGTGGTGGCGCAGCCGAGGATGCGACCCTGCTCGTCCACGCTGACCAGTTTGGTATGCGAGCCGGGCATGATCAAGGTGGCGGCGCCGCGCAACTGCAACCGCTGCAGCAGGCCGACGACTTCCGTTTCCTCGCCGCGCATCATGTCCATCGCTTCGACGTTATGCAGGCCGATGGCGCCATGCTGGTTGCGCACGCCGGGGATCAGCCACAGGGGTTGCGCCAGCACGTCGGGCAGGTCGACCGCCTGCATGGCTTGCGCCAGCTGCGCCAGGCCGGCCGGCGCCGGCACATGCGGCACTTCCTGCACGCCCATCGGAGAGCTGATCATGCCTGACGCCAGCACCAGCTCCACGGCGGACGGCGCGATGCCGGCGCCGGCCAGCACGCTGGCCATGGTCTCGCGCAGCGCCTGTTTCAGCGCGCCGTTATGGCCGTCGATGGCCGTATTGCGCACGCCCGTTTCCTGCTGCGCCTGGGCGACGACAAGGCCGTCGCGCCATAGCAGGGTACGCGTATTGGTGGTGCCGGCATCGATGGTGACTATATTCATGGGCAGGTTCGCAGCGTCGGTAAAGGAAGAAAAAAGGGGGAAAAACTACCTCATGGTAGAACTGCCCCGCATATCTGACCAATCACTTATTTAACGCCATTGATATCGGTTCCGATATGTCAAAGGCGTCGATATCCTGTACCCCCAAACGGTAGAGCAAAGTGACCCGCGCCGCCCGACCCGGCTGCAGTTCCAGGTCTTGCGCGGCCAGGCAGATGCCGCGCGCGTCCGAGCGCAGCTGCAGGCCCGCTTGCGCGCTGGAATAACGCAGGACCCGGCCCGAGGCGGGGTCGGCGACGCGGGCGGCCTCCTGCAGCCGGCCGCCGCCCGCCAGGAAAAAGTCATGCCGGAAGCCCTCTTGCCCCGCCAGTGCCGGCCAGGCGAGGCGCGCGCCGAGCGGCGCGGGCTGGCGAAAGTCAAAGGCGCTGCCGGCCACGTCGTGCGGTCCGCCCTGCGCCGCGCCGCCTGGCCGGTAGCGGTCGGCGGCCAGGCGCAGCACATGGTCGCCCACGCCCGCGCCGCGCCCCTGCAGGTTGAACGACGGCGCCGGCAGGCCGATGCAAAAAACGCTGTCGGCCACGGCCTCGCATTCGATGCGCAGGCTGCCGTCGTCACTCAATTGATAGTGCAGGCGGACGTACAGCCCTTCGCGCGACAGGCGCAAGCGCAGGCTGGCGTCGGCAGCGTCCTCGCACTGCCAGCCCGCCTGCCGGTGCGCGGCGTGGGGCGAGACAGCCAGCACATCGGCCATGCGTCCATAGCGGTCCGGCGCCCACCAGGACTGCAGTCCGGCATCATGGCCGCTGACCGCCACGCGCATGCCGCGCCCATTGCGCAGGACGTGCGGCGCCGTCACGCCGCGGACTCGCAGGCAGGCGGGGGCCGGCTGCGCTGCTGGAATTCGCGCGGCGTGCAGCCGAGTTCGCGCTTGAAGACGGCATGCATGTACTGCACCGTCGTAAAGCCGCAGCGCACGGCCACCTCGGCCACCTGTCCCGGCTCGCGCGCCAGCAGGGTCTTGGCCGCATCGAGCTTGAAATGCAGGATTTCGTCATGCACGCTGCGTCCCAGCTCCTGCCGGAAGTGTGCTTCCAGCGACGAGCGCGATACGCCAACGTAATCGGCTACCTGCTCCGTCTTGATACCCTGGCAGGCGTACTGGCGGATGAAATGGCGCGCCTGCATCACCTGCGGGTGCTGGAAAGGCTGGTGGCGCGTCGACGCCAGCACGTTCAGGCCGGCCGGCGGCACGAGGATGCGCGTGCCGGACAGGCGCATGCCATTGAGCATCTGGTGCAGCAGGTGCGCCGCCGTGCGGCCCATTTCCTCCGTGCCCTGGATCACGGAACTGAGGGGGATGCGCGTGAGCATGCGCGCCAGCGGATCGTTGTCGATGCCGATCAGCGCCACCTGCTCGGGCACGGCGATCCCCGCATGCATGCAGGCCTGCAGCAGTTGGCGCGCACGCGCATCGCTGACGGCGATGATGCCAACGGGCTTTTCCAGGCTGTTCAACCAGGCGATCAGCTGCTCCACCGCCTCGTTCCACGAGGGCGCGCTGGTGGCCAGGCCACGGTACACGTCGGCGCGCATGTGGTCGCGCTGCATCAGCGCGCAAAACGCCGTTTCTCGCTCTTGCGCCCAGCGGTTGACGTCCGCCTCGGGCAGGCTGAAACAGGCGAAGCGCGTCAGTCCCGCTTCGACCAGGTGGTCGTAGGCCAGCTTGACGATTTTCAGGTTGTCGGTCGCCACGTACGGGATGCCGACCGGGTAGTCTTCCTCGCGCGCATACGAGCTGCCGACGGCCACCACGGGCACATTGCTGTGCGCCAGCGCCGCGCAGACGGCGGGATCGTCGAAGTCGGCGATGATGCCGTCGCCCTGCCAGTGCTCGATGCCGGGCAGGCGGCAGCGGAAATCCTCTTCCAGGAACAGGTCCCAGGACACGCGCGTGGTATTCAGGTAGGCGGCGATGCCCGCGATGATGTCGCGGTCATAGATTTTATTACCGTTAAACAGCAGCGCGATCCGGTGCGCGGTCGGCATCTTCATGTTGGTGTCTCCTGCATGTGGCAGCCGGAACGTATCTTCGTCCCTGGCCGCGCGGCGTAGTCTGGCCTTTCGGGGTTTCCCCTTAGCGGCGTCCGGCACGCGTGCTGACGTCGACCCACACGGCCAGGGTGAGGATACTGCCTTTCACGATCATCTGCCAGTAGGTGTCCACGTCCAGCATGGACATGCCGTTATCGAGGCTGGCCATCACCAGGGCGCCGATCAGGGCGCCGTACACCGTGCCCGAGCCGCCGCGCATCGAAGTGCCGCCGATGAAGCAGGCGGCGATGGCATCGAGTTCGCTGAAGGTGCCGGCCGAGGGCGAGCCGGCCGCCAGGCGGCCCGTGTTGATCAGGCCCGCCAGTGCGCACATCAGCCCCATGATGCCGAAGATCCACAGCTTGACGGCCTTCACATTGATGCCGGACAGGCGCGTCGCCTCCATATTGCTGCCCACGGCGTAGATGCGGCGGCCGAACACGGTCTGGCTGGTGATGTAGCTGAACAGGCCCAGCAGCGCCAGCAACAGCAGCACCGGCAGCGGGATGCCCTCGTAGCCATTCAGGGTCTGCACGAAGGCGTACAGCACAGCGCCGATGACGGCCAGGCGCAGGCCGTCCATCCACGCCGCCGTCTGCGGCAAGCCATGCCGCGCGCGGCCGGCGCGCGCGCGCCACGTCAGGAAGGCGGCCAGCAGAAACAGGCCGATGCCGAGCGCGATGCCGGGCACCACGGGCAGGTAGCCCTGTCCCAGGTACACCAATGGTTCGGAGACGGGCGCGATCGTGATGCCACCCGTGATGCCGAGCAGGATGCCGCGATACGCGAGCATGCCGCCCAGGCCGACGATGAAGGACGGAATGCCGCGGTACGCCGTCAGATAGCCGTTGAGCAGGCCAATCACCAGGCCGCAGCCGAGAACCGCCGCCAGGTTCAGCGCCAGCGGCCAGTGCTGCGTCACGTCCAGCACGGCGGCGATGCCGCCCAACAGCCCCAGCAGGGAGCCGATCGACAGGTCGATCTCGCCGGCGATAATCACCAGCACCATGCCACAGGCGAGGATGCCGGTGACGGACATCTGGCGCAGCAGGTTCGACAGGTTGCGCGGCGTGAGGAAACTGCCCTCCGTCTTCCACGAAAAGAAGGCCCAGATCAGGGCGACCGCGATCAGCAGGGCCAGCATCTTGTATTGGGTGAACAGCTGTTTGATACTGTGCGGTTTCATGCGGCAGATTCCTTGTGGTCGGTATTGGCGCCTGGCGCCGGACGCTGGTCCAGCGCCGCTGCCAGCACGGTTTCCTGGCTCAGGCCCTCGTTGATAAAGTCGCCGCGCAACCGGCCTTCGCCCATCACCAGCACGCGGTCGGACACGCCCAGCACTTCGGCCAGCTCCGACGAGACCATGATGATGGCCACGCCCTGGTCGGCCAGCGCCAGCATCAATTTGTAGATTTCATATTTGGCGCCCACGTCGACGCCGCGCGTGGGCTCGTCGAGGATCAGCACGCGCGGACGCGTCAGCAGCATCTTCGCCAGCACGGCCTTTTGCTGGTTGCCGCCCGACAGGCTCGTAATGGGCAGCGACGGGCTGGCCGCCTTCAGTTCCAGCTGCGCGATCTCGCCGCGCACGGCCGCCAGTTCCGCCTCGCCGTCGATGCGCGTGGCGCGCGCGAATTCCTCCAGCACGGCCAGGGTGATGTTCTGCCCCACGTCGAGATCGGGCACGATGCCGTGGTGCTTGCGGTCTTCCGGCACCATGGCCAGTCCCATGGCGATGGCCTTTTGCGGCGAGCTGGTGTCGATACGACGCCCGTCCAGCCACACTTCGGCCTGGCAAGGCCCCTGGTAGGCGCCGAACAGGGCCGACACGAGTTCCGTGCGCCCCGCCCCCACCAGCCCGGCGATGCCGAGGATTTCGCCACGGCGCAGGCTGAACGAGACATCGTCGACGCGCTTGCGCTGCGGATTATCGGCATCGATGCAGCTCACGTGGCGCGCCTCGAACAGCACCTCGCCAATCGCCGCCTTTTTCTCCGCCGAGCGCTGCGGATACAGCTGGCTCATTTCGCGGCCCACCATCTGCGCGATGATGCGCTCCACATTCATCTGCGCCATGGGCGTGGTGGCGATATGCTTGCCGTCGCGGATGACGACGATGGTGTCGCAGATGGCCGCCACTTCATCGAGCTTGTGCGAAATGTAGATGCAGGTGACGCCCTTGGCTTTCAGGGCACGCAGGATATCGAGCAGCACGGCGATTTCCGAGGCCGTCAGCGACGACGATGGCTCGTCGAGGATCAGCAGTCGTGCATTCTTGTTGAGCGCCTTGGCGATCTCCACCAGCTGCTGGTGGCCGCCGCCGTAATTCATCACGGGCAGCGCCACGTTCAGTTCGGGAATCTTCAGTTCGCGCAGTAGTTCGTCGGCGCGCTGGTACATGGCCGCATAGTGCATGCGCCCGCCGGGCAGGGTGATCTCGCGGCCCATGAAGATATTCTCGGCTACCGACAGCTGCGGCACCAGCATCAATTCCTGGTGGATGATGATGATGCCGGCGCTTTCCGTGTCGCGGATCGATCCGGCGCGCAGCGGCTGGCCATCCCACAGGATCTCGCCATCCCAGCTGCCATGCGGATAGACGCCGGACAGCACCTTCATCAGGGTCGACTTGCCGGCGCCATTCTCGCCGCACAGGCCGATGCATTCGCCGGCCCGCACCTGCAGGTCGATGCCGTCGAGCGCGCGGACACCGCCAAACTGTTTGACGATGCCTTTCATTTCAAGCAGATAGTCGGACATGCTCACTCTCGTTGCGGATACGGGGGGAAATGCCGGATTACGCTACGCTAATCCGACCTACGGCCGATATACGGGCTGACGTAGGTCGGGTTAGCGCGCAGCGCGTCACCGGACATTGCGCGGCGAATCAGTTACCCAGCTGCGCCTTGGTATAGAAGCCGTCATCGACGAGAATGTTTACGTTCGCCTTGGTCAGCGGCGTCGGTTTCAGCAGCACGGTGCTGACTTTTTTCAGGCCGTTGTCATAGCTCGAGTTGTAGGCCGGCTTTTCATTGCGCGCCAGTTGCACGGCCAGCCTGGCCGCTTCGGCGGCGATGGTTTTCAGCGGCTTGTAGACGGTCATCGCCTGCGTGCCGGCGATGACGCGTTTCACCGCCGCCAGGTCGGCATCCTGGCCCGAAACCGGTACCTTGCCGGCCAGTTTTTGCGCGGCCAGCGCCTGGATGGCGCCGCCGGCCGTGCCGTCGTTCGAGGCGACGATGGCGTCGATCTTGTTGTTATTGGCCGTCAGCGCGTTTTCCACGATGGACAGCGCTTCCGACGCGCTCCAGTCCTTCACCCACTGCTGGCCGACGACCTTGATGTCGCCCTTGTCGATATACGGCTTCAAGACCTTCAGCTGGCCTTCGCGCAGCATCTTGGCATTGTTGTCCGTCGGCGCGCCGCCCAGCAGGTAGTAATTGCCCTTCGGCTGCAGCTTGACGACGCCCTCGGCCTGCATTTCGCCCACTTTCTCGTTATCGAACGAGATGTACGCGTCGATATCGGCGTTCAGGATCAGGCGGTCATACGACAGCACCTTGATGCCGGCCTTCTTTGCTTCCTTGACGGTGTTGTTGAGGACCGTGGCGTTGAACGGCACGATCACCAGCACGTCCACGCCGCGCGAAATCAGGTTTTCGATCTGCGAAATCTGGCGCTGCTCGCTGGCGTCGGCCGACTGCACGAAGACCTTGGCGCCCTGCTTTTCGGCGGCGGCGATGAAGAAATCGCGGTCGCGCGTCCAGCGCTCAACGCGCAAATCGTCGATGGAAAAGCCGATCTTCGGGTTTTTCGCATCGGCCAGGGCGGCGCTGCTGCTCAACGCCAGCATGGCGGTCATGATGGCTGCACTGATGATCTTGTTCATTACGTGTCTCCTTGTTGGATTTTTTAACTACGTTTTTTTAACTGCGGGGTACAACGAACAACAAATAAACTAGTGATTGTGGCGTGGCAGCGTCTGCCCCACGGCGCGGTATTTCAGCGCCAGCTCCATGCAGGCCCCCGTTTCCAGCTGGCCCACGCTGGCGCGGTAGAGCTCCTGCCACGGCGTGGCGCTGTCGTTGATCGGCGGCAGCAGCTCCTGGGCGCGGCGCGCCAGCTCAACGCTGTCGACCAGCATGTCGCAGCGGCCCGCAGTCAAATCGACGCGGATGATGTCGCCCGTGCGCAGCAGCGCCAGGCCACCGCCCACCGCGCTTTCCGGCGAGGCGTTCAGGATCGAGGGGCTGTCCGAAGTACCCGACTGGCGCCCGTCGCCGAGGGTCGGCAAATTCAGGATGCCCGCCTTGAGCAGCGCGTCTGGCGGCTGCATGTTGACCACTTCGGCCGAGCCGGGCCAACCGACAGGACCGGCACCGCGCATGACCAGCATGCAGCCGTCGTCGATGGCGAGAGCCGGATCGTTGATGCGCGCGTGATAGTCGGCCGAACCGTCGAAGACGATGGCGCGCGCCTCGAACACGCCTTCGCTGCCGGCACGCGACAGGTAACGCTCGCGGAACTGCGGCGAGATCACGCTGGTCTTCATGATGGCGAAATCGAACAGGTTGCCCCGCAGCGCCATGAAACCGGCCTTGTCCTTCAGCGGGGCGGCAAACGGGCGGATCATCTCGCGGTCCGCGCTTTCGCGCCCGGCCAGGTTGGCCGCCATGCTCTGCCCCGTGACAGTGGGACGCTCGGCGTGCAGCAAACCCGCCTGGAGCAGCTCCCACATCACGGCAGGCACGCCGCCGGCGCGGTGGAAGCGTTCGCCCAGGTATTTCCCCGCAGGCTGCATGTTCAGCAGCAGCGGCACGTCGTAGCCATGTTCCATCCAGTCGCTCGAATGCAGTTCCACGCCGGCGTGGCGGGCCATGGCCATCAGGTGCGGCTGGGCGTTGGTGGAGCCGCCAATGGCGGCGTTGACGATGATCGCGTCCAAAAACGCTGCACGCGTGAGGATGCTCGACGGGCGCACGTCGTCATGCGCCATGCCGACGATGCGGCGCCCCGTTTCATAGGCGATCTGGCCCCGTTCGCGGTACGGCGCGGGGATGGCCGAACAACCTGTCAGCGACATGCCCAGGGCCTCGGCCAGCGCATTCATGGTCGATGCCGTGCCCATGGTGTTGCAGTGACCGGCCGATGGCGCCGAGGCCGCGGCGATCTGCAGGAATTTGTCATTGTCGATCAAGCCCGCAGAGAGCTGGCGGCGGCCCTTCCAGATGGCGGCGCCCGATCCCACCAGTTCGCCGTCCATCCAGCCATCGAGCATGGGACCGCCCGACAGCACGATGGCGGGGATGTCCACCGTGGCGGCGGCCATCAGCTGGGCCGGCGTCGTCTTGTCGCAGCCCGTCGTCAGCACCACGGCGTCGATCGGATAGCCGTGCAGGATTTCCACCAGGCCCAGGTACGCCAGGTTGCGGTCCAGCGCGGCCGTGGGACGGCGGCAGTTTTCGAAGATCGGGTGCAGCGGGAATTCCATCGGGATGCCGCCCGCGTCGCGGATGCCGTCGCGCACGCGCTGCGACAGCTCCAGGTGTATGCGGTTGCAGGGGCTGATATCGCTGCCGCTTTGCGCGATGCCGATGATGGGCCGGCCCGAACGCAGCTCCTCGGCCGTGATGCCGTAGTTCATGAAGCGCTCGAGGTACAGCGCCGTCATGTCGATGTGGTCGGGATTGTCGAACCAGTCCTGCGAACGGAAGCGCCGCGCCTGGCGATGGCTGGAGGTACTCATGCGCCGTACCAGCCCGCATCGACATAGTATTCGCGCCCCGCGCACTTGGCGGCGTTATCCGAAGCCAGGAACAGTGCCAGCGCCGCCACGTCGTGCGGCTCGACGCGCGCCTGCAGGCACTGCCCCTGCAGGATCACGGCTTCCGCTTCCGGCGTGTGCCAGAGCTTTTCCTGGCGCGGCGTGCGCACGGCGCCGGGAATGATGCAGTTGACGCGGATGCCGTGCACGCCCAGGTCACGTGCCAGGCCGCGCGTCAAGCCTTCGATGCCGGCTTTCGCCGTCATGTAGATCGACAGGTTCGCCTGCGCCAGGTGCCAGGAAATCGAGCCCAGGTTCAGGATCACGCCGCTGCCCTTGGCGCGCATGGCAGGCGCCACCGCCTGCGCGCAGAAATACTGGTGGCGCAGGTTGACGGCGATGCGCTCGTCCCAGTAGGCGGGCGTGACGTCCTGCAGTTGGTGGCGGTCGTCATTGGCCGCGTTGTTGATGAGGATATCGGTGGCGCCGCTGGCGTGTTCGATCTCGGCGAAGGTGGCGGCCAGCGCCCCCAGGTCCGTCAGGTCGCAGTAGCGGAAGCGCGGCGGATGCGGCAGGTGCGCCAGTTTTTCTTCCAGCGCGCGCGAAGGTTCGCTGGCGATGTCGAGAAAGGTGACATGGGCGCCCTGGCGCGCGAACGCTTCGACGATGGCCACGCCGATGCCGGTGCCGCCGCCCGTGATGACGACGCGCTGCCTGGCCAGGCTGGGATAGGTTGCATGCTGCATGGTGTCTCTCGTTATAAGAAATGGGAAATCAGGCAAGGCCGCGTTGGGCCAGGCTCTGGTACAGCGCGCGCACGCCAAACGTCCAGGGGGGAATGGCGTCGCAGCGCTGCACTTCGTTGACCAGCGCGCCGAGCGAGGCGCTGGCGATGGTGACCCTGTCGCCCAGGTGGTGCGTGAAGCCGCCGCCCTGCACGTCGCGGTCCTGCACGGGCGAGAACATGGTGCCCAAAAACAGCATGAAGCCGTCCGGATACTGGTGATACTGGCCCGCCGTCTGGCGTACCAGGTCCAGCGGGTCGCGGCTGATCTCGCGCATGAAGCTGGCGCCTTCGAGTACAAAGCCGTCGTCCGCGCCCTCGATCAGCAACGACACTTCCGCCTGGCGCACGGTATCGAGCGTGAAGCCTTCGTCGAACAGGCGAATGAAGGGGCCGATGGCGCAGGAACCGTTGTTATCCTTGGCCTTGCCCAGCAGGAGCGCGCTGCGCCCTTCGATATCGCGCAGGTTGACGTCGTTGCCCAAGGTCGCTCCCAGCACCTGGCCGCGGCTGTTGACGGCCAGGACGATCTCCGGCTCCGGATTGTTCCAGGCGGACGACGGCAGCAAGCCCACCTGCGCGCCGCAGCCGACGGACGACATGGCTTGCGCCTTGGTGAATACCTCCGCATCGGGGCCGATGCCCACTTCCATGTATTGCGACCACGCGCCGCGCTGCTGCAATTGCTGCTTCAATCGCTGCGCCGCCTCCGAACCGGGACGCAGCGCGGACAGGTCGCTGCCCAGGGTGGCTTGCAGCGCCGTGCGCAGGCTGGCGGCACGCGCCGCATCGCCGCCTGCCTGTTCTTCGATCACGCGCTCGAGCAGGCTGACGGCGAACGTCACGCCGCAGGCCTTGACGGCTTGCAGGTCGCATGGCGCCAGCAGCAGCGGCTGCGCACCAGGGGCCACCCGCAGCGCCTGTTCCAGCAAATCCTGCACGGGGCCGAGCGCGATACCGGGTGCATGGCGGGCGATGTCGAGCGCATCGTCGCGCTCGAACAGCCCGGCCACCGTTGCCGCCGTTGGCGTGATGTCGACCACCTCGCCGCCGCGCACGGCAACGACGCAGGGACCATCGCGCCAGATGCGGCCGATCAGGGTGGCTTGCGCAAGGTCGGCAGGCAGCAGGGAGGCGGGGGAAATCGGCAGCATGGCAGCTTTCAAAAAATCGTCATCAGAGGGCTGGGCGTCAAGTCCGGACCGATTCTGCGCGCCGGCATGGGCCACCGCAATTACGAAAATCACCAAATTGCATGATGATTATTGGTATTGCGACGCAGCAAAAATAACCCCGGCAGGCGCGCATTTACCTGCTGTTTTTCGCCGCCGGGGCGGGAGGAATGGCGCAGCGCATCAATCGTCGCCGCGATATCGTTTTGGATATCGGCAACACGAAAAAAGTGATTGGTGGGGCAGGTATGGACAAACTAGTATCAGCCGTGGCCTGCTTTCGGCCATCCGCACGGAGCCGGCCCACACAGACCGCGACCCTGGCACCTTCAACTATCAAAGACGGTGGAGACCTGAAAATGAAAACAACAATGAAAATGCTGGCTGCGAGCCTGGTGCTGGCCATGTCCGGCATGGCAATCGTGCCGACGGCAAGTGCCGCCGACAAGGGCGCCATCGGCATTTCGATGCCGACCAAATCCTCGATGCGCTGGATCGCCGACGGCGACAACATGGTCAAGGTATTCAAGGAGCGCGGCTACAAGACCGACCTGCAGTTTGCCGACGACGATATCCCGAACCAGCTGGCGCAAGTGGAAAACATGATCACCAAGGGCGCCAAGGTGCTGGTGATCGCCGCCATCGACGGCACCACCCTGTCGAACGTGCTGCAAAAGGCGGCCGACAAGGGCATCAAGGTGATCTCGTATGACCGCCTGATCCGCGGCACGAAGAACATCGATTACTACGCCACCTTCGACAACTTCCAGGTCGGCGTGCTGCAGGCGGCCTACATCGAGAATGCGCTGGGCCTGAAACAGGGCAAGGGCCCGTTCAACATCGAACTGTTCGGCGGCTCGGCCGACGACAATAACGCGCATTTCTTCTACAACGGCGCGCTGTCGGTGCTCAAGCCGTATATCGACAGCGGCAAGCTGGTGGTGCGCTCGAAGCAGATGGGCATGGACAAGGTGGCGACCCTGCGCTGGGATGGCGCCGTGGCGCAGGCGCGCATGGATAACCTGCTCAGCGCCTATTACGGCAATGCGCGCGTCGATGCCGTGCTGTCGCCATATGACGGCTTGAGCATCGGCATCCTGTCGTCGCTGAAGGGCGTCGGCTACGGCACGCCGAAGCAGCCCTTCCCCGTCGTGACCGGCCAGGATGCCGAAATCCCGTCCGTCAAATCGATCATCCGCGGCGAACAATCCTCGACCGTGTTCAAGGATACGCGCGAGCTGGCCAAGGTGACGGCCAACATGGTCGACGCGATGATGAGCGGTAAAACGCCCACCGTCAACGATACCAAGACCTATAACAATGGCATCAAGGTGGTGCCATCGTTCCTGTTGAAACCGGTCACCGTCGACAAGGCGAACTGGAAGCAGGTACTGGTCACGGGCAGCGGCTACTACACCGAAGCGCAGGTGAAATAATCGGTACCGCAGGCCTGGCGACGCCCGGCCTGTCGCTTCACGCACGATCCAGAACAAGACTGCCGCACCGCCGGCGCGCCAAGCAGTGCGCGGCCGTGCCAGAGAGGTAATATGACCAACACTATCCTGGAAATGCGCGGGATACGCAAAACGTTCCCGGGCGTCGTGGCACTCGACAATGTCAACCTGCGGGTGCGCAGCGGCGAAATCCATGCCATCGTGGGCGAAAACGGCGCCGGCAAATCCACCTTGATGAAGGTGCTGAGCGGAGTCTACGGCCATGGCAGCTACACGGGCGACATCGACTACCAGGGCCAGACCCGGCACTTTCGCGGCATCAAGGACAGCGAGGAAATCGGCATCATCATCATCCACCAGGAACTGGCGCTGGTGCCGCTGCTGTCGATCGCCGAGAATATCTTCCTCGGCAACGAGCCGGCAAAAATGGGCGTCATCGACTGGGAACATGCGCAAAGCCGCACGCGCGAACTGCTGCAGAAAGTCGGCCTGAAGGAGTCGCCCGACACCCTGATCACCAACCTGGGCGTGGGCAAGCAGCAGCTGATCGAAATCGCCAAGGCGCTGTGCAAGGACGTCAAGCTGCTGATCCTCGACGAGCCGACGGCCAGCCTGAACGAAAGCGACAGCGCGGCCCTGCTCGACCTGCTGCTGGACCTGAAAGCGCAGGGCATCGCGTCGATCCTGATCTCGCACAAGCTCAACGAGATTTCGCGCGTCGCCGACGCCATCACGGTGCTACGCGACGGCAACACCGTCGACAGCTTCGACTGCCGCCTGGAACCCGTCAGCGAAGACCGCATCATCGAGAAAATGGTCGGGCGCGAGATGGCCGACCGCTACCCGCCACGCACGCCCAGCATCGGCGACACCATTTTCGAAGTGCGCGACTGGCGCGTGTTCCATCCCGAGCACGCGGACCGCGCCGTCATCAAGGGCATCAACCTGCACGCCAAAAAGGGCGAGATCATCGGCATCGCCGGCTTGATGGGATCGGGGCGCACGGAGCTGGCGATGAGCATTTTCGGGCGCGCCTACGGCCAGCGCATCAGCGGCACGGTGCTCAAGAATGGCCAGGAAATCGACGTCAGCACCATCGGCAAGGCCATCGCGCACGGCCTCGCGTATGTCACGGAAGACCGCAAGGGCCTGGGCCTGATCCTCGAGGAAGACATCAAGAAAAACACCAGCCTGGCCAACCTGGACGCGGTGTCGACCCGCACGGTCATCGACGAGGCGCGCGAATTCGGCGTGGCCGACGATTTCCGCCGCAAGCTGAAGATCCGCTGCTCAAGCATCCTGCAGAAGGTGGTCAATCTGTCCGGTGGCAACCAGCAGAAAGTGGTGCTGGCGAAGTGGCTGTTTTCACGCCCCGACATCCTGATCCTCGATGAACCGAGCCGCGGCATCGACGTCGGCGCCAAATACGAGATCTACAGCATCATCAGCGAGCTGGCCGCCGAAGGCAAATGCATCATCATGATTTCCTCGGAAATGCCGGAATTGCTGGGCATGTGCGACCGGATTTACGTCATGAACGAAGGCCGTTTCGCGGCCGAACTCAGCGCAGCAGAAGCGTCGCAGGAACGCATCATGCGCGCCATCGTCACACACGGAGAACACCATGGACAATAAACTGACAGCGGGACAGGCGGTGCCTGCCGCCGCTCCCGCGGCCGAGCAGCAGGCGAAAAGCTACGCCGGCTTTTTGAAGAACAACATGCGCGACTACGGCATGCTGCTCTCCCTGATCGCCATCATGGGCTTTTTCCAGTACATGACCGACGGCACCCTGATGCAGCCGCTGAACCTGACGAACCTGGTGCTGCAAAACAGCTATATCGTCATCATGGCGCTAGGCATGCTGATGGTCATCGTGGCCGGCCATATCGACCTGTCGGTCGGCTCGGTGGTCGGCTTCGTCGGCGCGCTGGCGGCCGTGCTGATCGTCAATTACCACATGAACTTTGTCGCCGCCAGCATCCTCTGCCTGCTGGCCGGCGCCGTCATCGGCGGCGCGCAAGGATATTTTGTCGCCTTCTTCAAGATCCCTTCCTTCATCGTCACGCTGGCCGGCATGCTGGTGTTCAAGGGCCTGACCCTGGCACTGCTGGCGGGCCAGTCGGTCGGCCCCTTCCCGGAAGGCTTCCAGATGCTCAGCTCGGGCTTCCTGCCCGACCCGTTCGGCGGAGAAAACCTGCGCGGCTTTTCGCTGCTGCTGGGCGTGATCGCCGCCGCGGCGCTGATTGCCACCTCGCTGCGCAGCCGCGCCAAGCAGCTCCGGCACGGCATGGAAAACGAGCCGCGCGCCTTCTTCCTGCTGAAAAACGGTATCTTCGCCGCCGTGATGGTGTATTTCAGCTACCTGCTGGCGTCGTACCGCGGTTTCCCCAACGTGCTGGCCGTGATGTCGGTGCTCATCGTCGCCTACACTTTCATCACCAACCGCACGGTGCTGGGCCGCCGCGTCTACGCCGTCGGCGGCAACGAGAAGGCGGCGCGCCTGTCGGGCATCAAGACGGAACGCGTAAGCTTCTACACCTTCGTCAACATGGGCATGCTGGCCGCGCTGGCCGGCCTGATCTTCGCCGCGCGCCTGAATACGGCCACGCCGAAAGCGGGCACCGGTTTCGAGCTGGACGTCATCGCCGCCTGCTTCATCGGCGGCGCCTCCGCCTCGGGCGGCGTGGGCAAGGTGATGGGGGCCGTGATCGGCGCCTTCATCATGGGCGTGATGAACAACGGCATGTCCATCATGGGCATCGGCATCGACTACCAGCAGGTGATCAAGGGCCTGGTGCTGCTGGCGGCCGTCTTCATCGACGTCATCAACAAGAACAAGTAGACCGGTTCGAGCCTTAGGGGGCTCCGGCCGGCGCTTGCGCCGGCCTTTTTATATAACGTCGGACAAAAGCGTAGCGAGCAGCGGCAAGTTGTGGCCTAGACACGCAGCGGTGCTTTAGCATGGGGCCGCCGAAGCAGTGAGCATCGCAGGCCGCAAATTGCGATGCGCAGCAGCTTATGTCAGACGTTGGCGGCCAGGCGGGCCGCGCGGTCGCCCCACCATGCCGCTTCCTCGAACACGGAAAAGCCCGATAAATCGGCATGCGCGAACAGGACGGCACCCTCGTGCTCGCGCAGCGCCTTCAAGCCCGCATTGCTGCGAAAGCCGGGCAGCGGCGCCGCCATGGCGTGGCCGCGCACGGTGATGTCGACCCGTTCGACGCAGCTGGCAAAGTCGCGTCCATACGCCGTTTTCAGGTCGACGCTGGCCAGCGCCAGCAGTTCTTCGGGGCTGGCAGTGTCAAGCCACTTGCGGGCCGCCTGCGGCGTGCGGTCGGACAGGGCCACATAGGCGCTGAAGACGGTTTTCTCGGGCGGGCGCACGCGGATATCCTGGTGCGTGGAGACGACATAGCCAAGGCCCGGCTCCTGGTACACCACATTGTCCCAGCACAGGGGCGCGTGCGGCAGTTCGTCGGGAAAACGCTTGAGCAGGAAGTTCGCCACCAGCCACGGCGCATACGCGGGCGTATCGCGTTGCGCGTCAAAGCCATACTCGGCGATGTTGTCGACCACGCGGGCCGCCACATACAGTGGCATGGCACAGATGGCCTTGCGCGCCTTGACCAGGTAGGTGCGCGGCTGGCCGTCGACCAGTTCCAGGCACAGCGCTTCGACGCCCTGGTCCGTCGTCTGCACGGAGACCACCGTGCCGCTCTTGCGCCGCACGCCAGAGGCCTGCTCCATGGCCGTGGCCACGGGCTGCATGCCGCCCGGCCAGGTCAGCCAGGCGCCATTGCCGGCATTCGCCGCCTGGCCCCAGCGGCTGCAATAGTAGTGCAGGCCGGCCCAGGCCGAGACCTGGTCGTAGCGCGTGCCGTAATCGTCGCGGCAGCAGTAATTCAGGTACCAGTGCAGGGTGGGCGAGGTATAGCCTTCGCGCTCCATCCATTGTTTCAAGGTGATGGCGTCGAGCGCCTGCCAGGCCGGATCCTGCGACGATTCCACGGTGGGAAAGACGAACACGCGCCTGCCGTCATTGCCGCGCACCTGGCGCAGGCGCCGCACCTCGGCAAAGAAGCGCTCGTGCTGCGCCAGTTCCTCGGCCGGCACGCCTTCGGTGGGAATGAAGCCGTCCTGCCAGTGGCCATTGAACAGCAGGCGCTCTTCCGGCGCATGCAGGATGTAGCGTTCGTCATAGTACGGCTTTTCCGCCTGCGCATCGCGCTGGATAATCCCCAGGTCGTACAGGATTTCGCGCACATGCGTCGATTCGGGCGACGGCAACGGCAAATAGTGGCCGCCCGTGGGGTAGGCCAGGTCGCCGAAATGACCGCCGGCCGCGTTGCCATACGGCTGCGGCCCGTCGATCATGAGGAAATCCTGGTGCCCCAGCTTGTTCAGGCGCCACGCCGCCGTCAGGCCCGCGATGCCGGAGCCGAGGATGGCCACGTCGGTAGTGACGGTCTCGGTGGGCACCGGCAGCGCGCTGCGCTCGCGCAGCAGCTTGCGCAGATAGTGGCCCTCCTCGCGGCCCGGATACAGCACCCTGGGCGTGACTTCCTGCCAGCGCAGCCAGGCGCCAATGCTGCCGACGCCGGCGGCCGACGCCGTGGCGCCGGCGGCGGCCCACAGCAGGAAGGAGCGGCGCCGCATCAGCGGATCACCCGGTTCCAGTCCTGCTCGAATTCATGCACGAGCGACTGGGTGTTGAGGCGATTCGGCGCCATCGGTAGCGGCTGCATGTCGGGCGGGAAGATGAACATCTCGCGCGTGGTGTCCGCATTCAGGTAGCGCATCGGCAGGCGGTAGCTGGTCGGCGGCACGTAATCGAGCTGCGGCGAGGCGAGAATAAAGCCCCATTCGCCGAACGAGGGCACGTAGGCGTGGTAGGGCCAGGTGCGCATGCCTACTTCGCGCAGGGTGGAATTGATGGTCCAGTAGGCATGCGGAGCAAAGAACGGCGACGTCGATTGCACCACCATCAAGCCCTTGGCCGCCAGGTGCTTCTTCACCAGGTCGTAGAACGGCACGGAATACAGTTTACCGAGCGCGAAGCTGGACGGATCGGGGAAATCGACGATGGCCGCGTCGAACATATCCTGGTTGTTGCGCAGCCAGACGGCGGCATCCGCATTGACGACGGTGACGCGCTTGTCGGAGAACGAGCGATTATTCAGCTTGGCCAGTTCCGGGCGCGTGGTAAACGCGGCCGTCATGGCAGGATCGAGGTCCACCACGGTGACGTGTTCGATCTGTGGATAACGGAGGATTTCGCGCAGCGCCAGGCCGTCGCCGCCGCCCAGCACCAGCACGCGGCGCGCCCACGGCAACGCTTCCATCACGGGATGCACGAGCGCCTCATGGTAGCGGTATTCGTCGCGCGAGGAGAACTGCAGGTTGCCGTTGATGTACAGGCGCGTATCGTCCTTCCAGCGCGTGATCACCAGGCGCTGGTAGGGCGTGGTGGTGGAATACACGATCTGGTCGCCGAACAGCCCGTGTTCGCCCCAGGCCACCATGCGGTCCGACATGGCGAATCCGGCGACCAGCAGCAGCATCACGGCGCAGGCGCGCAGGAAGCGGCCCGTCAGGTTCTTCAGCTCCGCGCGGAACACGTAAATCGTCCACAAGCCCACGCCCACGTTGAGCATGCCGAACAAGAATCCCGTGCGCACCAGGCCCAGATAGGGCGACAGCACCAGCGGAAACAGCAAGGAGACGGCCAGCGCGCCCAGGTAATCGAAGGTCAGCACGCGGCTGACCAGTTCAGAAAACTCCGTCTGGCGCGAATTCAAGGCGCGCATCACCAGCGGCACTTCCATGCCGACCAGTGCGCCGATCAGGAACACCATCACATACAATAAGGTACGAAACGGCGCCGCCATCCATGAGAAGGTCATGAACAGGATGGCGGCCGACAGGCCGCCGATCAGCCCCACGGCCATCTCGATGTCGACGAAGCGCGAGAGTACGTCCTCGTCCTTCACATACTTTGAAAAGTGAGCACCCACACCCATGGCAAACAAGTAACAGCCGATGATGGTGGAAAACTGCAGGATGGAGTCGCCGAGCAGGTAGCTGGACATGGCGCCGGCGATCAGCTCATAGGCGAGGCCGCAGGAGGCGACCACGAAGACGGACAAAATCAGAATCTTTTTGTTCATGGGGCTTTTTTTGTTCTAATATGCTTTGACGTTATTAACTTGCTCATGCGTTGCTCGCCTCGGCCTTGATCTGCCGTGGCCGCAACGCGCGGCCACCACGAGGAATGCCGTGCCCGACATCCTAAACTATCTGATCCATCTTTTACTGGCCGCCGCGCTGCTGATTGTATTTTTTGTCATCTACACGCGCGTCACGCCGTATAACGAAGTGCTGCTGATCCGCCAGGGCAACCAGGCGGCGGCCCTGTCGCTGGGCGGCGCCATGCTGGGCTTTTCCGCCACCATCGCCTCGTCGCTGATGCACACGGCCGACTACCAGCAATTCTTCGCCTGGGCTTTCGGCGCCATGGTGGTGCAATTGCTGGCCTATGTGGTCACCACGCGGCTGCTGCGCATGTCGAAGGATCAGATCGAATCGAACAACAGCGCCTTTGGCGGCCTGCTGGCGGCCATTTCCCTGTCGATCGGCGCCATCAACGCCGCCTGTATTTCCTGACACCGGCTTCAACTTATTCAAGGACATCCATCATGAGCCTCGGCAGCTTTATCAAGAAGCAGTTTATCGACGTACTGCAGTGGAACGAAGAAACGGAGGGCGTGCTGGCCTGGCGTTTCCCGATGCAGGATTTCGAGATCCAGAACGGCGCCATCCTGAATGTGCGCGAATCGCAGGTAGCCGTCTTCGTCAATGAAGGCAAGATCGCCGACGTCTTCGGCCCCGGCACGCACAAGCTGACGACGCAGACCTTGCCGCTGCTGACCAACCTGAAAAACTGGGACAAGCTGTTCGATTCGCCGTTCAAGTCGGACGTGTATTACTTCAGCACCCGCGTGCAGACGGGCCGCAAGTGGGGCACGCCGCAGCCGATCACCATCCGCGACAAGGATTTCGACATGATCCGCGTGCGCGCCTTCGGCATGTACTCGTACCGCATCGCCGACGCGCGCACCTTCTTCACGGAAATCAGCGGCACGCGCGAGGTCTACACGCGCGACGAAGTGGAAGACCAATTGCGCGGCATCCTGATGTCGAGCATGGCCAGTTCGCTGGGCGGCGCCAATGTGCCCTTCCTCGACATGGCGGCCAACCAGGCGCTGATGGCGCAGGAAGTCAAGGACGGCCTGGCGCAGGCGTTTGCCCGCTATGGCGTGGGCCTCGACGAATTCAACGTGGCCAGCATCAGCCTGCCCGAGGAATTGCAGGCGGCGCTCGACGAGCGCATCTCGGCCGGCATGAAGGGCGGCCTGGGCGCCGACAAGATGAGTGGCTATACCAAGTTCCAGGTGGCGAACGCAATCCCGCTGGCGGCGCAGAACGAAGGCGGCATGGCCGGCATCGGCGCCGGTCTCGGCGCCGGGCTGTCGATCGGCCAGGTGATGGCGCAAAGCATGGGCGGCGCGCTGCAGCAGCCGGCCCCTACACCGGCTCCGGCGGCGCCACCCGCGCCCGCGGAAGAACCGATCGAGGCGCGCCTGGAAAAACTCAAGGGCCTGCTCGACAAGGGACTGATTTCGCCGGCCGACTACGACGGCGCCAAGGCTGAACTGCTGAAAAAACTGATCGGCTAAGCGCGACTGCATGCAAACTGTTTCCTGTCCCAGCTGCGGCGCGGAAGTCCATTTCCGCTCGCACGCTTCCGTGCTCGCCGTGTGCGAGTACTGCCACAGCACCATCCTGAAGGACGCCGACGCGGTCAAGGATCTGGGCAAGATGTCGGCCGTCCTCGAAGACTACTCGCCGATCCAGATCGGCACGGCCGGCGTGCACGATGGCCTGCATTTCACCATCGTCGGGCGCATCCAGCAGCGCTACAGCGCCGGCACGTGGAATGAATGGTATGTGCTGTTCGACGACGCCAGCACGGCCTGGCTGGGCGACTCGTCCGGCCTGTACACCTTGACGCGCGAACGCCGCACGCAGGAAGCCCTGCCTGCCTTTGCCGAGCTGGCGCCAGGCAGGCGCTACACGATCTGCGGCGAGCCCTATACGGCGGCCGAGATGCGCAACGCCGAGTGCATCGCGGGCCAGGGCGAGCTGCCGTTCAAGGTGGGCGCCGGCTGGCGCATCCAGGTGGCCGATTTCCGCAACTATGGCAGCTTCGTCACGCTCGATTACACGGATGGCCCGCAGCCGGTGGTCTACATGGGCGTCGCCGTCACCCTGGAAGGCTTGCAGTGCCAGCTGCTGCGCGATGAGGACGCCATCGCCAAAAGCGCCGGCAAATACCGCGGCAAGCTCGATGCGCTCGATTGCCCGTCCTGCGGCAGCGGCATCCGCTACGTCCCTGGCGCGGCGGCGCAGCTGGTGTGCCCTGCCTGCCACGCACGGCTCGATGCCAGCGGTCCGGAAGCGCAGGTGCTGGCCATCGGCAGGCAGGTGCACGACAACGTCGACATCACGCTGGAGCTGGGCGCCAGCGCGAAGATCAACAATATCGACTTCACGGTCATCGGCATGATGCGCCGCGCCGACGACGAAGGCAGCGAGTGGAATGAGTACCTGCTGTACGGCGCACGCGCCGGCTTCTTCTGGCTGGTGGAGACCGATGACGGCTGGTCGCGTTCGCACGTGCTGCCGAACTGGCCCACCTGGGCCTCCCTGGACGCGGAACAATGCACGCTCGATGGCGCCACGTATGCGAAACTGTACGACTATGGCTCGCAAGTGGTGTATGCGGCCGGCGCCTTCAACTGGAGGGTGGCCGTGGGCGACAGCACGCATGTGTTTGAATTCGAACAGGGGCAGACAAAGCTGGCGGCGGAAGTCACCGGCGAGGAAATGACCTGGTCGCGCTCCGCGCCCGTCGCCTATGACCAGATGGCAGCCTGGTTCGGCGCCGCCTTCCATGGCGGCAGCAAGGTGCAAAATACCAAGCTCAGTCACCGTGGCATCGCCAAGATCTTCATCATCATCATCCTGGTCCTGAATGCGATTCCCCTGTTCGTCTCGTTTTCCAGCACCTTGATGTGGAGCTTGCTGGCTTGCCTGGCGCTGTTCCTGCCAGCCGCTTTCCTCGACAAGAATACAAAGAATCCCCCATGAGCAAATACGTGATTTATGCCTTGATGGTGACGTTTTCCGTCACGGCCACCAACTGGGTGCGCATGTTCACGCTGGCCGGCAGCGGCATGCGCAGCACCGGCACACACAGCGGCAGCAGCTGGAGCTCGCGCACGGGCAGCGGCGGCGGCAGCTATGGCGGCGGCTCGAGCGGCGGCAGCCACAAATAAGCATGGCAGAGACACCGCATCTGCCCCTGGGCACCCATCTGCTGGCCGACCTGTCGGGCATTTCCGCTGACCGCCTGCGCGACTGCGACGCGCTCGAACGCCTGCTGCGGCAAGCGGCCGTCACGGCCGGCGCGCAGGTGCTGCACAGCCATTTCCACAGCTTTGGCGCGGGCCAGGGCGTCACGGGCGTGGTGCTGCTGGCCGAATCGCACATTTCGCTGCATACCTGGCCCGAAGTCGGCTTTGCCGCCGTGGACATCTTCATGTGCGGCGCGGCCCGGCCGCAACTGGCGCTCGACGTCGTCAAGGAGGCGCTGCAGGCGGCGCAGTGCCAGCTGCAGTCCGTGCGCCGCGCGCCACCGGGCCAGGCCTAGGCTCGCTGGTGCATCGCGTGGGGATCGCTTACACTGTCGGCTGATCCTCCAACCGTGACTCCCATGCGCCGTTCCGCCTTCCTTGCCCTGCCACTGCTGCTGCTGGTCTCCGCCTGCAACGATTACACGGCGCCCAGCCTGTACCAGGCCACCACGCCCGAATGCAAGACGTGGACGGAAGGTTCGCGCTTCGAACTGCCACGCGGTATCAGCGTGTATGCGACGCCCCCCGTCACGCTGAAGGAAGGCGGCACGGAACTGGCGCTGATCTTCACCTTGCCCGTCGGCACCCAGGCCAGCTTCACGCGCCTGTCCTTCCTGCTGGAAGAGCCGCACCAGCCGCCGTTCGCCGAGGCGAAGGTGCTGACCATCTACCAGCGCGGCATGAACCAGAAGGCGGAAATCGTCGACGTCATCGAAAAACTGCCCATCATGTTTTCCGCCGTCGGCAACAGCAAGGAAACCCAGTGGCGGCTGCGCTTGCAGCTGCCGCGCCAGCTGCCGCAGCGCTTTGATTTATCGATGCCCGACATGCTCGTCGGCGGCAAGCGCTACCCGGTGCGCACATTTACCTACCGCTATTTCCCCGAACGCCAGGCCTACGGCATGTGCAGCTGATGTTGACGCCGGCGCGCGCCGCTGGCACACTGGCGTTTTCCATCACACAACAGGAGTAGACAACATGCGCCATTCGGATACTGCCGTGCTGTCGGCTGCCTGATCACGATCGTTCCAGTCTGCAGTCATACTGCACTGACGCCGTTTTACCCCTGCGCGTGATCGCGTAGCCGACTTCCCTCTTCTTTCGTGCCAGTCACTGACTGGCGGTGCCTGCACGCGCAGGCGATACGTCCGCACGCGGACGACAGAATACGGAATCACGCTACCATGATCGCACTCGATTTTGCGCAACTACGCCCCATCGGACTGCAGCAGGCCATCGCCAGCGCAGCCGCCCAACTCGACACCCTCCCGCCCAGCACGCAGCTGATGCGCGTGAGCGCCGTGCACCGCGACAGCCTCCTCGTGCACGATGGCTTGCAGGAAAACCCGGCGCAGATCCTGCCGCGCCTGCTACATGATCTGCAGGCACAAGACACCATCGTCGCCGTCGGCGACTGGGTCGCCGCCGAACACGATGCGCACGGCATGCTGTGGATAACTGCGCGCTTATCCCCGCTCACGCAGATCGCCCGGCGTGGCAATGACGGCCGGCGCCAGCTATTGGCCTGCAATGTCGATACGGCCCTGCTGGTGATGGGACTGGACGCGGACTTCAACCCGCGCCGCCTGGAGCGCTATCTGGCCATCGTGCTGGCGGCCCAGGTCGCGCCCGTGGTGGTGCTGAGCAAGGCCGACGTGGCCGACGACGTGGCGGACAAGCTGGCCCTGCTCAAGCAGCGCCTGCCATCCCACGTGCCCCTGTTTGCCGTCGACACGCGCCATGCGTACGACGTGGCCATCCTGGAACCCTGGCTGGACCCGGGCCAGACCCTGGTGCTGCTCGGTTCATCGGGCGCCGGCAAGTCCAGCCTGACCAATACCCTGTGCATGGCGGAACAGGCAACCAGCGGCGTGCGCCATGGCGATGGCCGCGGCCGCCATACGACGACGGTCCGTTCCCTGCACCTGTGCGCCGGCGGCGCCTGCATCATCGATACGCCGGGCCTGCGCAGCTGGCAGGCCGACGCCGATGCGCAGACCCTGGCCGCCACCTTCGACGACATCGCGGCGCTGGCGGCAACATGCCAGTTCCGCGACTGCCGTCACGACCGCGAACCCGGTTGCGCCGTGCGCGGCGCCGTCGACGCGGACCGCCTGCGCAATTATCACAAGCTGCTGCGCGACGCGCACCGTAGCGAAGAGACACCGCTCGAGCGCATCGCCGCGCGCGCCAAGTGGAAGACGATATTGAAGGCGGGACAGGAAAGGAGCAGGCAGAAGCGCCAGGAATGATCGTCAAAGCATAAAAAAAGGCAGCCCGGAGGCTGCCTTTCTTGCGCGGCGCAGATCGATTAAATCTTGCGCAGCTTCTGGATCGCTGCCAGCTGCGCAATCGCGCTGGCCAGCTCGGCTTGCGCTTGCGCGTAGTCGATGCCCGAATCCTTGTTGTGGATATTTTCTTCCGCCAACTTCTTCGCTTCCAGCGCTTTCGCTTCGTCGAGGTCGTGACCGCGGATCGCGGTATCGGCCAGGACGGTCACGGTATCCGGTTGCACTTCCAGAAGGCCGCCGGCAACGAAGACGAACTCTTCTTCAGCCTGGCCGACTACCTTGATGCGGACCGCGCCCGGACGGATGCGGGTAATCAAAGGCGTGTGGCGTGGGTAGATACCCAGCTCGCCCTGTTCACCCGGCAACGCGACGAATTCTGCTTCGCCTGAAAAAATCAGTTCTTCAGCGGAAACCACGTCAACGTGAATTGTGTGTGCCATGTGTGTCCTATCGGGTTGAAGAACCCCGCCGTGTAACGGGCGGGGTTAGGCCCAGACTTAACTTAGTTAAGTTTCTTGGCTTTTTCGATTGCTTCTTCGATCGTGCCGACCATGTAGAACGCTTGTTCCGGCAGGTGATCGAGTTCGCCCGAAGCGATCATTTTGAAGCCCTTGATCGTGTCTTTGAGCGAAACGTATTTACCAGGCGCGCCGGTAAAGACTTCAGCGACGTGGAAAGGCTGCGACAGGAAACGCTGCATCTTACGTGCGCGGGCTACCAGCAGTTTGTCTTCCGGTGCCAGCTCGTCCATGCCCAGAATCGCGATAATGTCGCGCAATTCCTTGTAGCGTTGCAGGGTCGTTTGCACGGCACGCGCGGTGTCGTAGTGCTCTTGACCGACGATCAACGGATCGAGCTGACGCGAGGTCGAATCCAGTGGGTCCACGGCTGGGTAGATACCCAGGGAAGCGATGTCACGCGACAGCGCAACGGTCGAATCCAAGTGAGCAAATGTGGTAGCAGGCGATGGATCGGTGTAATCATCGGCTGGAACGTAGACGGCCTGGATCGAGGTGATCGAACCGGTCTTGGTCGACGTGATACGCTCTTGCAGACGGCCCATTTCTTCCGCCAGGGTCGGTTGGTAACCCACAGCCGACGGCATACGGCCCAGCAGTGCCGAAACTTCGGTACCGGCCAGGGTGAAGCGGTAGATGTTGTCGACGAAGAACAACACGTCCTTGCCTTCATCACGGAACGATTCAGCGATCGTCAGGCCGGTCAGCGCAACGCGCAGACGGTTACCTGGCGGTTCATTCATCTGACCGTAGACCATCGCGACTTTGGAGTTCTCTGGATTTTCCAGATCGACCACTTTCGCGTCAGCCATCTCGTGGTAGAAGTCGTTACCTTCACGGGTACGCTCACCGACGCCGGCGAACACGGACACGCCGCTGTGCGCCTTGGCGATGTTGTTAATCAGTTCCATCATGTTCACGGTCTTGCCTACGCCAGCGCCGCCGAACAGACCAACTTTACCGCCTTTTGCAAACGGGCAAACCAGGTCGATCACCTTGATGCCGGTTTCCAGCAGTTCTTGCGATGGCGACAGTTCGTCGTATGCAGGAGCGGTGCGGTGGATCGACGCGATCTGCTCGTGCGACACGGGGCCGCATTCGTCGATCGGGTTACCCAGCACGTCCATGATGCGACCCAGGGTTGCTTTACCGACTGGCACCATGATAGGTTTGCCGGTATTTTGAATCATCATGCCGCGACGCAGGCCATCGGACGAGCCGAGTGCAATGGTACGGACAATGCCGTCGCCCAACTGCTGTTGTACTTCCAGGGTCAGTTCCGAGCCTGCCATCTTCAAGGCATCAAATACCTTAGGCATCGCGTTGCGGGGAAACTCAACGTCCACCACAGCGCCGATACACTGAACGATTTTGCCATCAGCCATGTTCGTTCCTTCAATATAGTTAAATTCGTTTAAACCGCAGCCGCACCGGCGACGATTTCGGAGAGTTCTTTGGTAATCGCAGCTTGGCGGGTCTTGTTGTAGATCAGCTTCAATTCGCCGATCACACTACCCGCGTTGTCGCTTGCAGCTTTCATCGCGACCATCCGTGCCGATTGCTCGGACGCCAGATTCTCCGCGACTGCCTGGTACACCAGCGCTTCTACATAGCGCTCCAGCAATTCGTCGATGATGCTTTGCGCATCCGGCTCGTAGATGTAATCCCACGAGTGTGCGCTCTTGTCGGCGACCATCTTGTCGGCCGTCAATGGCAGCAACTGTTCGACCACTGGCTCCTGCTTCATCGTGTTGATGAATTTGGTATAGCACAGGTACACTGCGTCGAGCTTGCCTGCCTGGAACTCTTCGAGCATGACCTTGACAGGTCCGATCAGTTTGTCCAGGTGGGGCGTATCACCGGTCTGAATGGCAGAGGCGACGATCTTGACGCCGATGCGATTCAAAAAACCCAAACCCTTGTTACCGATGGCAACTGCTTCAACCCGATTGCCAGCTGCTTCCAGCTCGCGCGACTTCGACGTCACCTGGCGCAGGATGTTGGTGTTCATGCCGCCGCACAGACCCTTGTCGGTCGTGACAACGATGAAACCTACTGCCTTCGCTTGCGTACCCTGGGCAGCTGCCAGGAACGGGTGCGTGTATTCCGGATTGGCGGTCGCCAGATTGGCGGCGATATTCCGAATCTTGTCACTATAGGGACGAGCGGCCCGCATCCGGTCTTGCGCCTTGCGCATTTTGGACGCGGCGACCATTTCCATCGCCTTGGTGATCTTCTTCGTATTCTCTACGCTCTTGATCTTGCCTCGTATCTCTTTGCTTGATGCCATGAGTCCTTACTCCTTCTGCGCGTAGGGCGGCGCCTCACTCGAGGTGGGCGCCGCCTGGCCGCTTAATATGCGCCGGATTTCTTGAAATCAGCAATGGCCGCCGACAGAGTTGCTTCGCTGTCTTTGTCGAGTTGCTTGGTTTCTTCGATCTTGGCCAGCAGAGCAGCTTGCTTGGTCTTCATGTAAGCGTGGACACCAGCTTCGAACGACAGCACTTGCTTGACTGGCACGTCGTCCATGAAGCCCTTGTTCACCGAGAACAGCGATACGGCCATCAGCGAGATCGACAGTGGCGAGTATTGGGCTTGCTTGAGCAATTCCGTTACGCGCGCGCCGCGGTCCAGCTGCTTGCGGGTCGATTCATCCAGGTCCGAAGCGAACTGCGCAAACGCGGCCAGTTCACGGTACTGCGCCAAGTCGGTACGGATACCGCCGGACAGGTTTTTGATGACCTTGGTCTGGGCGGCACCACCGACGCGCGATACGGAAATACCGGCGTTAATTGCAGGACGGATACCGGCGTTGAACAGCGAGGTTTCCAGGAAGATCTGACCGTCGGTAATCGAAATCACGTTGGTTGGAACGAATGCGGACACGTCGCCAGCTTGCGTTTCAATGATCGGCAGTGCCGTCAGGGAACCGGTCTTGCCTTTGACGGCGCCGTCGGTGAACTTCTCGACGTAGTCGGCGTTCACGCGCGCTGCGCGTTCCAGCAGGCGGCTGTGCAGGTAGAACACGTCGCCTGGGTACGCTTCGCGACCTGGTGGACGGCGCAGCAGCAGCGAGATTTGACGGTATGCAACAGCTTGTTTCGACAGATCATCGTAGACGATCAGTGCATCTTCACCGCGGTCACGGAAGTATTCGCCCATGGCGCAACCGGAGTACGGCGAGATGTATTGCATGGCGGCCGATTCCGAAGCGGAAGCGGCGACAACGATGGTGTATTCCATCGCGCCGTGCTGTTCCAGCGAGCGCACGATGTTCTTGATCGACGAGGCTTTTTGGCCAATCGCGACGTAGATACATTTCATGCCCTGGCCTTTTTGATTGATGATCGCATCAATCGCCACGGCCGACTTGCCGGTTTGACGGTCGCCGATGATCAGTTCGCGCTGGCCGCGGCCAACTGGAACCATCGCATCGATCGACTTCAGGCCGGTTTGCATCGGTTGCGACACGGATTCACGGGCGATCACGCCCGGAGCGATTTTTTCAATCGCGGCCGTCAGTTTGGTTTCGATGGCGCCTTTGCCGTCGATCGGCTGACCCAGCGCGTTGACTACGCGGCCGAGCAGCTCAGGACCGACTGGCACTTCCAGAATGCGGCCGGTGCATTTCACCGTGTCGCCTTCGGAGATGTGCTCGTAGGCACCCAGAATCACGGAGCCGACGGAGTCGCGTTCCAGATTCATGGCCAGGCCAAACGTGTTGCCTGGGAATTCCAGCATCTCGCCTTGCATCACGTCCGACAAACCGTGGATGCGGCAGATACCGTCGGCGACGGAAATAACCGTGCCTTGATTACGCACTTCAGCGCCGCCGTCAAGACCTTGGATCCGGCTCTTGATCAACTCGCTGATTTCAGATGGGTTGAGTTGCATACTAACTCCTAAAAGTGTTTCTCTCAGCTTGCGCGAGGGGTAAGGGTCTGTCTTAGCTGGCCTGCCGAAGCGCGTGTCTTACGACACCAGTGCAGCGTGCAGTTGCTGCAGCTTGGCGCGCACCGAGGTGTCGAGCACTTGGTCGCCAACAACCACGCGCACGCCGCCGAGCAGCGATGGATCCACTGTGACGGCAGGGTTGAGCTTACGACTGAATTTCTTTTCCAGCGTTGCGACCAGCTCGGCCGTTTGGCCTTCGCTCAGATCGAAAGCGCTCGTGATCTCGGCGTCAGCCGCACCTTCCAGGCCATTTTTCAAGGCATGGAATTGCGCGCCGATTTCCGGCAGCAGGCTGATGCGGCCATTTTCGATCAACATGGTGACGAAGTTTTTCACTTCCTCATTGAGCGGCGATTTCAACAACGACAGGATGGTGGCGGCGACGTCGCTTTCCGAAACTTTCGGATTGCGCGCGTACGCCTGTACCTCGGGGTGGCTACCGATCTGTGCCAGTTCGGACACCAGTTCGGACCACGCCGCGAGGTTGCTTGACTCCTTACCAGCTTGGGCTACGCGGAACAAAGCTTCCGCGTAGGGACGGGCGACGGTTGCGAGTTCTGCCATGATTACAGCTCGACAGCAAGACGCTGCAACATTTCGGCGTGAGCCGTTGGGTTTACTTCACGCTTCAAGATCTGCTCGGCACCCTTGACAGCCAGGTCAGCCACCTGAGCGCGCAATTGTTCGCGTGCTTTCGACAGTTGCTGTTCGGCGTCCGACTGGGCTTGCGCAATGATACGCGCAGCTTCAGCTTGTGCATTTTGCTTGATCTCTTCAGCAACCAGCTGCGCGCGCTTTTCAGCGTCCGCAACGCGTTGCGAAGCTTCTTCACGTGCACTGTTCAATGCCTCTTGCGCACGCTTTTCAGCGACAGCCATCGAAGCTTGACCTTGATCGGCAGCAGCCAATCCATCCGCGATTCGTTTGGCACGCTCATCCAGCGCGTTGTTCAGCGCTGGAAATACGAACTTCATCGAGAACCAGACCAACACCGCGAAGGTGATCATCTGGCCGATGAGCGACATATTGATGTCCATACCTTTGCTCCTAACTAAAAGTTTCTCCTAGGGTTGGAGCGAATTACTGAGCAACAGCCGTCAGAGCGGACAGGAACGGGTTAGCGAACGTGTACAGCAGAGCAACACCAACGCCGATCATCGAGATAGCATCCAGCAGACCAGCGATAACGAACAGTTTGGTTTGCAGTTGTGGCATCAGTTCTGGTTGACGTGCCGAAGCTTCCAGGAATTTGCCACCCAAGATAGCGAAGCCCAGAGCGGTGCCGATTGCGGCCAGGCCGATGATGATTGCTGCTGCCAGAACGGTCATGCTTTGTACTTGTGCGATCAGAGCTTGCATAAAATTCTCCTAAATTTAAAAACGAAAGATACTAAAAAAACAAAATATAAAGTTAATGATTAATGTTTCTCAACCGCGAGGCTCAGATACACAACCGTCAACGCCATAAACACAAAAGCTTGCAAAGTTACAATCAAGATATGGAAAATTGCCCATGGACCACCCAACGCCCACTGTGCCCACCAAGGCAACAACGCGATCAAGATGAAAATCAGTTCGCCGGCATACATATTGCCGAACAGTCGCAGCGACAGGGAGATCAGTTTTGCAACCAACTCAACCATTTGCAGCAAGAAATTGACGGGTGCCAAGGCGATCGTGCCGATCAGGCCGCTCGCATGGAACGGCGCCGTGAACAGTTCCTTGATCCAGCCGCCCAGGCCCTTGGCCTTGATCGAGAAGGCGATCACGCACAGCACGACCGACAGCGACATGGCGAAGGTGTGGTTGACGTCGGCGGTCGGCACGGCGCGCAGCTTATGCACGCCAAACCAGCTGAGGATCTTCGGCAACAGGTCAACAGGCAGGAAGTCCATTGCGTTCAACAACCAGACCCAGACAAAAATAGTGATGGCCAGCGGCGCGATGACCTTGCTTTTCGCGTGGAAGGCCCCATTAATAGTGTCATTGACGATTTCCATGACCATTTCGACGAAGTTTTGCAACTTGCCAGGCACGCCGGCAGTGGCACGACGCGAAGCCATGTAGAAGACACCGAGGAAGACAAAGCCCAGAATGGCCGAAATCCAGAACGTATCCAGATTGATCGTGCCTTCGGCATTGCGTAGGTGAGCCAGATGGTGGCTGATGTATTCTGTGGCGTTGGCCGGGGCAGCATGGCCCGCTTCAATAGCGTGTTCTGTGGTCATAATGAATTTAGATTTGTCGTTTCAGAGCACAACAGGCCCCAAAACCAATGATTAAACAGCGAGCAATGAAAACCAGTATGCTAAGGTTGCCACCGCGAAACCCAAGATCAGCCATAACCAGGCGGCCGACTGAAACAACACCAGTGCCAAGATAAAGAGCACCGCTGTGATAAATATTTTCACCACTTCTGCGCGCAAATGCGCCCGGAATACCTTGTTGGCGTCGCTAGAACCGCGAACGACCAGCATGGCATACACCAGGCTACCGATGACTGCGATAGCGCCGCCGTATGCGGCGGACCAGCCTCTCACACTGCCACCGAAAAACAGGGTGACCGTGGCAAAACTGATAGCGATTGCGAGCTGCAAAGCAACTACTTTGTAGACAGGTTTGGCAATATTTTGTTGTGAATCACTCAATTGCCAGGTTCCCGGAAAAATCTACACACGCAAAGACACGGGATTATAGTTGGCTTTGATCTATAGAGTCAAACGTTGCTGCACCGCAGCAGGGCAATTGCTGCGCGAAACTGACGCTTTACCGACTATTCGCCGCCATTTGCACCACTATATGGCAAAGTCGCTTGCCGGGCCGCTTCCAGCCGTGTTATCAAGGAATTACGTGATGCGCCTGGAAAGCGTTAACGACTTGTCCAGGCCGCCATTTCCCCTATCTTTGCAACTTGCTATTTAACCACGCAAGCGGGCCAATACCCCATCAAGCACGTCCAGGTCCGCAAAATCGATCACCAATTGGCCGCGGCCCTTATTGCCCATTTTAAAAATCACGGGCGTGGCCAGGACGTCGGACAATTCCTCTTCCAGGCGCGCGATATCGCCGGACTTCTCCTTCTGCCGCGGCTCGACCGGATTCGCCGCTTCCTCGAGCGTGCGCGTCACCAGCTTTTCCGTTTCGCGCACCGACAGACGCTTGGCCACGACCTGGTTCGCCAGGGTGATCTGGCTGGCCGCGTCGACGGCCAGCAGCGCGCGCGCGTGGCCCATGTCGATATCGCCGGCCATCAGCATGGTCTGCACGGGACTGGCCAGATTCATCAGGCGCAGCAGGTTGGAGACAGCGCTGCGCGAGCGTCCCAGCGCAGTGGCCGCTTGCTCATGCGTAAAACTGAAGTCGGCGATCAGGCGGTGGATGCCCTGCGCCTCTTCCAGCGGGTTCAGGTCTTCGCGCTGGATATTCTCGATCAGCGCCATGGCAGCCGCGGCCAGGTCGTCCACATCGCGCACCAGCACCGGCACTTCCGTCAGGCCGGCCAGTTGCGAGGCGCGGAAACGGCGTTCACCGGCGATGATTTCATATTTAATCGCGCCGCTGAGGGTATCCTGCCCGATCGGGCGCACCAGGATGGGCTGCATCAGCCCCTGCGCCTTGATCGAGGCGGCCAGTTCATTCAAGGCCCCTTCATCCATGCGCGTGCGCGGCTGGTACTTGCCGGCTTGCATTTGTGACACGGGCAAGTTCGACGGTTGATGCGTGTCCGGACTGGCGAAGTCGCCGCCGCCGCCCAACAGGGCGTCGAGTCCGCGACCCAGTCCTTTTAATTTTTTCGTAGCCATGCTGTCCTAATCGTGTTTTCAGAGTAAGCGCTCACATCATAATGTGCAGGCGCTCGCCCCTTGTTTACATATGTTTGATGCGTTCGACCATCTCGGCGCCGAAGGCGATATACGCCTGGGCACCTTTCGAGCTCGGGTCGAAGGTCACGCCGGGCAAGCCGTACGATGGCGCTTCGGCCAGGCGCACATTGCGCGGGATGATGGTATTGAAGACCTTGTCGCCGAAGTGCTGTTCCAGCTGCGCCGACACTTGTTGCGATAATGTCATGCGTGGATCGAACATCACGCGCAACAGGCCGATGATCTTCAAGTCCGGGTTCAGGTTCGCATGCACCTTCTTGATGGTGTTGACCAGATCGGACAGGCCTTCGAGCGCGTAGTACTCGCACTGCATCGGGATGATCACGCCATGCGCGGCGCACAGGCCGTTCAGGGTCAGCATCGATAATGCCGGTGGGCAATCGACGAGGATGAAGTCGTATTCGTCGTCCACTTCGGCCAGCGCCTCCTTCAGGCGGCGTTCGCGGTTGTCCAGCTCGACCATCTCCACTTCGGCGCCGGCCAGCTCGCGGTTCGACGGCAAGACATCGAAGCGCCCCGCTTCCGAACGCTGGCGTGCCGTTTTGACATCGGACTCGCCCAGCATCACTTCATAGGTGGACGCCTTCAGGCCGGCCTTGTTGATGCCGGCACCCATGGTCGCATTGCCCTGCGGGTCGAGGTCGACCAGCAGCACGCGCTGGTTCAACTTGGCCAGACCGGCGGAGAGGTTGACACTTGTTGTGGTTTTACCAACACCACCCTTTTGATTTGCTACACAAAAAATTTTGGCCATGTATCTTCTAGTTGTAAAGAGATGCAAACTTCATCGTGCGCCCCGGCATTTTTACCGAAACGATTTATACTGTTTATTTCATTTATACGATATAAATCGTTTATACGGTTTATATGATTTATACCGTATAAACCATTTATATGATTTATATCGTTTAATTTTCCGGCGCTTAAACTCTTGCTATAAAGACCAGATGACGCTCTGCATTTAGCCCTGGCACCGCGATTGCGCGTAGCTCCGTAACTCGCCATTCCGCTGGCAGTCGCTCGCGCTCGTCTGGCGGCGCCACGCCCTTCAAGGCGATGAATTGACCGCCCTCCTCCAGCACGTGGCCCGACCAGTTGACGAAGTCCGACAGGTCGGCGAAGGCGCGCGAGGTGATCACGTCGAATTTCCGCTTCACTTCCAGCTGTTCCACCCGCTTCGTGTACACGGTGACGTTGGCCAGGCCCAGTTCCGCCTTCACTTGCGTCAAGAATGCCGTCTTCTTGTGCACGGTGTCGATCATCGACACCTTCACATCGGGCCGCGCGATGGCCAATACCATGCCCGGCAAGCCGCCACCGGCACCCACGTCGAGCACGTTTTTCGCCTCCGCGAACGCCGGTACGGCGGCCAGCGAATCGAGCACGTGCAGGGTCAGCATCTGCATGGGATCGCGCACCGACGTCAGGTTGTACACGCTATTCCATTTGGCCAGCAAGGCCAGGTAATCGAGCAGTTTTTCCGTCTGATCCGCGCTCAGCTCCAGCCCCAGCGCGGCGATGCCTTCATTCAAAATCTGGGCCAGTGCGGCCCGGTCAAACTGCTTCATTCAACAACCTCGTCCTTTAAAGTGGTGGTCTGCGCGGCACCGAAACCGCGCTTTTTCAAGTGCACCAGCAGCAGCGAAATCGCCGCCGGCGTCACGCCGGAAATACGCGATGCCTGGCCCAGGGTTTCCGGGCGCTGCTTGTCGAGTTTTTGCCGCACTTCGACCGACAGCGCACCGATATCGAGGTAATTGAAACCCTCGGGCAAGGCCAGGTTTTCATAATGTTCATGGCGCTCGATTTCCTTGCTCTGGCGCTCGATGTAGCCCGCATACTTGAGCTGGATTTCCACCTGTTCGCGCACGGCGGGATCCGCCACGCCGGGGCCGGCCAGGGCCTGGCCTTCGACGCCCGTCATGCTCATCAGGGTGTCGTAGGCCACGTTCGGGCGGCGCAGCAAGTCCGCCAGCGAATATTCGCGCTCGATGGCCTGGCCAACGATGCGCTCCGACTCGGCAGCTGCCAGGATGCGTGGATTGACCCATGTGGAACGCAGGCGCTCGAGTTCCAGCGCCACCGCTTCGCGCTTGGTCTCGAAGGCCTGCCACTGGGCGTCGCCGACGCAGCCCAGGGCGCGGCCGATTTCCGTCAGGCGCATGTCGGCATTGTCTTCGCGCAGGCTCAGGCGGTACTCGGCGCGGCTGGTGAACATGCGGTACGGTTCCTGCACGCCCTGCGTGATCAGATCGTCGACCAGCACGCCCAGATAGGCCTCGGAGCGGCCCGGTACCCAGGCGTCCTTGTCCTGCGTCAGCAAGGCCGCATTCAGGCCCGCCAGCATGCCTTGCGCGGCTGCTTCCTCGTAGCCCGTGGTGCCATTGATCTGGCCGGCGAAGAACAGGCCGGCGACGGCCTTCGTTTCCAGCGAGGCTTTCAGGCCGCGCGGGTCGAAATAATCGTATTCGATGGCATAGCCGGGACGCAGGATGTGCGCGTTTTCCATGCCCTTCATCGATTGCACGAGGGCGATCTGCACGTCGAACGGCAGGCTCGTCGAGATGCCGTTCGGATAGAACTCGTGCGTCGTCAAGCCTTCCGGCTCGAGGAAGATCTGGTGCGATTCCTTGCCCGAGAAACGGTGGATCTTGTCTTCGATCGACGGGCAATAGCGGGGACCGACGCCTTCGATGACGCCCGTGTACATGGGGCTGCGGTCGAGGCCGGCGCGGATGATGTCGTGCGTCTGCGCATTCGTGTGCGTGACCCAGCACGGCACCTGGCGCGGGTGCATGGCCGTGTTGCCCATCACCGAGAAGACGGGCACGGGATCGAGGTCGCCCGGCTGTTCCTGCATCACGGAAAAGTCGATCGTGCGACCGTCGATGCGCGGCGGCGTGCCCGTTTTCAGGCGGCCCTGCGGCAGTTTCAATTCCTTCAGACGGGCCGACAGCGAGATGGCGGGCGGGTCGCCGGCGCGGCCAGCCGAGTAGTTGTTCAGGCCCACGTGGATCTTGCCATCGAGGAAGGTGCCGGCCGTCAGCACGACGGCGCGCGCGAGGAACTTCAGGCCGATCTGCGTCACGGCGCCAACGACCCGGTCGCCTTCGACGATCAAGTCATCGACGGCTTGCTGGAACAGCCACAGATTGGGCTGGTTTTCCAGGCGCGAGCGGATGGCGGCCTTGTAGAGAATGCGGTCGGCCTGGGCGCGCGTGGCGCGTACTGCCGGGCCTTTCGAGGAATTCAGGATGCGGAACTGGATGCCGGACTCGTCGGTGGCGATGGCCATCGCGCCGCCCATGGCATCGACCTCCTTGACCAGGTGGCCCTTGCCGATGCCACCGATGGAGGGATTGCACGACATCTGGCCCAGTGTCTCAATATTATGCGTGAGCAATAGCGTCTTCTGCCCCATGCGGGCGGAAGCGAGGGCCGCCTCGGTACCGGCGTGACCACCACCGACAACGATGACGTCGAATTCTGTAGGAAATAACATGATAAATAGGTAACAGTGCAAGTAAAAATGCGAGAAGAGAGCTCCGATTATAGAGTCTTTTTGCAAGCGCAACCTTCGACAGGCCAATTTTTGCTTAATTTTTACTCAGCAAGCCCTGTACAACAGGCTTTTTTGTTCCACGTGAAACACACATGCTGGCCACGGCTGCCGTGTACCAGGCACGACAGGGATGGCGGCCGCGCCCGTTTTTCGCTACAATCGCACCATCGTTCGCCAACGTGGTCACGCCCGTGACCGCCAGAACGATGCTCTGGAGGACGGCCTCCCCCATCATGGGAACACACCGGGACGGCCCGCTCTGCACAAGGAGCCACCGTGGTCTGGATACTCTTATTCATCGCCGGTATTTTTGAAGTCGTCTGGGCATATTCGATGAAGCTCTCCGACGGCTTCAGCAAACCCATCCCCTCCCTGATCACCCTCGTCATGATGATCGCCAGCTTCGGCTTGCTGTCATTCGCCATGCGCAGCATTCCGCTGGGCACGGCGTACACGATCTGGACCGGCATAGGCGCCATCGGCGCCTTCATCGTCGGCATCGTGGCGCTCGGTGAACAGCTGAGCTTTATGCGCGTCTGCGCCGCCATCCTCATCGTCTGCGGCATCGTGCTGATGAAGATGTCTTCGGCACATTAAGTCACCTGACCGGCGTACCGCCAGGCGCAAGCGCGTCTGCGCGGCACCGCCACGCCCACCGTTTCATTCTCGTCATAGGAAATCTCATGCTGCTCGAAAACTACTTTCCCGTCCTGCTGTTCATCCTCATCGGCATCCTGGTCGGCATCGTGCCCATGCTGCTGGGGCGCGTGCTGGGACCGCACAAGCCCGACGCGCAGAAGCTGTCGCAATATGAATGCGGCTTCGAAGCGTTCGGCGATGCACGCATGAAGTTCGACATCCGTTTCTACCTGGTCGCCATCCTGTTCATCCTGTTCGATATCGAAGTGATCTTCCTCATGCCGTGGGCGGCGAATGTGAAGGAACTGGGGCTGCTCGGCTTCTGGGCCATCATGGCCTTCCTCACCGTGCTGACCATCGGCCTCGCATATGAGTGGAAAAAAGGAGCGCTCGAATGGGAATGAGCAATCTGCTGTTCCTGAATATGTTGATGGGGATCGGCCTGGCCTATGCCGCCATGCGCGAGTACCGCAAGAATGCCCGCACCTTCCGCGTGCTGGCCGCGGTATCCGGCCTGTCGCTCCTCGTCTGCCTGGGACAGGCCGGCCTGCTGCCAGGTATAAACGGTTCCACGTGAAACAGACATGGCGCTGGAAAGCGGAGTAAGCTGGCGACTGTCCTTACTGCCAGGAGCAGGCATGTCCGCCTTCCAGTTCCGCACCGTGCCCCATCTGATCATCGAGGCGGGTGCCGCCGCCCAGTTGGGCGCGCATGTCGCCCGCCACTTCCCCCTCGTTCGCCGCGCCCTGCTCGTCACCGATGCGGGATTCTTGCGCACGGGCCAGGCCGCCCTTCCCCTGCACAGCTTGCAAGCGGCCGGCATCGAGACGCATGTGTTTTCCGAGGTGCAAGCCGATCCGCCCGAAGCCGTCGTATTGGCCGGCGTGGCGATGGCGCAGATGTTTCACGTGGAACTGATTATCGGCCTCGGCGGCGGCAGCTCGCTCGACGTGGCCAAGCTGGTGGCCGTGCTGGCGCCTGGCCACCAGGACCTGGCGCAGCTGTATGGCATCGGCAATGTACAGGGCCAGCGCCTGCCCCTCGTGCAGTTGCCGACCACGGCAGGCACCGGCTCCGAAGTCACCAACATCGCCATCGTCACCACGGGCGCCACCACCAAGATGGGCGTCGTCGCGCCGCAACTGTATGCGGACCTGGCCATCCTCGACGCCAGCCTGACCCTGGGCTTGCCTGCGCCCGTGACGGCCGCCACGGGCATCGATGCCATGGTGCATGCGATCGAAGCCTATACCAGCCGCCTGCTCAAGAACCCGCTGTCCGACATGCTCGCCACGCAGGCGTTGTCGCTGCTGTCGGCCAACCTCGTCGCCGCCTGTCAGGACGGGGCCAGCTTGCCGGCGCGGCAAGCCATGCTGCTGGGCGCCATGCTGGCCGGCCAGGCGTTTTCCAACGCGCCCGTCGCGGCCGTGCACGCCCTTGCCTATCCGATCGGCGGCCTGTTCCACGTGCCACATGGCTTGTCGAATGCACTGGTGCTGCCGCACGTGCTGCGCTTTAACCTGTCGCACGCGGCGCCCCTGTATGCGCAGCTGGCCACCGTGCTCCGGCCCGGCATCACGGGCAGCGACGAGGCGCGGGCCAACACGCTGATCGACATCCTGCACGATATCGCACTGGCCACCGGCATCGCACGCACGCTGCGCGAGGTGGGCATCGACGCCAGCGACCTGGACCGGCTGGCCGACGCCGCCATGCTGCAGACACGGCTGCTCGGCAACAATCCCCGCGCCGTCACGCGCGACGACGCGCGCGCCATCTACGCGGCCGCACTGTGAAGCAGCAGACGGGATTAGCATGGCCCGCCCTGCTACACTGCCGCCATGACGCCTCCCGATATCCGCATTCACGCCAACACGACCAATTTTCCGCACGGCACCTGTGCGGGCTGCCACGACAGCGCGCCGCTGGGTTTTGCGTTCGAGTATGCCTATCAACCCATCATCGACCTGGACACGCGCAGCATCTATGCGCACGAGGCGCTGGTGCGCGGCCCGCATGGCGAAAGCGCCGCCAGCGTGCTGGCGCACGTCAACGACGAAAACCGCTACCGCTTCGACCAGGCCTGCCGCGTCAAGGCCGTCGCTGGCGCAGCCAGGCTGGGCATGCCAGGCTTTCTATCGATCAATTTCCTGCCCAACGCCGTGTACCGTCCCGACGTCTGCATCCGCAGCACCCTGGAAGCGGCCACCTTGTACAACTTCCCGACCGACAAGATCATCTTCGAAGTAACGGAAGGCGAACGGGTACAGGACCGCCCCCACCTGGTCGAGATTTTCCGCGCCTACCGGCGCTTCGGCTTCCAGACGGCCATCGATGATTTTGGCGCCGGCTATGCGGGCTTGAACCTGCTGGCCGAATACCAGCCCGACATCGTCAAGATCGACATGGACCTGGTGCGCAACATCGACACCTCGCCGCCGCGCCAGGCCATCGTGCACGCCGTTGCCGGCCTGTGCCGCGAGCTGGGCATCCGCGTGCTGGCCGAAGGCATCGAGACGCGCGCCGAGCGCGACTTCCTCGCCAGCTGCGGCATTTCTTTGATGCAAGGCTACTGGTTTTCCCAGCCTGTGTTCCAGGGCCTGGGACAGATCCCCGAGGCGGCCTGGGCATAAAAAACGGCCACGTGAAATGTGGCCGCTTGTTCCACAGGCAAGGTGCCCTAGTTGGGAATATCCACCACCGTACCAGTCACATTGATGGCATTGCCAGGCGCCGCAGCGGCCGCGATCGGCGGCACGTTGACGTTCGTGATCAGCGTCGACGCATCGGCGCGCGTCACCGTGCGCACCACCTGCGATGGCGGCAAGGCTTGCTGCGATGCCAGATGCGCATACATGGCGTCGAGCGCCCGGTTCAGATACACGTGCAGCGGCACGATCAGGGTCGGCAAGGCATTGCTGAAGGAATCGAAATGATTCGCGTGCGTCACCTCGATATAGCGCAGCTTGCTGGCTGCGCCATCTGCAGCCGCATTCAAGCCCACATACGCGCGCGCGGCATGATTGACGGGGATCAGGGTGTCGCTGCGGCCATGCACGATGATGGCCGGCTTGCCCTGCAACTTGCCGCTCGCCCGTACCTCGGCCATGCCGGCGCGCACGCGCGCGCTCTGTCCTGCCAGCGTGCCCTGCAGGGTGGCGCCGGTAACGGCATCACTGCCCGTCGCCAGGCTGCGCAAGCACAGGAAGCCATCGAGCGACTGGTCCGCCAGAGTGGTCGACGGCGAAACGCCCGCCGTATAGACCCTGGCGCCGCCGACGCTGTTTTCATAGACGACATTGCCGAGGATGCCGTTCTGCGCGGCAAAACTGGCCGCCTTTTGCGCCGACGTGAACGCGACCGGATTACCGTTGAGGTCAGTCTGCGCAAACGTCAAGCCGCACACCTTGTCTGTCACGGAGAATTTGCCGTAGGCATACGCATACGTGACGGCCACCAGAATGTTGGTGCCCGCATGCGCCGCCTGCAAGGGATCGGAATCCACCAGCCAGCCATACGCCTGCAGGCGCTGCTTCGCATCCTGCTGCTGCGCCGCCAGGTCGGCACCGTTCAATAAACCCTTGCTGACGAGCGCCGTGCAGCGTCCCGCGTTGCCGGCCACGGCAGCGATGCATGGCTGATACAGCGCCGCATAGGTGGCGTAGTCGAACAGCGAACGTCCCGGCGTGTTTACCAGCACCCCGCCCTGGCGCACGCTGTAGCCGGTTGACGACGCCGGCTGGACTTGCGGCTCGCTGGCGGCGACGCCACTGATGAGTCCTTTGCTATCCTGCTCCGCCGCCAGCAGGGCCGAGCCGGCGCCGTTGGAAATGCTCGAGGCGATGGTGATGGTATTCCTCGGCGTCAGGCGCACGATGCGCGAGCTGCCGTCGCGCGCCAGCACACCGTAGCGCTCGTTCAACACGTAATAGGCCATCTCGATGGCCTGCAGGGTGACCTTGCCCCAGTCCTTCTCCGGATTCTGCTGCGAGTGCGCATGCTTGAAGGCGACGCGGTTCGGGTTGGCGCCAGCCCAGGCCAGCCGGTCGGCATCGCTCAGCTCCGGCGCGAAGATGGCGTTCTTGCCGGCGGCGGCTCTGCCAGCGCGCACGCCGTTCTGCAAGTTGACGCTGTCGTCCTCGAACACATACAGGCCCGTGCCCGAGCCCTTGTCCGCATACGCGACGGCGCAGCCTTTTTTCAGGCCCCACTCGCCCGAGCTGCCGATGGCGCCGTAGATGCCGCGCGAACCGCTCGACGTGCCCGTGACGATGCAGGCGTGGTTGGGATCGAAGCTGGCCGGCACCTGCACCATCAGCGTCACGTTCTTCTTGCCCGTGCCGTCGTCGGCGTAGGCGAGGTACTCGCTGCCGGCGACCAGGCCCTCGCCCGTGCCGACATTGCCGCCCGCGTCCACGTTCGGGCCATACAGGGTGCCGTAGCCGCTGTTGGCGCTGATATCGAGCACGGCGCGGTAGTTGGCGTGTATCGCATTGCGGCGCAGCTCGAGCGGCGTCGGCTGCTCCCCGTTCGCATACGCGGGCGTGGCCGCCGCCAGCCCCGTCTTGCCCAGGCCGGCCGTGAGCAGATCATTGCTCTTGCCGTCGTAGTCGGCGCGCGTGATGGTGCCCAGGTAGCCGGGCATCTGGTTCAGCTCTTCCGGTGCATGGTTGCTGCCGCAGGCTGCCAACGCCAGCAGGGTGCACAGGCCGCTCCCCGCGCGCGTGATCGTCATTTGCATGGTGGTTCTCTCCGTTGAGGTAACAGTGGACGCACAATGAAAAACGCCGGACGAGCAGTCCGGCGTTGTTTGAAAATCAGACCGAGGCCTTGGCCGCCCTGCCGCCGAAGCGGGCGATGGCTTCGCCGACGATGCCGCGCCGGAACATCAGCACGCAGATGACGAAGATGATGCCGGTGACGATGCCCACCGATTCGCCCAGGGTGCCGAACCACTCGACGCCCGTGTGCGTAGCCAGGTAGGTGCCGAAGTCGCCCAGCTTGTTTTCCAGCGCGATGATCAGCACGGCGCCGAGGATGGGACCGGCCATGGTGCCCATGCCGCCCACCAGGGTCATCAGCACGACCAGGCCCGACATGCCCCAGTACACATCCGTCAGGGTTTCAAAGCCCAGCACCAGGGTCTTGGTGGCGCCGGCCAGCGCCGCCAGCGAAGCGGACAGCACGATGGCCATCAGCTTGTACTTGTTGACGTCGTAGCCGAGCGAGATGGCGCGCGGCTCGTTTTCCTTGATCGCCTTTAAGACTTGCCCGAACGGCGAGTGGATGGTGCGCACGATCAGGGCGAAGCCGGCGATGAAGATGGCCAGCACGAAGTAGTACAGCACCGTGTCGTTGCCCAGGTCGATGATGCCCAACAAGGTTCCACGTGGAACACCTTGCAAGCCATCCTCGCCGCCCGTGAACGGCAGGCGCAAGGCGAGGAAGTACACCATCTGCGCCAGCGCCAGCGTGATCATCGTGAAATAGATGCCCTGGCGGCGGATCGCCAGGCCGCCCATGATCAGGCCCAGGCCGGCACCGGTGGCGACACCGGCCAGCAGACCCAGTTCCGTCGGCCAGCCCCAGGTGCGCAGCGCGTAGCCGGTGACATAGCCGGCGCCGCCAAAGAAGGCGGCGTGGCCGAACGACAGCAAGCCCGTGTAGCCGATCAGCAAATTGAAGGCACAGGCAAACAGGGCAAAGCACAGCAACTTCATCAGGAAGACGGGATAGCCGTAAAACGGGGCGGCCAACGCCAGCAGCAAGGCGATGGCGTAGCCTACATTCTTATTCATCGTAATTGCTCCAATACATGACTGATGAGGATTACTTCTCTTTGCCGAACAGGCCGGCGGGACGCAGCAGCAGCACGATGACCATCACGACGAATACCACGGTGGCCGAGCCCTCCGGGTAGAACACGCGGGTCAGGCCCTCGATCACGCCCAGGCCCAGGCCTGTCAGGATGGACCCCATGATGGAGCCCATGCCGCCGATCACCACCACGGCAAAGACGACGATGATCAGGTTCGAGCCCATCAGCGGCGAAACCTGGATGATCGGTGCCGCCAGCACGCCGGCGAAGCCGGCCAGCGCCACGCCGAAGCCGAAGGTCAGGGTCACCATCAGCGGCACGTTGATGCCGAACGCTTCCACCAGTTTCGGGTTTTCCGTGCCGGCCCGCAGGTAGGCCCCCAATTTGGTTTTCTCGATGACAAACCAGGTGGCCAGGCAGACGAACAGCGACGCCACCACCACCCAGGCGCGGTAGTTCGGCAGGATCATGAAGCCCAGGTCGGTCGCGCCGGCCAGCGCTTCGGGCACCGCGTACGGCTGGCCCGAGACGCCATAGAACGAGCGGAACACGCCTTCCATGATCAGGGTGATGCCAAAGGTCAGCAGCAAGCCATACAGGTGGTCGAGTTTATACAGCCAGCGCAGCATGGTTTTTTCGATCAGGATGCCGAACAGGCCGACGAGGATAGGGGCGATGACCAGCATGGCCCAGTAATTGATGTCGAAATAACTGAGGCCCATCCAGGCCAGGAAGGCGCCCATCATGTACATGGCGCCGTGCGAGAAATTAATAACGTTAAGCAAGCCAAAGATGACGGCCAGACCGAGGGACAACATGGCATAGAACGAGCCGTTGACGAGGCCCAGCAGCAGCTGGCTCATCATCGCTTGTAAAGGAACGCCGAAAATTTCCATGGCATCACAGTATAAAAAGCACCGCCGGATGACGGTGTGGTATCAAGGGAAACACGCCGCCGCAGACCGGCGCGACGGCGCAAGGCGAACCCTGCAGGCGACAAGCGTGCAGGACGGATGGCCCACGCCGGGCCATCCGTTGGAGTAGCTCTACAGCCTTACTTCCACAGCGAACACTTCGATTCGGCCTTGGTCACGTACGCTTGTGCGCCGGGCACGGTGGCCACCACCTTGTAGTAATCCCATGGGTATTTCGACTCGGACGGTTTCTTGACTTCCATCAAATACATGTCGTGCACCATGCGGCCATCGGGACGCACTTCGCCATTCTTCGTGAACATGTCGTTGATCTTGGTCTTTTTCAGGTAGGCCATCACCTTCTCGGTATCGTCGGTGCCGAGCGCCTTGACGGCTTTCAGGTAGTTCGCCGCGGCCGAATAGTCGGCCGCCTGCAGCATCGACGGTTCCTTCTTCATCTTGTCGAAATAACGTTTCGACCAGGCCCGCGTTTCCGGATTCAAGTCCCAGTACCAGCCATCCGTCAGGTACATGCCCTGCGTCAGGTTCAGGCCCAGCGAATGGATGTCGTTGATAAAGATGAGCAAGCCGGCCAGTTTCACGTTTTTCGTCACGCCGAATTCGTTGGCCGCCTTGATGCTGTTGATGGCGTCGCCGCCGGCATTGGCCAGGCCCAGGATTTGCGGCTTGGCCGCTTGCGCCTGCAGCAGGAACGAGGAAAAGTCCGAGGCGCCCAGCGGATGCTTGACGCTGCCCAGCACCTTGCCGCCGGCCGCCTTGACGACTTCGGCCGTGTCTTTTTCCAGCGAATGGCCGAACGCGTAGTCGGCCGTCATGAAATACCAGTTCTTGCCGCCCTGCTTGACGATGGTGCCGCCCGTGCCGCGCGCCAGCGCCACCGTGTCATACGCGTAATGCACGGTGTACGGCGTGCACTCTTCATTCGTCAGGCGCGAGGAGCCGGCGCCGATGGCGACGAAGATCTTTTTCTTTTCCGCCGCCACCTTGGCCATGGCCAGGCTGGCGCCGGAATTGGTGCCGCCGATCAGCATGTCGACGCCCTGCTGGTCGAACCACTCGCGCGCCTTCGAGGCGGCGATGTCGGCCTTGTTCTGATGGTCGGCGGAAATGAATTCCACCTTCTTGCCGGCGATGACCACGCCGGCATCGGCGATCGCCATCTTGATGGCTTCCGCGCCGCCGAGGCCGTCGACGTCGGAATACACGCCGGACATATCGGAAATAAAGCCGATCTTGATGGTGTCGCCCGATACCTGGGCGTGCGCGGCGGCGGAAAAGCCCAGTGCAGACAGGGTACACAGGGTGGCGGTGGCAATGGCGATAGCGTTACGTTTCATGGTGTCTCCGTTGGGATTATTGTTTGCTATTCAGTCGATTGCGGGACGACGATACGGCATTACAGGACTACACGCCAAGCAGCTCGGTCAATACCGGCATCTTGGCCTCCAGTTCGGATGCAGCGAAAGTCTCGACGATCTGACCGTGCTCCATCACATAAAACCGGTCCGCCAGCGGCGCGGCAAACCGGAAATTCTGCTCCACCATGACGATGGTGTATCCCTTCGCCTTCAGGGTGGTGATCATGCGCGCCAGGCCCTGCACGATGACGGGCGCCAGGCCTTCGGATATCTCGTCGAGCAGCAGCAGGCGCGCGCCCGTGCGCAGGATGCGCGCCACGGCCAGCATCTGCTGCTCGCCGCCCGACAGGCGCGTGCCCTGGCTGTGGCGGCGCTCCTGCAGGTTGGGAAACATGGCGTAGATTTCGTCCACCGACATGCCCTTCTCGCCGCTGGCCAGGGTGGGCGGCAGCATCAGGTTTTCCTCGGTCGACAGCGATGAAAAAATGCCGCGCTCTTCGGGACAATAACCGATGCCCAGGTGGGCGATTTTGTGCGTGGCCAAACCTATCGCTTCGACGCCGTTGACCTTGATCGAGCCCGTGCGCGCGCCCGTCAAGCCCATGATCGCGCGCAAGGTCGTCGTGCGGCCGGCGCCGTTGCGGCCCAGCAAAGTCACCACTTCGCCCTGCTCCACTTTCAAGTTCACGTCATGCAGGATGTGCGATTCGCCATACCAGGTGTGCAGCTGGGTAATTTCCAGCGCGGCTGCGCTGCCATTCGATTGTGTCGTCATCAATGCGCCCCTTCCAGCTCGGCGTGGGTGGTGCCCATGTACGCTTCCATCACTTGCGGATTGCGCGACACTTCCGCGTAACTGCCTTCGGCCAGCATGGCGCCGCGCTGCAGGACGGAAATCTTGTCGCAGATGCCGGATACTACATTCATATTGTGTTCCACCATCAGGATGGTGCGGCCGGCCGAGACCTTCTTGATCAGTTCCGTGACGCGGTGCACGTCTTCGTGGCCCATGCCCTGCGTCGGTTCGTCGAGCAGCATCATTTCCGGCTCCATCGCCAGGGTGGTGGCGATTTCCAGCGCCCGCTTGCGCCCGTACGGCATGTCGACCGTGATGGTGTCGGCAAACTCCGTCAAGTCGACTTCGGCCAGCAAGGCCATGGCGCGGTCGTTGAGCTGGTTCAGGGAGCGTTCGCTCTGCCAGAAGTGAAACGAGGTGCCGAGCTGGCGCTGCAAGCCGATGCGCACATTCTGCAGCACGGACAAATGGGGAAAGACGGCGGAAATCTGGAACGAGCGGATCACGCCCATGCGGGCGATCTGGGCCGGTTTGGCGGCCGTGATGTCTTTCCCATTGAACAGGATCTGTCCGGATGTGGGGACCAGGAATTTGGTGAGCAAGTTGAAACACGTGGTCTTGCCGGCGCCGTTGGGACCGATCAAGGCGTGGATATGGCCCCGCTCTACCTTCAGGTTCACATCGCTGACGGCGGTGAACCCCTTGAATTCCTTGGTCAAATTTCTTGTTTCCAAGATTACGTTTGACATCGTGTCTCCTAGTTGTACTTTTTGTACTACTTAGTCATTTTTATAATACACAACTTAAATTTAACGCACAATACAGTATAACTACGGGGATTTTTGGCTGGCCCGAATGGCGCAAATGCACGCAGTTACGCGGTCATTTCCAGGCGGCCTGTATCATTTGCGCCGCTTTTTCAGCGATCATCACCGTCGGCGAGTTCGTATTACCAGAAGTAATGTAGGGCATGATGGAGGCATCGACGACGCGCAGGCCGGCCACGCCCAGCACGCGCAACTGGCTGTCGACGACGCTCAAGGGATCGCTGGCCAGGCCCATGCGGCAGGTGCCGACCGGATGAAAGATGGTGGTGCCGATCTGGCTGGCAGCCTGCGCCAGCTCTTCCTCGCTCTGGAACTGGATGCCCGGCTTGTATTCTTCCGGCGCAAATTGTTTCAGGGCCGGCGCCGCGACGATGCTGCGCGTCAGGCGCAAGGCATCGGCCGCCACGGCGCGGTCCTGCTGCGTACTGAGGTAATTGGGAACGATCTTTGGCGCCGCATAGCTGTCGGCACTGGCGATGTGCACGCTGCCGCGCGACGTGGGCCGCAGATTGCACACGCTGGCCGTAAACGCGGGAAACGCATGCAGCGGTTCGCCGAATTTATCGAGCGACAACGGCTGCACATGGTATTGCAGATTCGGCGTCGCTTGCCGCGGGTCGGACTTGGCGAACGCCCCCAGCTGCGACGGCGCCATCGACATGGGGCCGCTCTGGAACAGCGCATATTGCAAGCCGATCTGCATCTTGCCCAGCATATTGCTCGCCATGACGTTCAAGGTCTTGACGCCCTGCACTTTGAACACCATGCGCAGTTGCAGATGGTCTTGCAAATTGCCGCCCACGCCAGGGGCGTCGAGCACGGGCGCGATGCCATGTTCCTGCAGCAGGGCGGCCGGGCCGATGCCGGACAATTGCAGCAATTGCGGCGAGCCGATGGCGCCCGCCGTCAGCACGGTTTCACGTCTGGCTGACGCCTGCCACTGCGTGCCGCCGCCCGTAAACACGATGCCCGTACAGCGCGGCCCAGTCTCCGTCGTTTCCAGCAATAACCGTTCCACGTGGCAACCGGTCATGATCGTGAGATTGGGCCGGCGCGCGGCCGGTTTCAAAAACGCCTTCGACGTATTCCAGCGGATGCCGCGACGCTGGTTGACGTCGAAATACGCGCTGCCGCCATTGTCGCCGCCGTTGAAATCGCTGGTTTTCGGAATGCCCACCTGCTGCGCCGCATCGCGAAAAGCGTTCAGGATATCCCACGACAGCCGCTGCTTTTCCACGCGCCATTCGCCGCCCACGCCATGGTTTTCCGAGGCGCCGCCGTAATAATCCTCGCTTTGCTTGAACAAGGGCAGCACTTTATCCCAGCGCCAGGAAGCGTCGTCCGTCAAGTCGGCCCAATGGTCATAGTCGCCGGCCTGGCCGCGCATATAGATCATGCCGTTGATCGAGGAACTGCCGCCCAGCACTTTGCCGCGTGGATAGATCAGGCTGCGCCCGCCCAGGCCCGCGTCCGCCTGGGTGGAATACAGCCAGTCCGTGCGGGGATTGCCGATGCAATGCAAGTAACCGACGGGAATGTGGATCCAGACGTAGTCGTCCTTGCCGCCCGCTTCCACCAGCAAAACGGTGGCGTTCTTGTCGCGCGTGAGCCGGTTGGCCAGTACGCAGCCTGCCGTGCCGCCGCCCACAATGATGTAGTCGTATTCGCCTGCCGATTCCAATGAAGCTCCTTCAGGTATGCCATCAAGCTGTCGCGCGGCGTGTCTCCCCGCCGCGTCCCGTTTACCAGAGTCTGTGTTCGTTCACGCATGCACGGCCATGAAGTCGCTTTCAAGCCGCAAGCCAGAGTACCACCAGTACCGTGCCAGGGCGACAATAATCGTGCTGATGTCAGCGACTCCAGCGAGCCACGCGAACGTTTCAATGTGGCTAAAACAGGCAAAAACAGGGGCTGGAAGCTGTGGATAAGCATTGGGATATCCACAGGGACGATATGTGCGTAAACGAAAAATTTTTTAGACCGCTTTTTTTTGTCCAGAAACCATCCCAGCCAGATACAACGCTTACTCAGCGCTTATCCGTACGCCAAGCGATTGTTTACAAGGATAAATCAGGACTTATCCACAGAAGTTGCTCGCGTTAACTACTATTACTATTCTTGTATACGATCTTATTAAGGTAAACCCGACAACGCGCGCTTTGCCTGCCCTTCTCCTTGAAGAACATGCACGGACCTGTCTTAAAAAAAAAGCCGGCAAGCAGCTTGGACTGAAAAAAAAATCCAGCCAACAACTGAGCAAGGAAAACCGGCACGGCCGGCATCACGCGCACAGCACTGCCAAACCGTTTTGCAAAATGGAAACGTCAACAGACCTGAGCAGACACACTGCCAGCAAGCTGTTCGATATCAAAAAGAAGGGGGATTAGCATCGATTGTGGATAAGTCGCTTGATATCCACAGGATGACTTGTGAGTAAACACGAAGTTATGCGCAGGACCGCATTTTATACAATTTTGCTCCTCGCATGATACAGCGATTATGCACGCTTTATTTTGCGCGTAAGCGATTGATCCTGTTGAAAAAAAGTGACTTATCCACAGAAAAAAACGCGTTTACTATTACTACTATTTTTATATATAGATCTATTGTAAACCGACAAAAAAAGCGGAAGTCCGGGGATATTTCCAAAAAGCATAAAAAAAACATCAAAAAAAAAGCCAACGGCGACAGTCAGAACCACTGCCAAACCGTCTTCCAGGAATCGCTTGAACGCGCACGTCCGTGAAAGAACCGCGCTCGTGGTCACTCAACGTTGATTGCCAGGCAAGGATAGAGGCATGCGAAGCACGTCAAACATGCCGCTAGAGCAAGAAAAACCGCGCTTTTTGCTTGCCTGTGTGGATAAGTGCCTGCATATCCACAGGATGAGATGTGGGAAAACCCGTTCTTTGTCCACAGGCGAACTTTTATCCCAAACAAGTCCTGCCTCGATACAATGTTTATGCGCGTACTTTTTTGTAGCCTAAGTTGATGATTTTTGGGTGGTATACCGACTTATCCACAGAAAAACCGTCGTTTACTATCACTACTATTTTTATGTATACATCTTTATTTAAAACACAGAGACAAACGCGCACGGTGGAAAAGCTGCCCCAATAGCTGTTTTCAGCCTGTAAACCGTCTTCCAACCTGACAAACCTGTAAAAACAGCATGAATTCAAGCAAAAAAATGCGGTTAGGCATCATCAGTGCCTTGCATGAAGAACAGCAGGGGCTGGTAGAAGCCCTGCAAGGGCCCGTGACGCGTTCGCACGGCATGCGCGACTACACCCTGGGAACCCTGTGGAATATCGACGCTGTGTGCGTCCTGTCGCGTCTGGGCAAGGTTGCCGCTGCCATGACAGCTTCTATCCTTGTGGAAAAGTATGGAGTTACCCACATCGTCTTCACGGGCGTGGCCGGCAGTGGGGATAAGCACGTGAAAGTTGGCGATATCGTCGTGGCCGAAGCGCTGCTACAGCACGATATGGATGCGCGCCCCCTGTTTCCCCGCTTCGAAGTGCCGCTGACGGGCTTGCAGCGCTTCGCCACCGACCTGGAACTGAGTTCCCAGCTGGCTGCGGCTGCCGACGATTTCCTGCGTGAGGGGCTCGACAGCGTATTGAATGCCGGGCAGTGCCAGGAATTGGCGCTGCAACAGGCGCAAGTACACCGCGGCATGATCGCCAGCGGCGACCAGTTCATCAGCAGCGCCGCGCATATCCGCCAATTGAAACAGGACTTGCCCGATCTGCTGGCCGTCGAGATGGAAGGCGCCGCCGTGGCGCAAGTATGTTTCGAGCTGGGCGTGCCGTTTACCGTCATGCGCACGATTTCCGACAATGCAAATGAAGAGGCGGCCGTCGACTTCATGCGTTTTGTGCAGACAGTCGCCTCGCCTTATGCGTTTCACGTGATTCGCAAGCTGTGCCAGCGCCTGGCACCCTGACATTTCCACGCAGTGTGCATAAAAAAAGGGCAGAACCACTGGTTCTGCCCTTTTCATTTACTCTCTGCCTAAAATTTAAACACTCAGCATCATCAGGCTGGCATTCCCGCCGGCCGCCGTCGTATTCACGCACAGCGCCCGCTCAGCGACCAGGCGCCACAGGGGGATGACAGCCTCCTCCGTGGTGGCGATCGTGCCCACCAGGGCCCCGTCACGGGCCGCCAGCAGCGGTTTGAGCAAGCTATCGAGGCTGGGCTCGATCATGGCGATCTGCACGTCGTGCTTGACCGACGCCATGTTGGTGATGACCTGGATGTGGTCCTTCAGCGCGGCCGGCAAGTCACCGGGGATCAGTTCGGGCGACTGCGCCAATACGAGGGCCTGGTTGCCGGTGGCCAGGACGGCCGCCAATTGATTCATCAGCACGCCTGACGTGGCTGCCGCGCACAGGATGGTGCCGCGCGCGGCAAAGCTCAGGGTATTGCGCTCGCCCGTCGGGCCTGGCAAGACGGTGGTGCTGCCCAGCAAGGTCGTGCGCGCGTATTCCTGCGCCAGCTGTTCCACCTTGTCGTGGCCATGCATCTTCGCCCACACGGTCAGCGCGTCGAGCGCCGGCGCCGCCTGGCGCTGGTGCTGCGCGCCGGCCGGCGCATTGCGCTGCAGGCGTTTCAGGTACAGGGGACCACCCGCCTTCGGACCCGTGCCCGACTTGCCTTCGCCGCCGAACGGCTGCACGCCGACGACAGCGCCGACGATGTTGCGGTTGACATAAATATTGCCCACATGCGCGCGCTTGGTGATGAAATCGATGGTTTCGTCGATGCGCGTATGGATGCCCAGGGTCAGGCCATAGCCGCTGTCATTGATCGATTGCACCAGTTGCGGCAGTTCGGCCCGCTTGTAGCGGATCACGTGCAGCACGGGGCCGAAGACTTCATGCGTCAATTGGTCCAGCGACTTGATTTCCAGCACGGTCGGCGCGACAAACGTGCCTTTTACCGTAGGCAGGCCCAGCGAGAAATGGTCGATGGCCACGGTTTTCATCTTGTTGATGTGCGCCAGCAGGTTGCCTTGCGCTTCCGCATCGATGACGGGACCGATATCGGTGGCCAGGCGGTCAGGATTGCCAACGCGCAATTCCTGCATGGCGCCTTTCAGCATGTGGATGGTCTTCTCGGCAATTTCTTCCTGCAGGAACAGCACACGCAGGGCCGAGCAGCGCTGGCCGGCGCTGTCGAAAGCGGACGACATCACGTCCTGCACCACTTGTTCGGGCAAGGCGGACGAGTCGACGATCAGCGCGTTCTGGCCGCCCGTCTCGGCGATCAGGGGAATGTCGATCGACTCGTTCACGGCGCGCGCGGCCAGGTTGCGGTTGATCAACTGCGCCACTTCCGTCGAGCCCGTGAAAATCACGCCTTTCACGCGCGCATCATTGCACAGGCCGGCGCCAACGACTTCGCCGCTGCCCGGCAGGAATTGCAGGGCGCCGCGCGGCACGCCGGCCGCGTGCAGCAGCTGCACGGCGCGGTGGGCGATCAATGGCGTCTGCTCGGCCGGCTTGGCCAGCACCACGTTGCCCGCCGCCAGGGCGGCGGCCAGTTGGCCCGTAAAGATGGCGAGCGGGAAGTTCCACGGGCTGATACAGGTGACGGGGCCGAGCGCCAGGGTATTGGGCGCGTGCTCCACCTGCGCCGCGTAATAGCGCAGGAAGTCGACGGCTTCGCGAATTTCCGCGATGGCATTCGGCAGCGACTTGCCCGCCTCGCGCACGGCCAGGGCCATCAGCTCGATATGGTGTTCCTCGAACAGGTCGGCCGCGCGCTGCAACGCTTGCGCGCGCAGCGACGGTTCCGTCGTTTGCCAATCCATGGCATACGCGCTGGCGCTGGCCAGGGCCGTTTCCACGTCGGCCGGGGCCGCTTCCATGACCTTGCCCACGATATCGTCGTGCTGGGCCGGATTGTGGATGGCGTGCGTGGGCGCGTTCAGGCTGACGGCGCCATCGATCAGCGGCGCGGCCTGCCATTGCTGCTGCAGCGCCAGGCCGGTGGCCAGGGTGCGCACCGTGTCTTCATTCGACAGGTCGAGGCCGGCCGAGTTCTTGCGCTCGCTGCCAAACATATCGAGCGGCAAGGGAATCGACGGGTGCGGCAAGCCGCCCTGCAGGCGCGCCATTTCCAGCGGATCGCGGATCAGGCTATCGATGGCCACGCTTTCGTCGACGATCTGGTTGACGAACGAGGAGTTGGCGCCGTTTTCCAGCAGGCGGCGCACCAGGTAGGCCAGCAGGGTTTCATGCGAGCCGACGGGGGCGTAGATGCGGCAAGGCTTGTCCAGGTTGGCCGGACCGACGACCTGGTCGTACAGGGTCTCGCCCATGCCGTGCAGGCACTGGAATTCGTAGTCGGTGATGCCGTCGCGCTTGGCCCAGGTGTAGATGGTCGACAGGGTTTGCGCATTGTGCGTGGCAAATTGCGGGTAGATCAGGCTGCTGGCGGCCAGCAGTTTTTGCGCGCAGACCAGGTAGGACACGTCCGTGTAAACCTTGCGCGTATAGACGGGATAGCCTTCCTGGCCATCGACTTGCGCGCGCTTGATTTCCGCGTCCCAGTACGCGCCTTTCACCAGGCGCACCATGAACTTGCGGCCGCTGCGCTTGGCCAGGTCGATCAGGTAATCGATGGCGAACGGGCAGCGCTTCTGGTACGCCTGCACCACGTAGCCGATGCCGTCGAAGCCGGCCAGATCTGCATCGAAGGCCAGGGCTTCCATCAGGTCCAGCGACAGTTCCAGGCGGTCCGTTTCTTCCGCATCGATGTTGAAGCCGATGTTGTACTGTTTTGCCAGCAGCAGCAGCGCCTTGACGCGCGGCAGCAATTCTTCCATGACGCGGGCGCGCTGGGCGCGGCTGTAGCGCGCATGCAGGGCCGACAGTTTCACGGAAATGCCGGGGCCGTTCTTGATGCCGCGGCCATTCGATGCCTTGCCGATGGCGTGGATCGCCGTTTCATACGAGGCGTAGTAGTTGGCCGCGTCCTTTTCCGTCAGTGCCGCCTCGCCCAGCATGTCGTACGAGTAGCGGTAGCCGCGCGTTTCATTGTCGCGGCTGTTCTTCAGCGCTTCCTCGATGGTCTGGCCCGTGACGAACTGGTTGCCCAGCATGCGCATGGCCAGGTCGACGCCCTTGCGTATCAGCGGCTCGCCACCCTTGGCGATGAGTTTGGTCATGGCCGAACCGAGGCCCGATTCGCTGCTGGTACTGACCAGTTTGCCCGTGATCAGCAAGCCCCAGGTGGCCGCGTTGACGAACAGCGACGGCGATTCGCCCAGGTGCTTGCGCCAGTCGCCCTTGCTGATTTTGTCGGCGATCAGGCGATCGGCCGTTTGAGTGTCGGGTATACGCAACAGCGCCTCGGCCAGGCACATCAATGCAACACCCTCTTCCGACGATAGCGAGAACTCGTGCATCAGTGCATCGACGCCGGACGCGCGTGTGCGTTTTTGGCGCACGGCGGACACGAGGCGGTGCGCCAGGGCCTGGCCTTCGGCCGTCGTTTCGGTGCTGCTGGCGCGTACTTGTTGCAGCAGCCACTGCACGGCGGAAACCTCGTCGCGCCTATAGGCGGCGGTGATGGCGGCGCGTTGTGGCGTCGCTTCGGGCAGGATTTCCGCCTGGAGCGCAGCAAAGGGAATCGGGGTAAAAGCCGAAGGGCCAGCAGGGTGCATAGGAGCTCTTTACAAGGAAAAATGGGACGAAACTCGCGGTAATTCTTGCTCTTTTTTGGTGCAAAAAAATACAGAAAGTCGAACGTTAAGATGATTCGATTGTAAAGGGGATTCTTATGGATTAATTCTGGTAATACAGAGGACTAGCAATAGATAGTTTTTGATGCGACAATTTAACCAAATAATATTTATACGGGGGTGATTCGAATGCTGGACAAGATCAGTAAGAAAATCTTGATGGAATTGCAGAGCGATGGTCGCATCAGCAATGTGGAGCTGGCCGCGCGCGTGAACCTGTCGCCGGCCGCCTGCCTGGAGCGCGTGCGCAAGTTGCACGAATCCGGTTACATCATGGGCTATACGGCCCAGTTGAACCCGCAGTTGCTCGATGTCTCGCTGCTGGTCTTCATTGAAGTCGTGCTCGATCGCACGACACCGGAAGTGTTCGACGCCTTCAAGCATAGCGTACAAATCATTCCAGAGGTACTGGAATGTCATATGGTGGCCGGCGGTTTCGATTACCTGGTCAAGGCGCGCGTCAAGGATATGGCTGCCTACCGCGAATTCCTGGGCAAGACGCTGTTGCAAAAAGGTGTGCGGGAAACCCACACTTATGCCGTCATGGAAGAAGTGAAAAACACGACCAAATTGCCGATTAAGTGACCTTGATGTAGCAGGTCCACTTTTCTGATTGAGCTATCGGAACAAATGTTGTAGGGTAGAACTACTATTCTGCTATCCGGTAGCCGCCTGACACGACGCGCAGACGTCAGGTTCAGGGTGCAAGGCGGGCAATCGTGCCCCCCGCATACGGTTACAGCACGTCCCCGCCTAGGGGGCGTGACGGGTTCTCGCAGCGGGGGACAAATGAAGCAGTTGCGGCATCAGCTGGTGCGTTTCCTTGTTTTCACCGTTCTGGCCATGGCCGTGGCCTGTTGCCTCGTCTATCTGCTCTTGCTGGCGACGGACGGCGGTCCTTCCCCGTATCTGATTGCCTGCGTGGCGGCCCTCACCGGCGCCGCGCTGCTGACGTTTGCCAGCCGTGCGCGCGGCGAACCCGGCCTGCACCAGTTCGCCGATACGGTGGGCAAGGCCATCGACGCCATCATGATCGGCGCGGCGGAAACCTCGTATTTTGTCGATTCCGTCAAACAGAAGGTGGAACTGGACGTGCAGACGGCCAGCGACATCGCCGACAGTTCCGGGCAGAACGCCGTGATGACGGAAAAGATCGCCGCCAACGCGGAACGGGCCGCCAGGGTGGCTGCCGGCGTGCGCGAGGAAAGCGTGGCGGCGCGGGCCGAAGTGAACCAGGGCTTGCAGCGCATCAATCGCGCGCGCGAGGAAGCGCAACGGGCGTCCAGCACCATGCTGAGCCTGCAGGAAAAATCCAGGCGCATCACGGGCTTTACGGAAGCCATTTCCGATATTTCCGCGCGCACCAATCTGCTGGCGCTGAATGCCGCCATCGAGGCGGCGCGCGCCGGCGAACACGGCCGCGGCTTTGCCGTGGTGGCCGGCGAAGTGCGGCAACTGGCGCAGCGCACCAAGGAAGCCTCCGATGAAATCAGCGTGATGGTGCGCGAAATCAATGAACAGTCGGAAAAAGCCGCACGCGGCATGAGTTCGCTTGCGGCCGGCGTCACGGAAGCGGCGCGCAACGTGGAAAGCGTGCACGCATCGCTCAGTCACATCGAGGAATCGTCGGGCGTGTCGGAAGACGAGATCGGGCAAATCGCCCGCGCCTCGCGCGAACACGTCGATACGACGCAAGTGATCGCCGACGCCATCCTGCAAATCCGCGACAGCATGTTGTCGACGAATGCCGAATTGCCGCGCGCCACGCAATCGGCGATGGCCCTGGCCGAGCGGGCTGAAGTGATCGCCGGCGCCCTCGGCGAAGCGAGCGTGGCCACGCCGCACGACGAAATCCGCCTGGCCGCCCAGCGCGCCGCGCGCGAGGTGGGCAAATTGTTCGAGCAAGCCATCGCCTCGGGCCGCATCACGCGCGAAGCGCTGTTCGACCGCCGTTACCGCCCCATCCCGAACACGAATCCGCCCAAGCACAACACGCAGTTCGACGCATTTACGGACAAGGTCTTGCCGGACTTGCAGGAAGGCGTGCTGGCCGCCCTGCCGCACCTCGCGTATGCGGGCGCCGTCGACAAAAATGGCTATTTTCCAACGCACAACAAGAAGTTTTCCCAGCCGCTGACGGGCGATTACGCCACCGATATCGTCAATAACCGCACCAAGCGCATCTTCAGCGACCGTACGGGCGCGCGCTGCGGCAGCAACACGAAGCCGTTCCTGTTGCAGACGTACAAGCGCGACACGGGGGAAGTCATGCACGACCTGTCCGTGCCGATCCACGTCGATGGCAAGCACTGGGGCGGTTTCAGGATTGGGTATCGCTCGAGCAATCACGCATAGCAAAACGCCTGACGTGTGATCATCAGGCGTTTTTTCTGCTCGCGGCTACGGGCTTACTCGATATGCGGCTTGGGCGCCACGCCGCCGCCGGCCGCCGTGGCCGAACGCAGGGTGGGCGTATTCATTTCTTCCAGGTGGTTGCGCAGCCATTTGTGCGCCGGGCTGCGCGCATCGCGTTCATGCCACAGCATGTCCAGGTGGACGGCCGGCAAGGTGAACGGCAAATCCTTGTACAGCAGGGACTCCGTCATGCCCGTCGAGGCGATCAGATGGCGCGGCAAGACGGTGATCAGGTCGGAATTGGCCACCACGCGTCCGGCCGTGAAGAACTGGTTCACCGTCAGCAAGATGCGCCGCTCGCGGTGGATCTGCGCCAGCGCCTCGTCGACGAGGCCATGGGCACGGCCGGAAAAGCTCACCAGCAAGTGATTTGCCGCGCAATAGTTGTCCAGGTTGAGTTCCACCTTGGCCAGCGGATGGCCGCGCCGCATCACGCACACATACTTGCCGGAATATAAACGCTCGTGGCGGATGGGCGAACTGGTGTCGCTCGACAACTGCGCCGCCACGCCGGGAAAGAAGCCCACGGCCAGGTCGATGTCGCCGCGCAGCAGCATGGGGCGTGGTTCGCGCGTGGTCAGCGGCATCATGCGCACGTTGACGCCCGGCGCTTCCCGTTCGATCGAGCGCATCAGCGAAGGCAGCCAGAAGGCGGCCGTGGCGTCGGCCATGGCCATGCGGAAGGTGGCGTGCGTCTTCGACACGTCGAAGGTTTCCGGCGTGACGGCCGCTTCCAGGCTGGCCAGGGCCGAGCGCACGGATGGCCACAGGGCTTCGGCGCGCGGCGTCGGTTTCACGCCATACGCCGTGCGGATCAGCAATTCGTCACCGAGGCTTTCGCGCAGGCGCTTGATGGCGTTCGATACCGCCGGCTGCGTCATCGCCAGGTGGCCGGCCGCGCGCGTCAGGTTTTGTTCCGTCATGACGGCGTCGAAAACGCGCAGCAAGTTCAGATCCAGCGTCAGAAAACTCATGGAAAGCCCAAGGTAAAAGTTGAATTCAAATAATTTAACTAAGAGTGTAAACCGCGCCGGGCACGAATATTTTCACTCGTAAAAAAATATTACAGTTTTCCATTCACGATTCATATAATTGGTATCAGGAAATGGAATTAGATTTATATGTTGCACTGCACTATAGTACTGGCAAATTCTATAATGCACTGGAACAGTATGTCTACCTTCGCCTCCGCCCTGTACGCAGTATCCGCACCCGTGCTGGAGATTTCACTGCTGAACGCCCTGCAAATCGCGCTGCTGATCGTGGCCGCGGGCGCCGTCGCCCTGCTGTTCAAGCCTTTGCTGGTGGGTATCGCGCGTGCCATGGTGCTGGTGGTGCGTCCCAAGCTGAGCCGCGAAGAGCGCCTGGCGCGCCAGCAGATGCGCGAAGCGCAAGCGCTCAAGCGCACCCTGGGCAAGATGGATGGCGTGTCGCCAAGCAACGCCGCCGAATTGCGCGCCCTGTCGACCCGCGCATAAGGGCGCTGTTGCCAGATGACTAGCGACTAGCCGGTGCCTGCACCGGCTTTTTTTACGCCTGCGTTGTGCGTCAGGCCACCTCGCCCAGCAAATGCGCGCGCAGGACAGTGTCGGCCGGATGGGCGCCGATCCAGATTTTCAGCAGGGCATTGTAGAACGCCAGTTCCGGCACCTTGTCGCCCACCTGCTTGCCGTTCAGCCGGCATAAGGTACCCTCTTCCGGCAGCCAGTCCACGGTCAGGATATCGCCCTTCTTCAAGCCCGGTACCATCTCGAACATGGCGCCGAACTGCATCGTCTGGCCCAGCAGGCGCGTGCGGTCGGCCTGGTCCGAGCTGCGCTTCAAGCCCTGCATGAAGGCTTGCCCCAGCTCGTCGGAACTGACGTCGCGCAGCATGACGATCTCGAGACGGCGCGGGCCGGGCAGCGCCAGGATGTCGGCCAGCTGGTTCTTCTTTTCCGGCAAGTACAGCGCGATCGTGTAGATCTTGAAGATGACCTTGTAGCGCACGCCGGCGCCGTTGAGTTTCAATTCGCGGCTGGCCAGCTGCACCGTCTCGTCGAGCTTGACGCCGCCCACCTCGACGGCCAGGACCGGCTGCGCCAGGGCGCCGCACAGGAAGGCGGCGGCCAGGGAGCGGGCCAGACGGGATGTGCTGATATGCATCTTCTGCCTCCGTGGAGAAACCAGTGCTGTGGATAAGTCCGCACAAGCACACAGTGTAGAACAGTTGGCAGAAGCTGGCGCCACGCAGAAGTGGCGCGGGAGGATGGTGTTATGCCTTGGGGGCAGGCAGTTCCGCCTGCAGGCGCTCGTACTTGGCCATCAGCTGTTCCGGGCTTTCGCGCCAGGCGGGATTGAAGGGGATGCAGCTGACGGGACACACTTGCTGGCATTGCGGCTCGTCAAAGTGGCCCACGCATTCGGTACACTTGTTGGGATCGATTTCGTAGATTTCCGCACCCATGTAGATCGCGTCATTCGGGCACTCGGGCTCGCAAATGTCGCAATTGATGCATTCGTCAGTGATCAGTAGTGCCATGGCTTAATTCAACTCTAGCTTATTCGGGTAAGGCAGCATTGGCGGCAATCTTGTTTTGCAGCCAGCGGTTCACCGAGGGGAAGACAAACTTGGAGACGTCGCCGCCCAGCGCCGCGATTTCGCGCACGATGGTGCCCGAAATGAACTGGTACTGGTCGGACGGCGTCAGGAACATGGTTTCGACATCGGGCAGCAGGTAGCGGTTCATGCCCGCCATCTGGAATTCGTATTCGAAGTCGGAGACGGCGCGCAAGCCGCGTACGATGACCCTCGCCTCGTGCTTGCGCACGAAATCCTTGAGCAAGCCGGAAAAGCTTTCCACCTGCACATTCGGATAGTGGCCGAGCACTTCGTTGGCGATTTCCAGGCGTTCGTCGAGCGAGAAAAACGGTTGCTTGTTCTTGCTGTCGGCCACACCGACGATCAGTTTGTCAAACAGACCCGATGCGCGGCGCACCAAATCTTCATGACCACGCGTGAGCGGATCGAATGTTCCTGGATAAACGGCTACAACCATTGCGGCTCCCTAACGATGCACCAATATAGACGCGCATTATGCCTGAAATTGGGGCATCGCCTTGGGCTGGGGGCAGCTTCTGCTCAATTTATAGGCAGATTCAGGCCGTTGCCGGCACTTTGTTGTAAGTTAGCAAATGATAGAAGACGGTGCCCGCTTTATCGGCGCGGATGACTTCCCACGGCGCCATCCATTCCGGCTTCTCCAGTTCGCTTTGCTCGTCGAAGACCAGCGGCAAGCCCGATTCCGCGTAGACCATGCCGCCTTCCTTGAGCAGGTTGGCGCACAGGGGCAGCACCTTGGCGAGGAAATCCTGCTGGTACGGCGGGTCGAGGAAGATCAGGTCGTAGCGCTGGCCGCGCGACGCCAGGCCTTGCGCCGTCAGCAGGGCGTCGCCGCGCAGCAGTTGCACGTTGTCGGCGCGTAATTTGGCCTTGTTTTCTTCCAGCTGGCGTATCACGGGCGTATGCGTGTCGACCATGGTGACGGCGGCGGCGCCGCGGCTGGCCGCTTCGAAGCCGAGCGCGCCGCTGCCGGCGAACAGGTCCAGCACCTGGGCGTTGGACCAGTCGCCGTCGCGCAAGTGATTGATCCAGTTAAACACGGTTTCGCGCACGCGGTCCGGCGTGGGGCGCAAGCCCAGTGCCTGCAAGACAGGCAGCACGGAGCGTTTCCATTGGCCGCCGATGATGCGCACCTGGTTCGGTGGCGGCGCGTGGTGGACGGGCACTTTGGCGGGTTTTTTAATTTTCTTTTGCATGGGCATTTAAAACGCCTAACAAAACCTACTGCGCGTCGCGATGTGCGGCCGGCGATGCGCACTGTGCATTCGCACAGCTGCGCTTCTTAGCCACCACTCACTGCCGCCCGCTACGGTTTTGTTAGGCGTTTGATTTCTTCGATTCGATGGCGGCCACTATAGCATATGGCCCCCTCGCCCCGCGCCAGAGCCCCCTGCTGGCGCTGGCGCGCGCACGGCCCTATTTGGGCTGGCTGGCCAAGGCGGTGAAATCGTCGATCCAGCCCTGCATGCGCTTGATGGCATGGGCTTTTTGCGCGGGCGTGGCGATCTTGATCACCGTCAAGACCAACTGCGCCGTGCCGTCCTGGTAGGCATCGAAGAAGGCCTTGCGCTCGGAATGCTCGAGGCGCTCGAAACTGTCCTTGATCAGGGTGTTGATCAGGGTCACGGTGGCTTCCTTGCCAAGCTTTTCCTGATGCACTTTCTTGACCAGGTTCAAGACATTCTGCTGGCGCCGCATGCGTTCGTCGAGCCAGATCTCGTTGTCCAGCGGACGCCCGTCGGATGCCTTGCGAATGATGGCTTCCTGCTCGCTGTTGAAGCTGCCGAACCACAGCTCGAATTGCTCCATGGATTTCTTGTAGCGCAGTTTCTGGCGCTTGTCCTTGTCGCCGCTCAGGTATTTCTTGCGATAGTCATCATTGTTCGCCTTGAACTTCTTTTCCATCTGCGCAATTTGCTCGGGCTTCAGCGAACGGGCCAGTTCGGCCAGGTCGGGCGCGGCCTTTTGCAGCAGCGCCTGGGTGCGGTGCTTGATCTCGCTGTAGTCGGCCATCAGGTCCGCCTGCGTGACATTGCCTTGCAGCTGTTTCTGGCCCGTGCGCAGGATGTCCACGTAATCCTTCAATTGCGTCTTGCGGTGCCAGTCGAACAGTTTGTCGATATCGTCGCGCACCCAGCCCTTCTGGTCGCGGTCCAGGTCGACATAGGCGTTCAGCCACCAGTACAGCACGGTATCGCCGTTGTTGTAAGCGAGGCGCAAGCCGCTGCAGCCGGCCATGACGACCAGTACGATGGCCAGCACGGCATAAGTAAAGCGGCTGAAGCGCGTGGAATACGGGGCCTGCGTGTTAAACTTTTTCATATTCTTAACTTAAAAAACTTACGGTCTATGAACGTTGTCATTCTCGCTGCCGGTATGGGCAAACGCATGCAGTCGGCACTGCCCAAAGTCTTGCACCCGCTGGCTGGCAAGCCACTGCTGTCGCATGTGATCGATACGGCCCGCAGCCTGGCGCCGTCCCGATTATGCGTGATTTACGGGCATGGGGGCGCAGCGGTGCTGAAGTTGCTGGACGGCTACAAGACGCAGCATGACCTGGCGGTCGACGCCGCCGAGCAAACGCAGCAGCTGGGTACGGGCCATGCCGTGCAGCAAGCCGTGTCCTTGCTGGACGACAAGGTCCCCACCCTGATCCTGTACGGCGACGTGCCATTGACCAGTGCCGATTCCCTGCAGCAGCTGGTGCAGGCAGCCGGCGGCGACAAGCTGGCCATTCTCACCGTCGCGCAGGACGATCCCTTCGGCCTGGGCCGCATCGTGCGCGAAAACGGCGCCATCGTGCGCATCGTCGAGGAAAAGGATGCCACGCCAGAAGAGCGCGCCATCCGCGAAATCAACAGCGGCATCATGGTCGCGCCCACCGTGGCCCTGAAGAAATGGCTGTCGGCCCTGTCGAATGATAATGCCCAAGGGGAATACTATCTGACCGATATCGTCGCCCAGGCCGTCGCCGATGGCGTGGCCGTCACCTCGGCCCATCCGGCCGCCGTGTGGGAAGTGGCTGGCGTCAACAGCAAGGTGCAACTGGCCCAGCTCGAACGCATACACCAGAACAATATCGCGCAAGCCTTGCTCGAGCGGGGCGTGACCCTGCTCGACCCGGCCCGCATCGACGTGCGCGGCGAGCTGATCTGCGGCCGCGATGTCACCATCGATGTCGGCTGCGTATTCGAAGGCCGGGTGGAGCTGGGCGACGGCGTGCGCGTGGGCGCCAATAATGTCATCATCAACGCCAAGGTGGCGGCCGGCGCGCACATCAAGCCGTTCTGCCATATCGAGGACGCCATCGTCGGCGCCGCCTCCATCATCGGCCCGTATGCGCGCCTGCGTCCCGGCACCGTGCTGGCCGAAGACGTGCATGTGGGTAACTTCGTGGAAGTGAAAAACAGCCAGATCGCCGCGCACAGCAAGGCCAATCACCTCGCTTACATCGGCGACGCCACCATCGGTTCCAAGGTCAACATCGGCGCCGGCACCATCACCTGCAATTACGATGGCATCAACAAGTTCCGCACCGTCATCGAAGACGATGCATTTATTGGCAGCGACAGCCAGCTGATCGCGCCCGTCACCGTCGGCAAGGGTGCCACGCTGGGCGCCGGCACGACCCTGTCGAAGGATGCGCCGGCCGGCAAGCTGACCGTATCGCGCGCCCGGCAAGTGACGATCGACGGCTGGACGCGTCCGGTGAAGATTCCCAAGTAAGCGGGTATACCCTCCAGCGCGCATGACGCCGCCAACCTGACCGGGTTGGCGGCGTTTTTTTTTATGTTCATCGAGCCGGTTTCATGCCTGTGGGTAAGCCTGTGGAAAGTTGGCGCACAAGATGGGATAACTGGGCTATTCAGCGCTGCCGTGTCCCCATGCTGTTCTTTTCAGTGTGGATAAACATGTGAACAAACAGGCGGACAAGTGATGGATAAGCCCGGTATAAGCCTTGTATAAGCACGGTAAAAAGCGTGGAAAAGACGGGATAAGTTTTTCCGCCGGTTACGCCTCAGGCGCTTGATGGCTGTGACGGGCCAGCGTAAAAATAGGCCGCTCAATATGTCGCGCCGGAATGTGGATAAGCCTGTGCGCAAGGATTGAATAAGCATGGAATAACTTTCAAGTCCTTGTTTTTGATGGCTATTTTATCGCAGTGCTCAAGTTGTTCCTGTGGGTAAAGCTGTGCACAAGCATGTGGCTAACTGGTGGGCAAGCTGCGGATAAGTCGGGATAACTGCTACGGCCAGTGTTATCCACGGATTCTTGAAGCCATCCGTTCGTGGCTTGCCATCGTCACGCCTGGCAGGAAGGCGCCGGCGGCATGTGGATAAGCATGTGCATAAGCGGGAGAGCAAGTCGGGATAACTTGCCAGCCACCCTCGCCTACACGGCGATGCGCGTCTCGAACTTGCTGCGCAAGGTGGAAAAATAGGTTTTTACGTTGCGCACATTGGCGTGTGCGGCAAACAGGCGGTGCGCCAGCGCATGGTAGGCGGGCATGTCGGCCACTTGCACGATCAGCACGAAATCGGGCCCGGGCGAGACGCGGTAGCATTGCAGCACGGCGCTCTCCTGCGCCACCAGCTGTTCAAATTCGCCCATGCGTTCGAAGGCCTGCACGTCGAGCGTGATTTCCACGACGGCCGTCAGGCGCGCGCCCACCAATTCCGGCGCGACGATGGCGACCTGGCGCTCGATCACGCCGCTGTCCGTCAGCTGCTTGACCCTGCGCAAGCAAGTGGGCGCCGACACATGCACCAGGCGTGCCAGCTCACTGTTGGTTTGCGATGCGTCAACTTGCAGGGCGTTCAGGATGCGACGATCAATATCGTCGAGGGTAATATTGCTATCGCTCATGGCTTTGATGAAATGGAAAAGAAATTGATTTTAAATGAAATAATATTTCAGCGCGAAATAGACGTGAAATATTCAATCAAAAATACCATGATTTAGAAAGCTTATTTCATCTGCTCTGCATTAGCATGCGTGCATTGATTAAATTTTAGACAGAGGTTTCCATGTGCGGCATCGTCGGCGCGGTAGCGCAACGTAATATCACTCCCATCCTGCTCGAAGGCTTGAAGCGCCTGGAATACCGCGGCTATGATTCCTGCGGCATCGCCCTGCACGCGGACGGCCGCCTGCAGCGTTCGCGTTCCACCTCGCGCGTGGCCGAACTGGAAAAGCAGATCGGCGAAGAAGGCTTGGGCGGTTTCACGGGCATCGCCCACACGCGCTGGGCCACGCATGGCGCCCCTGTCTCGTTCAATGCGCACCCGCATTTCTCGCCGACGGAAGAGAACGCCCGCGTGGCGCTGGTGCATAACGGCATCATCGAAAACCACGACGAACTGCGCGCCGAACTGACGGCCCTGGGTTATGTGTTCCAGAGCCAGACGGATACGGAAGTGATCGCCCACCTGGTCGAGCACATGTATAACGGCGACCTGTTCGAGACCGTGCAGCAAGCCGTGAAACGCCTCGATGGCGCGTATGCGATCGCCGTCTTCTGCCGCGACGAACCGCACCGCGTGGTCGCCGCGCGCCAGGGCTCGCCCCTGATCGTCGGCCTGGGCAACGGTGAAAACTTTGTCGCTTCCGACGCCATGGCGCTGGCCGGCACGACCGACCAGATCATCTACCTGGAAGAGGGCGACGTGGTCGACCTGCAACTGTCGCGCTGCTGGATCGTTGACGTCGATGGCAAGCCTGTCGAGCGCGAAGTGAAAACCGTGCACGCACACACGGGCGCAGCCGAGCTGGGCCCGTACCGCCACTACATGCAGAAGGAAATCTTCGAGCAGCCGCGCGCCATCGGCGACACGCTCGAAGGCGTGACGGGTATCATGCCGGAACTGTTCGGCGACGACGCGTACAAAATCTTCAAGCAGATCGACCGTGTGCTGATCCTTGCCTGCGGCACCAGCTCGTATGCGGGCATGACGGCCAAGTACTGGATCGAAGCCATCGCCAAGGTGCCCGTCAGCGTGGAAGTGGCCAGCGAGTACCGCTACCGCGACAGCGTGCCGAATCCGAACACCCTGGTGGTGACGATTTCGCAAAGCGGCGAGACGGCCGATACCCTGGCCGCCCTGAAACATGCGCGCAGCCTGGGCATGCACCACACCCTGACCATCTGCAACGTGGCCACCAGTGCCATGGTGCGCGAATGCGCGCTGGCCTACATCACGCGCGCCGGCGTGGAAGTGGGCGTGGCCTCGACCAAGGCGTTCACGACGCAGCTGGCCGGCCTGTTCCTGCTGACCCTGTGCCTGGCGCAAGTCAACGGCCGCCTCAGCGACGAACAGGAAGCGGCGCACCTGAAAGCCATGCGCCACCTGCCCGTCGCCATCGCGTCCGTGCTGGCGCTGGAGCCGCAGATCATCGCCTGGTCCGAGGAATTCGCGCGCAAGGAAAACGCCCTCTTCCTGGGTCGCGGCATGCACTATCCGATCGCCCTGGAAGGCGCGTTAAAGCTCAAGGAAATCTCGTACATCCACGCCGAAGCGTATCCGGCCGGCGAACTGAAACACGGCCCGCTGGCCCTGGTGACGAATGAAATGCCGGTCGTCACCATCGCGCCGAACGATGCGCTGATCGAAAAGCTGAAGTCGAACATGCAGGAAGTCCGCGCCCGCGGCGGCCAGCTGTACGTCTTTGCCGACGTCGATTCGCACATCAGCTCCGGCGAAGGCTTGCACGTCATCCGCCTGCCCGAGCACTACGGCGACCTGTCGCCGATCCTGCACGTGGTGGCGCTGCAATTGCTGGCATATCACACGGCGCTGGCGCGCGGCACGGACGTGGACAAGCCACGCAATCTGGCGAAGTCGGTCACGGTGGAGTAAACGGGCCGGATTGCGCCTGTCGCTGGCGGCGCCATGTCGCCGGCGAGGCGCTCGTCGCACCGGCAGGTCCACCGGCGCGCCATCCTGGTTTTTTCGTTTCCGGAGGCGAATGCCGGGATAGGCGTGCCGTCCTGCCGTCACGCGGCGTCGTATTCATGCGTCAGGCATCGGCCAGTGGCCTGTGCATGCGCTGTGATGTTCAAGGGGCGGGGGCGATGCGGGAACGGTACTGCTCTATCCACTTCACGGATTGGGCGATGCCTCCAAATGGAAAGAAATGCAGGCTGACCTGTCCATGCGCTGTTGTCAGGCCGGCGGCCAGGCGCTCGACAAAAAGATCCGGCCCCGCCGTGCCGAACAGCTTGCCGATGGAAACGCCATACTTCGACCACATCGAGGCGCAGGCGCTCACGCCGCACAAGGCGGCATAGCGCGCCAGCACCGCGATGCTGGCGGGGCCCGGCACGCCGACGCGCACCGGATGCGCAATGCCACGCGCGCGCAGCGCTTGCAACCACGTCAACACGATGTCGGCATCAAAGGCAAACTGCGTGACGATCAAGGGCGTCATGCCGCGCTCGTCAATGCTGCGGCACTTGCGTTCGAGCACTTCCCACTGAGCGGCCGTGTTCATGACCGGATGACCTTCCGGGTGACCACCCACGCCGATCACCTTGATGCCCGCGCGCTCGAAAACGCCGGTGTCGATCAGCGCGCCACTGTCGGAAAACGGTCCCATCGGGGTCGACGGGTCTCCAGCGATCACGAAGCAGCGCTCGACGCCCGCTTCCGCGACCGCGCGCTGGACGAACGACTCAAACGCGGCGAGCGAGGCGATACGGCGCGCGGAAAAGTGCGGCATGGGTTCAAAGCCGAGTCCGCGCACGGCGCGTGCCGCGGCCAGTCGCGCATCGTTGTCCTCGCGTGGCAGGTAGGGAATGGCAATGGTCGACGCGGGCACTATCCGGGACGCCGCCGCGCTCAACGCCGGCATGTCCTTCGCACTGACTTCCAGGGAATAGGCGTGCGCGATGTTGCTGGCCGGCCTGGGCTTATCGGGATCAATCACGGGTTTTACCTTAGCTTCCCTGCGCAATGGCGTTGGCCGGCTGGCGCGCCAGCGCGATGAAGGCCCGCACGTAGTCGATGGCGGTGTCCGTCTCGCGTGCCCCCAGGAAGATCTGCTTGGCGACGCCGCGCGCGCCCAGCCGCACAGGCACCACGTCCATCTTGACCGCGTATTCCTCGACCAGCCAGCGCGGCAGGGCGGCCACGCCGCGGCCGCTGGCCACCATCTGCAGCATGATGTCGGTGGTTTCGATGGCCTTGTGGCGCTTGGGCGTGACACCGGCCGGCAACAGGAACTGGTTATAGATGTCCAGGCGCTCGATGTCCACGGGGTAGCTGATGAGCACTTCCTGGGTCAGTTGCTGGGGCTGCACGTAGGCCGCGGTCGCCAGGGCATGGCCCTTGGCCACGACGAGCACCTGCTCGTAGTCGAATACGGGTTCGAATGTCAGCCCCGGCTTGTACAGCGGGTCGGGCGTGACCAGCAGGTCGATCTCGTAGCCGAAGAGCGCGCCGATCCCGCCGAACTGGAACTTCTGCTTGACGTCCACATCCACGTCGGGCCATGCAGCCAGGTAGGGGGAAACCACCTTGAGCAGCCACTGGTAGCAAGGGTGGCATTCCATGCCGATGCGCAGCGCGCCGCGCTCGCCCTGCGCGAACTGGCCCAGGCGCTCTTCGGCCAGGTCCAGTTGCGGCAGCACCCGGTTCGCCACCGCCAGCAGGTACTGGCCGGCCTGCGTCAGGCGCAGGCTGCGCCCTTCGCGCAGCCAGACGTCGGTGCCCAGTTGCTGTTCCAGCTTCTTCATGCTGTGGCTCAGGGCCGACTGGGTCAGGTTCAGCACACCCGCGGCGGCCGTCAAGGACCCTTGTTTCTCGACCTGCTGGACGATGCTGAGGTGGATGCGTTCAAGCATTGAGATGAGCCATGTTCATGGATGTATGAAATAAGACCATTATACTTCATGGATGCCCACCGCTATCATCGATGCCCTTGCTGCCGGCATTTTTCGGCCCTCGCGCATCACTCCCTATGAAAGCAAACATGACACGTCCCCTGCGTTTAGTCGCGGTTTCCGGTGGGCTGCAACGCCCTTCCAAGGCTGCAGCCCTGGCAGAGCACCTGATGGACCTGATCGCCGACGAAGTCCTGTGCGAACAACGCCTGGTCGAACTGGGGCAGCTCGCGCCGCAGCTGGCCGGCGCGGTGTGGCGCTCCCAGCTGCCCGATACGGTGGAGCGGGAACTTGCGGCGGTTGAGCAAGCGGACATCCTGGTGGTGGCAACACCGGTCTACCGCGGCGCGTACACGGGACTGTTCAAGCACTTCTTTGACTTCATTGATCAGGATGCCTTGATCGACAAGCCGGTCTTGCTGGCGGCCACCGGCGGCAGCGAGCGCCATGCGCTGATGATCGATCACCAGTTGCGGCCGCTGTTCAGCTTCTTCCAGGCACGCACCTTGCCGCTGGGCGTGTACGCGACCGACAAGGATTTCCTCGACTATCGTCTGCAGGACGAGGCCCTGATCCAGCGGGCCTCGCTGGCGGTCCAGCGGGCATTGCCATTGATCGAGTTGACGCGCCATGCAAGAGCTGCCGCCGCCAAGGAAGCGGTCGCGGCCTGATACGCCTCACCACGCTCACCAAGCACTCAACACATTCATCTTTTCGCAGACATCAGGACAGCAGATCACCATGAGCAAAGATTTTTCATTCAGCATCAAGAGCATTGTTTTCGATGAAAACTATCACCCATCGGACAGCACGCGCCTGACGACCAACTTTGCCAATTTGGCCAGGGGAAAGAGTCGCCAGGAGAACCTGCGCAATACCCTGAGGATGATAGACAATCGCTTCAACAGCCTGGCGCATTGGGATAATCCGACAGGCGACCGCTACGCTGTCGAGCTTGAAATCATTTCCGTCGAGCTCAATATCGATGCCGCAGGCGGCAATATCCCGCTGATCGAGATATTGAAGCCGAATATCATCGACAAGAAAACCAACGAACGTATCGATGGCATCGCGGGCAATAACTTCTCCTCGTACGTGCGCGATTACGACTTCAGCGTGCTGCTGCCAGCGCATAACAATAACAAGTCCACCTTTGACGCGCCTGACAATTTCGGCGATTTTCATGGAAAGCTGTTCAAGCACTTTGTAAAGTCACCCGCTTACAAGGAGCGTTTCAACAAGCCGCCCGTCATCTGCATCAGCGCCTCGAGCAGCAAGACCTATCATCGGACTGAAAACCAGCACCCGGTACTGGGCGTCGAGTATCGACAAAATGAATTTTCCCCGACCGATCAATATTTCGAAAAAATGGGGCTGCAAGTCCGCTATTTCATGCCGCCAAACAGTTTCGCACCGTTGGCTTTTTACTTTGTCGGCGATCTGCTCGGTGACTACACCAATCTTGAACTGATCGGCACCATCAGCACGATGGAAACTTTCCAAAAGATTTACCGGCCCGAGATTTACAACGCCAATTCCGTGGCGGGGAAATGCTATCAGCCTAGCCTGAAGAACCAGGATTATTCATTGACGCAAATTGTCTATGACCGCGAAGAGCGCAGCCAGCTGGCTGTCAAGCAGGGCAAATATACAGAAGAGCACTTCATCAAGCCATACAAGCATATTCTTGAACAATGGGCCGCGAATTACGCTGTCTGATTCACCAACACACGAAATTATCTATCATGAAAAAATTATTGCCTACTTCGACTGCCGGCAGCTTGCCGAAACCTTCCTGGCTTGCCCAGCCTGAAAAACTGTGGTCGCCCTGGAAATTACAGGACGAGGAATTGATTGAAGGCAAACAGGATGCCTTGCGTTTGTCGCTGCAGGAACAGCAGCACGCAGGCATCGATATCGTCAGTGATGGCGAGCAGACCCGCCAGCATTTTGTCACCACGTTCATCGAGCATCTCGACGGCGTCGATTTTGACAAACGCGAGACGGTCAGAATTCGCGACCGCTATGATGCGAGTGTGCCGACCGTCGTTGGCGCGGTGAGCCGCCCGAAGCCGGTTTTTGTGGAAGACGCCAGGTTTTTACGCCAGCAAACCACGCAACCGATCAAATGGGCCCTGCCAGGTCCGATGACGATGATCGATACGCTGTATGACAGTCACTACAAGAGCCGCGAAAAACTGGCCTGGGAATTCGCCAAGATCCTCAATCAGGAAGCCAGGGAACTGGAGGCTGCCGGCGTCGACATCATCCAGTTTGACGAACCCGCATTCAATGTTTTCTTTGATGAGGTCAATGATTGGGGCATTGCCACCCTGGAAAGGGCAATCGAGGGGCTCAAATGCGAAACGGCCGTGCATATTTGCTATGGTTATGGCATCAAGGCCAATACGGACTGGAAAAATACGCTGGGCTCCGAGTGGCGCCAATATGAGGAATCGTTCCCCAAGCTGCAGCAATCCAATATCGATATCATCTCGCTGGAATGCCACAACTCGCGTGTTCCAATCGACCTGATTGAACTCATACGCGGCAAGAAGGTGATGGTCGGGGCCATTGACGTGGCCTCCAATACCATTGAAACGCCGGAGGAAGTCGCCAACACCCTGCGCAAGGCGCTGCGGTTTGTCGATGCCGACAAGCTCTACCCGAGCACCAATTGCGGCATGGCACCCCTGGCGCGTCGAGTGGCAAGAGGCAAACTCCAGGCGCTCAGCGCCGGCGCAGAAATCATCCGCGGAGAACTTGCGGCCTAGCAGGCGGGTGAAATACCGGATGGATAGACAGATATCGTCGATTTGTCGCATCGAACGCCGACCTTTGCGGGTCGGCGTTTCTGTTTCTGCACGCATGCCGCCCTGCCTGCTGTACGCTGAGCACTGTGGCTGACGGGCCGCCCCCGATGCCGGCGCTGATCACCTTCAACCCAGGAGTATTGCCATGCTGGACCATATCTTTCTTTCCGTGAGCGACTTGTCCCGTTCGATTGCTTTCTATACAGCCACATTCCAGCCGCTGGGCATTACCGTCCGGCACGACTATGACGGCAAGGATGGCCCGCCCGGCCACCCGGATCTGAAGGGCTTCGGCGCCAAGGGGCGCATCTTTTTCTGGCTGCGCGAGGGTATCGTGGAGGGGCGGGCCGTGCATGTGGGCCTGGTGGCGGGCAGCATGGCCGACGTCGATGCCGCGTATGCCGCTGCCATGGCGGCCGGCGCCACGGACAATGGCGCGCCGGGCGCGCGCCTGCATTACGATCCGCGCTATTACGCGGCCAATGTGCTCGATCCCGATGGTTACAGTCTCGAGTTCGTCTACAAAAGCTGGCAGCATCCCTGAGTGCCGTGCGGGGGCCGCCCGGCTCTCCCGCATTGCCGCACGAAAAGTTCCGCCATCCATCGCAGGAGTGCGCTAGTCTGTCGCTGTTTGCCGTACAGTTCAGCAACTCCCGTAACACCCATCGCCCCGGCGCCGGCCGCTGCAGCCGCTGTGCCCGCTGGCGTGATGCCGTCTCGCTTCCACCGTATTGACCTGGCCGATAGGACCGCATGATTTCTTTCCGTACCCCATATTTTTCTTCCGCGCGCCAGCCCTGGCGCGGCTGGCTGCTGCCGCTGCTGTTGACCCTGCTGCTGGCGTGTTCGCTATCGGCGCCGCCGGCCTGGGCGCAGCCCGTCGACGATGCCGCCACGGCCGATCAGCGCCTCGATGGCTTGCGCAAGCAGATCACGGGCATCCAGAAGGCGCTCGATGGCGAGGCCGACCTCGATGACGCGACCCTGTCGCAGATGCGGGCCGATGCGCTGGCGGCCAGCGCCGAGGCGGACAAGGTGGCCGAATCGCTCGCGCCCACCTTGTCGAGCGTGCAGGCGCGGCTGGCCGAGTTGGGCAAGCCGGTGGCGGGCAGCAAGGAAGCGCCGGACGTGGCGGCGCAGCGCAGCCAGCTGGACCGTACCAGCAGCGCGCTCGATGCGCAGGTGAAGCTGGCGCGCCTGTTGGCGGTGGAAGCGACGCAGGCCTCCGAGCAAGTGTCGACCGCGCGCCGTGCGCAATTGCAGGCGCGCCTGGGCGAGCGCACGGCGTCGATCCTGGCCGGTTCATTCTGGAAACAGCTGCATGGCGAATTGCCGCAGAATTTGCAGCGCCTGCGGGCGCTGGAGCTGGAATTGGCGAACGCGGCGCGCGCCACGCCGTGGTCGGCCTGGGGCGGCTTGCTGGCCGCCATCGTGGCCGTGATCGGCGCCAGCATCTGGGCTTCGCGCTACTTGCTGGTGGTTACGGCCACGCGCGTGCCGCACGGCCGTTTGCGCCGTTCGCTGCATGCGCTGGCCGTGCTCGTGCTGGCGCTGGCCACGCCGGGGCTGGTGGCGGAATTGCTGGCCATGGGCTTGCGCTGGGATGGTAGCCTGTCCGAGAAAACCTCGACTTTCCTCAGCAGCTTGATCGGCATCATCTGTTTTGCCGGTTTTACGGCCGGACTCGGCCACGCGCTGCTGTCGCCGCGGCGCGTCTCGTGGCGGCTGCTGCCCCTGCCCGATGCGCTGGCGCACCGCATGCGCAACTTCCCCTCCATGTTTTCCTTCATCGTCGTGCTCGTATGGGCGACGGAGCGCGTCACCATCGTCATCAATGCGGGCCTGTCGACGGCCGTGGCCGTCAATTGCATCGTCGCCCTGGTGATGAGCACGACCATCGCGTACGGCTTGATGCGCGCCGAGCGCTGCTGGCGCCAATTGCGCGAAGCCGATCCCGCCCATCTCGTCACGCCGCTATGGCTGCGCTTCGTCACGGTGCTGCTGTGGCTGGCGCTGGCGTCCAGCGTCATCAGCTTGCTGATCGGTTATGTGGCGTTCGGCAGCTTTGTCGCCAAGCAGATCGCCTGGGTCATCGTGGTGGTGTGCAGCACCTATCTGCTGACGGTGCTGGTCGACGATATCTGCATGCTGCTGGCCTCCACGCCGCCGCCGGCGGACGCTGTCAATCCCGTGCTGGCCACGCCCAAGGCGCGCGACCAGGCGGCCGTGCTGCTGTCGGGCATAGGCCGCGCCATCGTCGTGCTGCTGGCGCTGATGCTGCTGCTGGCGCCGTTCGGCGAAGGGCCGGGAGAACTGTTCCAGCGCGTCGGCAAGCTGCAGGATGGCCTGGCCATCGGCGAGGTGGCGATCCGCCCTGCCGCCATGATCCAGGCGCTGCTGGTGCTGGTGGTGGGTTTCATCGCGCTGGGCCTGTTCAAGCGCTGGTTGCAGAACAGCTACTTGCCGACCACCAATCTCGATTCCGGCATGCAAGTGTCGTTCATCACCCTGTTCGGCTATATCGGCGGCGTGCTGGCCGTGGCGCTGGCCCTGTCGGCGGCCGGCATCGGCCTGGAACGCATCGCGTGGGTGGCGTCGGCCTTGTCGGTGGGTATCGGTTTTGGTCTGCAGGCGGTGGTGCAGAACTTCGTGTCCGGCCTGATCCTGCTGGCCGAGCGCCCCGTGAAGGTGGGCGACTGGGTCTCCCTGGGCGGCGTGGAAGGCGATATCCGCCGCATCAATGTGCGCGCCACGGAAATCCAGCTGGGCGACCGCTCGACGGTGATCGTGCCGAACTCGGAATTCATCACCAAGACGGTGCGCAACGTGACCCTGGCCAATCCGCTGGGCCTGGTGCAACTCAAATTGCCGCTGCCCCTGTCCACGGATGCGGACGAGGCGCGCGCGCTGATCCTGGCCGCCTTTGTCGACAATCACGAGGTGCTGGACACGCCGGCGCCCAGCGTGCAGCTCGACGGCATCGACAATGGCTACCTGATGTTCAACGCCACCGGCTATGTGGCTTCGCCGCGCCTCGCGTATGGCGTGCGCAGCAATCTGCTGTTCGACCTGCTCAAGCGCCTGCACGCGGCGAACATGCCGATTTCCAAGCCCAGCACGATGGTGCTGAGCAGCGTGCCAGCCCAGCCCGAGGCGCCGCCCATCTCGGCGGTGGCGGCGGCCCCGGCGGCCGCACCGGCACCGGTGCCGCCCCTGACGACTTAACGCACGGTCGACCACAGCAGGGCCGCCAGGTACAGGCCGACGCCGAACGCCGCGTGAGCCATCAGGCTGCGCAGGCGGGCCGCGTTCGGATGCGGCGTCTTGCTGGCGGCAATGCCGGCGCCCAGGGCCGGCTGCAAGATGCAAAACGGCGCGGCCACGCTGACGAGGCCCGCCAGCAGGGCCGGCGCGAACGTCGGCTGCGCCGCCCACTCCTGTCCCACCAGCGCCAGCAGCACGGCCGCGAACAGCACGCCGATCGCATAGTGAAACGTCCAGCCCAGGATGGCCTCGTCGCGCACGGGCGCCGCCTGGGCGATATTGACGTGGGTCAAGGTGCCGCGCGGCAGATGGCCGAGCCAGCGTCCCACCATCGCAAAGTTCAGCGAGGGAATGCACCAGAAGCGTTTCAGGGCCACGGCCCACACATCCATCACCGCCGTCGCGCCCACGCCGATTGCCAGCGCATCTTGCCATTGTATTTGCATCGACTCTTCCTTATAACATTCAATTGATTGCTTGAATGTTATAAGGGTGCTAGCATCGTGTCAATGAAAAATGCAGATATCGATGGCCTCACCGGCCCCGCCAGCTTTGCCCATATTTTAGGCAGTGCACCGCGCCTGCGCCTGCTTGAGCAAGTCGCGCATGGCGAATATGCGGTGGAACAACTGGTGGAATTGACGGGCCTGTCCGTGGCGAACGCGTCGCAGCATTTGCAGCAGCTGCGGCGCGCCGGTTTCGTGCAGGCGCGCCGCGACGGCAAGCGCGTGCTGTACCGGCTCGGCAGCGGGCCCATCGTCCAGCTGCTCGATGCCTTGCACCTGTATGCGCAGCACCAGCGCAGCGAACTGCAGGCGCTGGGCCGGGGCGACCATGTGGAAGCGATCACGGGCGACGAATTGCTGGCGCGCATGCACGAGGCCAGCATCACCGTGCTCGACGTGCGTCCGGCGCGGGAATTCGCGGCCGGCCACTTGCCCGGTGCGATCAATATTCCCTTTGACGACTTGCAGCGCCGCCTGGCCGAATTGCCAGCGAACCAGGACATCGCCGCGTACTGCCGCGGCCCGTATTGCGTGCTGTCCGTGCAGGCGGTGGCGGCCCTGCGCCAGCATGGCTTGCACGTGCGCCGCCTCGACAGCGGCTACGACGACTGGCACGCGGCCGGCTTGCCGGTGGCCGGGGCGGCGTGATGGCGATCCCCAACAGCAAGCGGGAACTGGTCGAGGCCATCACCACCAGCTACGCCAGGCTGGCGCAGGAGCTGGCGCGCGTGCCGCCGGCGCTGGCGCGCGTACCCGTGCTGGAGGGGCAGGTGCAGGGCACGCGCATGAGCGTGTGCGATTTGCTCGCCTACCTGGTGGGCTGGAACGAGCTGGTCCTGCATTGGCACGCCCAGCTGCGCGATGGCAAACGCATGGACGAGATCGCCTTTCCCGCCGAAGGTTTCACGTGGAACGCTCTAGGAAAACTGGCGCAGCGCTTCTATGCCGACTATGCTGAACTCGGCATGGAAGATTTGCAGCAGCGCCTGGCGCAGGCGAAAGACCGGCTGCTGGCGCTGATCGAGCAGCATGACGATGCGCAACTGTATGGCCAGCCCTGGTACACGCATTACACGATGGGGCGCATGATCCAGTTCAATACGGCGTCGCCGTATGCGAATGCGCGCACGCGCTTGCGGGCCTGGTTGAAGACCTTGTAGCAAGCGGACCGGCAGGCTTGCACGATTGCATCAGTACGCTCAGGAAAATTTCAGGCAGGATAGTGGTTTCAAGCGCAACCGACTCAAGGAGCACCATGCTGACCATCGCCCTCGCCCAGATGAATCCCACCGTGGGCGATTTCGACGCCAATGTCGCCGCCATCATCGCGCGCATGGGACGCGCCAGCGGCGATGGCGCCGACCTGCTCGTGTGTCCCGAACTGTCGCTGTGCGCGTATTATCCGGGCGACCTGCTCGAGGATGCTGCCTTCCTGCAGCACATGCGGCAAGCCCTCGACACGGTGCTGCAGGCGTCGACGCGCTGGCCGGCGCTGGTCACCGTCATCGGCGCGGCGCGGCCCAATCCCGGCGTCGGCAAGCCGCTGTACAACGCCTTGCTGGCCGTGCGCGACGGGCGCATCGTGGCCGAATACTACAAGCAGCTGCTGCCCACGTATGGCATCTTCGACGAGGGCCGGCATTTCGAGCCGGGCCCGCCCGGCGCCTGCACCCTCGATATCGCCGGCTGCAAGGTCGGCTTCATGATCTGCGAGGATGGCTGGAATGACGATGTCCGCGCCTACGCCGTCAACCCGTTCGACGCCCTGCATGCGGCGCATCCCGACCTGGTCGTCAGCATCAACGCCAGCCCGTCCGACATCGGCAAGCGCGCGCAGCGCCACGCCGTGTTTGGCGCCGCCTGCGCCCGCGTGAACTTGCCCTTGCTGTTCGTCAACCAGGTGGGCGGCCAGGACCAGCTGGTGTTCGACGGCGCCTCGTTCGCCGTCTCTCCGCGCGATGGCGTGCAGTACGAGGCGGCCCGCTTCGTCGAGGATTTCCAGCTGCTGCGCTTTGCCGGCGGCCGTTTTATGCGCACCGATGGCCAGCCCTTCCCCGTGCCCGACCCGGACGGCATCCCCGCCGTGGAATTTGCGCGGCGCCAGATCGTGCTCGGCTTGCGCGACTACGCGCGCCGCTGCCGTTTCACGCAAGTCGTCGTCGGCTGCTCGGGCGGCATCGATTCGGCGCTGACCCTGGCCCTGGCCGTCGAGGCGCTCGGCGCCGACAACGTGGTGGCCATCACCATGCCGTCCGTCTTTTCCAGCGCCGGCTCCGTCACCGATTCCGTCGCCCTGTGCGCCAACCTGGGCATCGCCCTCTACACGCACCCGATCCGCGACATCGTGGCCCAATATGAAACGGGCTATGCGGCGGCCTTCGATGGCAAGCTGCAGGGGCTGCCGCTGGAAAACCTGCAGGCCAGAGTGCGCGGCACGATCCTGATGGAATACTCGAATGCGTTTGGCGCCCTGCTGCTCACGACCGGCAACAAGAGCGAGATCTCGGTGGGCTACTGCACCCTGTACGGCGACACGAATGGCGGCCTGGGGCTGATCGGCGACTTGTACAAGACGGAAGTGTTCGCCCTGTCGCGCCACCTCAACGCCAGCGCCGGGCGCGCACTGATCCCTGTCGCCGTGCTCGACAAGCCGCCGTCGGCGGAACTGGCGCCGGGCCAGCGCGACACCGACAGCCTGCCGCCGTATCCCGTGCTCGATGAAATCCTCAAATGGCATATCGAGGGCAAGCGCCTGCCGGCGGCCGAGAGCGCGCAAGCGCTGTGCTTTGTCGACCAGCTGCGCGAGACGGACGACGGGCGGGCCCTCGTGACGCGCATCCTCGGCCTGGTCGCCCGCAACGAATACAAGCGGCGCCAGGCGGCGCCCATCATCCGCGTGCGTTCGCGCGCCTTTGGCAGCGGCCGTCAATTGCCGATCGCCGCCCACTATCCCACCGGAGACGACGCATGACTCTCGCCTATTCCGCCGACGCGGCCATCCTGATCGGCCGCTTCCAGCCCTTTCACAATGGCCATGCGGGCTTGCTGCAGACGGCGCTGGCCACCGCCGCCAGCGTGGTGGTGGTGCTCGGTTCCGCCTTCCATGCGCGCAGCCCGAAGAACCCGTTTACGTGGCAGGAACGGGCCGCCATGATCGCCGCCACCCTGCCCGAGGCGCAGCGCGCGCGTGTGCATTACGTGGCCGTGCGCGATTACTACGACGATGGCCTGTGGGCCGATGCCGTGCGGCGCGCCGTGGCGGGCGCCGTGCCCAGGGCGCAGCGCGTGACCCTGGTGGCCTGCTTCAAGGACGCCACCAGCTACTACCTGCACCACTTCCCCCACTGGCAGCTGCTGAACCTGGAGATCGACGCCGGCGCGCCCATCGGCGCCACGGCGATCCGCAACGTGCTGTTCGAGGCCGAGGACGTGGACGTGTCGCTGAGCGCCGTGGCGCAGCTGCTGCCGGCGGCCATTAGCCACTATCTGAAGGCGTGGACCCTGTTGCCGTGGTACGCGCCGCTGGTGCAGGAATACCGCGCCATCGAGGCGTACAAGGCGCGCTGGCGCGTGGCGCCGTATCCGCCCATCTTCACCACCGTCGATGCGTTGGTGCAGACGGGCGGCCACGTGCTGCTGGTGCGCCGCGGCGGTTATCCGGGCAAGGGCTTGTGGGCGCTGCCGGGCGGCTTCCTGGAGCCGCGCGAACGCCTGCTGCAGGGCGCGCTGCGCGAACTGGCGGAAGAAACCCAGCTGGGCGTGCTGGCGCCCACCCTGGTCGAGGCGCTCGTCGGCGTGGCCGTGTTCGACCACCCGGACCGCAGCCAGCGCGGGCGCACCATCACGCATGCGCATTACTTCGACCTGAAGACGCGCCAGCTGCCGGCCGTGACGGCGGCCGACGATGCGGCGCTGGCGCAGTGGGTGCCGGTGGCCGCGCTGCCCGCCATGGAAGAGGAATTCTTCGAGGACCACTTCCACATCCTCAACCACTTCCTGAAGCTGACGCACGAGGGGCGCTGAGGGCCGCTGAGGGGGCACGCCCTGGCGTGCCCGTGTCGCCCTGCGCCGAGGGCAGCGCTCAGGAGGTCACGCGCTCCCAGCCATGCCTGACGGCCGCCTTGAAGTCGTCCCACGCCGATTGCGGATACGTGTGCTCCCAGTTGCTGCGCAGTTCGGGCTCCACCTGCTCCCAGCTTTGCCCGCGGTAGCTGTCGCTGCCCGCCATCGAATGGCCATAGCGGTAGGCGGGATCGTAGTCGTCGAAGCGCGCGCCGCTGGCCGCATACTGGCTGCTCCAGTGGTTGCGGTAATACTGCTCGTCGTCGTAGCTGGTGCCTGGCAGGTTGTCGGCGCCCGGGTAGCGGCGCGCGTTGGCGCCGGGGCTGGACGGCGGCGACGACGACGCCATGTCGCCGGCAAATTGCTGCGACCCTGGCGCCTCGTTCATGTTGACGGAGGATGCGCCCTGCTGCGACGGCGCGCCGGACTGCATGCTGGCGCCCTGGCGCATCGCGCTATCGCCCTGCAGCGGGGCGCCCTGCCAGCCGCCGGCGCGCCAGCTGTCCGCATGCGCGTCGATATCGAGCGGCGCATAGCGCTCGACGATGTCGGTGGCGCGCTGGATATCGGCGTCGCTCGCTCCTTCCAGTGTCAGCACGACATGCCCGCGCCGCACGGCTTCCGCGTAGATGTGGCGGTCGGCGTGGCTGCCGAACAGATCGCCGAAGAAATGCTTGATATTGTCGAGCAGGCTGTCGCTCTCGTCGCGGCGGAGGTTTTCCATAGCGGAAAATTCGTCGCTGCCCGCATCGTGCAGGCGGATGCTGGCGCCGGGCAGGCCAGCCGTGATCAGGTCGTGCCGCGCGCGTTCGGCCATGTCGCGCAGGACAAAAACTGCTGCCAATGTGTGTGCCATGATGGTCTCCAATCGGTGAACAACGTCCTTTCAGTGTAGGCCGTGACACACGAAATGGGCGCCCGTTTGCCCCTTGGAAATCGTTATATTCAACAAGTGTTAACGACATAACATACGCGCCGTGGCGCCACGTGGAACCTCAGTCCGGCGTGCCGACGTGGGCGCGCAGGAAATCGATGAAGGCGCGCACTTTCTCGGCAATATGCTGGGTGTTCGGATACACGGCATACACGCCCTGCTGCGGGAAGACGACGTCGGGCAGCAGGCGGCGCAGGCGTCCCGCGCGCACCTCCGCTTCCACCTGCCATTGCGGCAGCAGGGCCACGCCGCAGCCGCCCAGGGCAAAGCCCAGCAGGGCCGAGGCGGAGTCGGAGTGGATGGCGGCGTCGTCCTGCGCGGCGAAGGCGGCCGGGCCGTCCGGCGTCTGCACGTCCCAGCGCAGCGGCGCCGCCAGGCGGCTGTGCGCCAGCCAGCGCGCGCGCTGCAAGTCGTCCAGGGTGGCGATGCCCTTGCCGGGCAGGCTGGCCAGGTAGGCGGGCGACGCCACGGGCCAGATGGCGTAATGCTCGACGAGCGAGGCGCGGTAGCTCGAATCGTTGAGCGAACCCATGCGGATGGCCACGTCGTAGCGTCCGGAGATCAGGTCTTCATGCGACGACGACGAGGAATGCTGGATCTGCAGCTGCGGGTGGGCCGCGGCAAAGGCGATCAGCGCGGGAATCACCGTGCGGCTGCCGTACTCGACGGTGGTGGTCAGGCGCAAGGTGCCGCGCAAGCCCTGGTGGCCCTGGCGCGCCGTTTCGATGGCGCCCTGCGCTTCGCTGAGCACGCGCTGGCAATCCTCATAAAAGCGCCGCCCCACGTCCGTCAGGGCCAGGCTGCGCGTGCTGCGCGTGAGCAGCGACACGCCCAGCTCCGCCTCCAGCTGTTTCAGGTTGAAACTGACGACGGCCTTGCTCTGGCCCAGCACGGCGGCGGCGGCCGTCAGCGAGCCGGCGTCGACGATGGCGATGAAAATACCCAAACGGTCGAGACTGATCATGATGAAGAGTAAGTAGAAATGCGGTTTTCAGGGCTTTGTCAAAATTTATTTGACAGTGTAATCGGGGCTGGCCCGTTACGCAAATGGCGCTGGACGCTTATGCTGGCCGTTTGCCATTCGGAGCACCATGGACTATCGCAAAAAGGTGGCGGCCATCTATCTGCTGGGGTTTTTCGTCGACCTGATCAACATGTTCATCACCAGCGTCGCCTATCCCGACATCGGCCACGCGTTTGGCGCATCGGTGGCGCAGCTGGCCTGGATCAGCACGGCCTACATCGTCGGCCTGACCATCGTCATCCCCGCCAGCGCCTGGCTGGCTGCCTATTATGGCAGCAAAACCGTGTTCATGGCATCGTTGCTAACTTTTTTATGCGCCAGCATCGGCGCCGGCCTGGCGCCATCGATCGAGGCGCTGATCGTCTGGCGCTGCGTGCAGGGCCTCGGCGGCGGCCTGCTGATCCCGCTGGGGCAAAGCATGACCTACCAGCTGTACCGCCCTGCCGAGCGCCCCGGCCTGTCCTCCGTCATCATGCTGGTGGGTTTGCTGGCACCCGCCCTCTCCCCGGCCCTGGGCGGCGTCATCGTCGACAGCCTGTCGTGGCGCTGGATCTTTTACCTGAACGTGCCGTTTGCCGCGCTGGCGCTGCTGCTGGCCGCCTGCTGGCTGCGCCCGGACCCGCCGCGCGCGGCCGTGCCCCGTCTCGACGTGGCGGGCCTGGCGGCGGGCAGCCTGGCCATCGTGCTGCTGTTGCTGGGCCTGACCATGCTCGGCACGCCGGACGACGCGTTGGCCGGCGCCGGCGTGCTGGCGCTGGGCGTGGCGTGCGCGTGGGGCTATGTGCGCGGCGCGCTGCGCAAATCCTCGCCGCTGCTGAACCTGCGCCTGGCCGCCGAGCCGCTGCTGCGCATTTCCATGCTCATGTATCTGCTGGTGCCGGGCGTGTTCATGGGCGTGAGCCTGCTGGCCATGCTGTACCTGCAGGGCGTGCTGGGCATGACGGCGTCGACGGCGGGCGCGCTGATGCTGCCGTGGGCGCTGGCTTCGTTCGGCGCCATTTCGCTCACTGGCAAAAGCTATCGCCGCGTCGGACCGCAGCCCCTGTTTATCGCCGGCGCCCTGCTGCAGGCGGCGGGCATGCTGATGCTGCTGTGGGTGGACGCGGCGGACCAGCTGTTCTGGCTGGCCGGCGCGTATGCCGTGATGGGTTTTGGCGGCGGCTTGTGCAGCAGCACGGCGCAAAGCACGGCGTTTTTGCACACGCCCGATGCGCAGCTGAGCCAGGCCAGCGCCGTGTGGAATATCAACCGCCAGCTGGGCTTTTGCCTGGGCGTGGCGCTGCTCAGCGTGCTGCTGAATGGCCTGCTGGCGGCGCATGGCATGGCCTCGCTGGAGGACCCCGCGCAGCACCTGCGCGCGGCGCGGATTTTTCACTGGTGCTTTGCCCTCGCCGCCGCGTCGTGCGTGCTGCCGCTGGCGCTGTGCATGCGCCTCGATAACCGCGCCGTTCTCAATCTTTTACATCACCATGGAGCAAGCAAAAAATGACTGCATCGACCCCCTATTTTGACGACGTCCTGTCCACGCATGTGCTGATCCGCGAGTGGCTCTCCGGCGAGGCGGCGGCAGCGGAAAACTGCACCGATTTACTCGCGCGGTTTTCCCCCGATTTCACGCTGGTGGCGCCCGGCGGCAAGCAGCTCGATTTTGCCGGATTGACGGCATTTTTCCGCGCCGCCGGCGGCAGCCGTCCGGGCCTTTCCATGCGCATCACGGACTTGCAGCTGATCCAGGAAAGCGCCGCCGGCGCCAGCGTGACTTACCGCGAGTGGCAGTCGCTGCCCGGCGGTGACAACACGCAGCGCCTGTCGACCGTCGTGTATGAGAAGACAGCGGCTGGAACGCTGCTGTGGCGCCATTTGCACGAAACATGGGCAGCGCAAGCGGACACCTGATCTAGCTCAGATCGTGCAAGTCCTTTTGCTGCGCCGGAGCGATGGAAAACCGGGAAAAAACCACTTCCAGGCCGCCGCGCTCCGGCGTGCAGCACATGGGGCCGACGAGGTAGTTGCGGGCCTCGGGAAACGGCGCCAGGCGCAGCAGCGGCCAGCGCTGGCCATCGGTCGAATACTGCACGCGGATCACGCCTTGCGCCACCGTCACGCGCAGCCAGAAACCGTCGGGCATGGCGGGCGCCACACTGACGGCCCAGTCGGATTTTTCCAGCGTCAGCACGCTGCTCAGCAGCAGCTGGCCATCGGAAAATTCGACGCCGCATTTGATCCAGTTTTCCGCATCGATGCGCACCATCAAGCCGGCCTGGTCGTACAGCGACGCATACTGCGCCGCCACGTGCAGCTGCGCCGTAAAATCGCCGTCGGTTTCGGTGCCGAAAAAGTGGCCGCTGTCGCGGATAAAGCCATACGAGGTCCTGCGCCAGAAATCCGTGTTGGCATCCGTCGTCACGCGCAATTGCGCCGCGTCGGCGGACCATGTTTCCGGTGGATTCAACCAGCTGCCTTGCGTGAACATCGCGCCCCTTTCCGAGCAAATAGAATCACATAGTGTGCCCCCATCCCAGCGCCTTGTACAGGGCGATCGCATCGATGTAGGACGCCGTTTCCGCCAGCAGCGCTTCGCGGCGGATATCGAACAAGGCGCGCTGGTTTTCCAGCACCGCCTGGTAGCTGCCGGCGCCGCCCGCGTAGCGCGTGCTGGCGATGCCGAGGGCCGCGTTGCCGTGGCGCGCCGACTGCAGCAACGAGGCCAGGCGCGCCTGGTTTTCCGCCAGTTGCGTGACGGCGTTTTCCACCTCCTCCTGCGCCAGCAACATCGTCTGTTCATAGCGCGCCAGGGCGCCCTGCGCCTCGGCTTGCGTACCGCGCAGGCGCGCCTTGACGCTGCCCAGGCGGAAGGCCGGATAGCTGACGATGGGGGCCACCTCGACCGCGCGCGCGCCGCCGTCGAAGACGCCGCTGCCGCGCAGCGCGAAGAAGCCCAGGAAACCGCCCAGGCTCAGGCGCGGATACAGCTCGGCCGTGGCGGCCCCCACGTCTTCGCTGGAGGCGGCCAGCAGGCGCTCGGCGCGCACCACGTCGGGGCGCCGCTTGATCAGCTGGTTGACGTCGCCCAGCGGCAGCTGGCCCGCCAGCGGCGCTTCCTGCCGTGGCGCGGTGGCCAGGGCGATGGCGCCCGGCGCCTGGCCGCTCAGCACATCGAGCCGGTACTGCGCCTGGCGCAAGCCCGCCTGCAGGGGGGGAATGGCCGCCTCGCTGCGGGCCAGGTTGGCCAGCGCATTGTGGCGTTCTTCCGGCAAGCCGCTGCCGGCGCGGATGCGCGCGTCGATCAGGGCCACCGTGTCCTGCCAGCTGCGCACCTGCGCCTGCGTCAGCGCCAGGTTTTGCTGGTAGCCCAGCGCCTCGTAGTAATTGCGCGCCACCTCGGCGGCAATCGTCAGCTGCGCCTGGCGCAAATCGGCCTGCGCCGCATCGGCGCGCGCCTGTGCCGAGCGGCTGATGTGCGCCAGGCGGCCGAACAGGTCGATCTCCCATTGCGCGTCGAAACCCACGCGCGTATTCGCAGTGGCGGCGCGGCTATCGGGGGCGTCCTGCTGCACGCTGCGCCGCCATCCCGCCTGGCCCGTCACGGCGGGCAGTTCATCGAGGCGGCGCTCGTCGAAGACGGCGCGCGCGGCCAGCAGATTCGCCTGCGCCTGCGCGATATCGAGGTTGTGCTTCAGGGCGCTGGCGATCAGCCGCGACAGGCGCGCATCGTCAAAGAAGGTCCACCAGGCGGCGCTGGCTGCCGTTTGACCGGGCGCGAATTGCGTTTGCTGCGGGCTGGCCAGAGTGATGTCGGGCGTGCCCGGCGTGACGTAGGCGGGGCTGACGGCGCAGCCGGCCAGCACAGACATGATAGAGAGGGGGAAGAGCAGTTTTTTCATGTGGATTCCTTAGTGCGGCGCAGCGTCTTGCGCCAGCGCCTGCGACAGGTCGCGGGCGCGCGGCGTGGCATCGTCGGCCGTATGGCGGCGGGCGAGGAAGGTGTACACGGTAGGCAGCACGAACAGGGTGAAGAAAGTGCCGATCAACATGCCCGAAACGATCACCACGCCCAGGCCGAAGCGGCTGTTGGCGCCGGCGCCGGAGGCGAACAGCAGCGGCACCAGGCCCACCACCATGGCGGCCGTCGTCATCAAAATGGGACGCAAACGGATCTGCGCCGCCTTGCGGATGGCGCTGAGGCGGTCCAGCCCTTCATGCACCTGCAATTCGTTGGCAAACTCCACCATCAAAATGCCGTGCTTGCTGATCAGGCCGATCAGGGTCACGAGGCCGATCTGCGTGTAGATATTGACGGTGGCGTAGCCGAGCGCCAGCGGAATCAGCGCGCCGCAGATCGACAGCGGCACCGTGATCAGGATGATCAGCGGGTCCGTCAGGCTTTCATACTGGGCCGCCAGCACCAGGTAAATGACCACCACGGCGGCCAGGAAGGCCATCAGCAGCGCATTGCCTTCCGTGGCGAACTGGCGCGCATCGGATTGCCAGTCGTAGCTGAAGCCCGGCGGCAGGGTTTGCGCCACGCCGTCGAGGAAGGCGACGGCGTCGCCCAGGGTCACGCCCGGCGCCGGCACGCCCTGGAAGGTGGCCGCATTTTGCTGGTTGAACTGCGTCAGCATGTTCGGCTCGATCTGCTCGCTCACCGAGACGACGGCGGACAGGGGCAGCAGGCTGCCGTCGTCGGCGCGCACGTACTGCTGCGTCAGGGCTTGCGCCGTCAATCTCTGCTCGCGCGGGCTTTGCGCGATGACGTCATATGCGCGGCCATCCATGCCGAAGCGGTTCAGGTAATTCTCGCCCACCAGCACGGCCAGCGATTCGCCGATGTCCTGCATGCGGATGCCCAGGCTGTTCGCCTTGGAGCGGTCGACGCGCACCTTGACTACCGGGTTGTTGTAATCGAGGTCGCTGTCGACGACGGCAAACAGGCCGCTATCGCGCGCGCGCTGCTTGACGTCTTCCATGGTGCGGAACAGGGTGGCGTAGTCCTGCGCGCTGCGCAAGACCATCTGCACGGGCAAGCCGCCGCTCGATCCCGGCAGGGGCGCCAGCTGGAAGGCGAAGATGCTGGTGCCTTCCACGTCGCCCACGGCGTGCTGCAGTTCGGCCTGGATGACGGCCGCGTTGCGCGAGCGCTCGGCCCACGGCGTCAGGTTGATGCCGCCGATGCTCGATGCCGGCCCTTCGCCGCCGTTGATGATCCAGCGCGAGTGCGTTTCGGGGATATTCTTGTAGATGTCATCGAGCTTGTACGAGAAGCGTTCCACGTAATCGAGATTGGCGTGCTGCGGCGCCTTGATCGCCGTCAAGACGCTGGCCTGGTCTTCCGCCGGCGCCAGTTCGCGCTGCGGCAGCAGGTACAGGAAGGGCAAGCTGACCATCACCAGCGCGGCGAAACCGGCGCTCAGCCAGCGGTGGTGCAGCGAGCGGTCCAGCAGCCGTGCATAGCGGCTGGTCAGGCCCGCGAAGAAATGCTCGGCGGCGCGCGCCATGCGCCCTTCCGCCTGTTTCGGCTGCAGCAGCAAGGAGCTCATCACGGGAGATAACGTCAGCGCCACCACGCCCGACACCACCACGGCGCCGGCCAGGGTCAGCGCGAATTCCTTGAACAGCGCGCCGGTGAGGCCCCCCATCATGCCGATCGGCGCATACACGGCCGCCAGCGTGATGGTCATGGCGATGACGGGGCCGGCCACTTCGCGCGCGCCCACCAGGGCGGCCGCCACGGGCGTCTTGCCTTCCTCGATATGCCGGTGCACGTTTTCCACCACCACGATGGCGTCGTCGACCACCAGGCCCACGGCCAGCACCATCGCCAGCAGGGTGAGCAGATTGATGCTGAAGCCGAAGGCCAGCATCAGCGCCGCCGCGCCCAGCATCGACAGCGGGATCGTCACGACGGGAATCAGCACCGAGCGCAGGGAACCCATGCACAAATAAATGACGATGACGACGATGAGCAGCGCTTCGAGCAGCGTGTGCGCCACCTCGTCGATCGACGACTGGATGAAGCGCGCCGTCTCGAACGCCAGTTCGACCTTCACGCCGGGCGGCAGGGTTTTCTGGATCTCGGGCAGCAGCTTCCTGATGCCGTCGACGATCACCAGCGGATTGCCGCCGGGCGTGGGCGACAGGCCCAGGTACACGGCCGGCACGCCGTCCATGATGCCGCTCGTTTCCGTGGCGGCCGCGCCCAGTTCCACCGTGCCCACGTCCTTCAGCCGCACGAGGGCGGCGCTGTCATCGCCGCCCTTCTTGACGACCATGTCGCGGAACTCCGCCACGCTGGTGAGATCCGTGTTGACGCTGATGTTCGAGACGACGAACTGTCCCTTCACCTTGCCGGGTGCCGCCTGGTAGTTATTGCGCCGCACGGCGTCGGCCACGTCGGCCGCCGTCAAGCCGCGCGCTGCCAGTTTTGCCGGGTCGATCCACAAACGCATGGCCAGCTGCTGGCCGCCATACACGTCGACCTTGGCCACGCCGTCGATGGTGGCGAACATGGGCTGCACCACGCGCGCCAGGTAGTCCGTCAGCGCGGGCGCGGACACGCTCTCGCTGGCAAAGCCGACATAGGCGACGGCCGAGGAATCGCCGGCCGCGCGCTCGATGACGGGGTCAAAGGCGCCTTCCGGCAATTTATAGCGCACCTGGTTGACCTTGGCCATGACTTCCGTCAACGCCTGCGTGGAATCGCGGTTCAATTCCATGCGCACGGTGACGGTGCTGCTGCCCTGTACCGAGGACGACGTCAGGTAGTCGATGCCTTCCACCGACGACACGGCTTGCGCAATGGGCTGCGTGACGAAGCCCTGCATCAGTTCCGCCGAGGCGCCCGGATACGTGGTCTTTACCGTGATGGTGGACGATTCGAGCATCGGATACTGGCGGATCGGCAGCTGCTTGATGGCGATCACGCCCAGCATCAGGATCAGGGTGCTGATCACCAGCGCCAGCACGGGGCGGCGCACGAATAAATCGGTAAATTTCATGGTGGCGGCCTTCCCTTACGAACCGGATTTGGGCGCGGCGCGTTTCGCCTCGTCCAGGGTATTGGCCACGGCTTGCACGGCCATGCCGTCGGCCAGTTTCAGCTGGCCCGAGGCGACCACGCGCTGACCTTCGCGCAAGCCGTCCAGGATGGCCACGCGGCCCCCGGCCCGCTCGCCCAGCTTGACGCCCACGCGCTTGACGGTGAGCGGCTGCCTGCCCTCCTGCTGCGCGACGAAAACCGTGTCGCCATACGCGCTGTAGGTCACCGCCGTTTCCGGCACCGTCAGCTGCTGGCCAGCTTCGCGCGCCACGCGCACATTCGCGTACATGCCGGCCTTCAAGGCGCCGCGCGGATTGCCCAGCGCCGCCTGCACCTGCACCATGCGCGAGCGGACGATCAGCGGGTCGATGGCGTTGATCTTCGCCGTGAAGACGTCGGCGGGGTACGCGTCCACCAGCACTTGCACGGCCTGCCCCGGCGCCAGTTTCGCGCTGCTCTGTTCATCGAGGGCGAAGTTCACCAGCAGCGACTTCGTGTCGATCAGGCTGGCCACCGTGTCGGCCGCGTTCAGGTACTGGCCCACATGCACCTTGCGGATGCCCAGCTGGCCCGCGAACGGCGCGCGGATGGTCTTTTGCGCGATCAGCGCCTCTGTCTGGCGCACGTCGCCCAGGGCGGCGTCGCGCGCGGCCACGGCGGCGTCGAGCTGCTCCTGCGTGGCAGCCTTTTCCCTGACCATCTGCACGGTGCGGGCATGGCTGCTTTCCGCGTTTTTCAGCTGTGCGCGCTGGCGCAGCAGGACCGCCTGTTCCTGGGCGTCATTGAGCTGCACGAGGATGGCGCCGGCGGCCACGTGCTGGCCCGACTCGAAGCGGATTTGCGTGACGCGCCCGCCCGTCTCGGCGGCCACCTGCACCTGGCGCGCCGCTTCGAGCTCGCCCACGCCCGTGAAGTAACGTTCCTGCGTGCCCAGCACGACGGGCACCAGCGCCACCTTGGTGGCGGACGTGGCGGCATCGGCCGCATGCGCCGCGGCGTGTGACGCGGCGCGGGGGTAGAGCGCGGCGCCGGCGACGGCCAGCGCGACGGCCAGCGCGGAAGCGCCGACGATTTTCGTATTCATGATGAAGTCCTTTACGGCGGGGAAAAAGAGGCGCAGCGGAGGCTGGTCAGGTCCGCTGCGCGTTAGAAGTGAAAATTAAAGAGAAAGAACAGGGCGATGCTCCACAGCAGCAGCACCAGGTGCGTCGTCTGCAAGCCTTCCTGCGCGATCCAGTAGCCGAACCACAGGCCGCCCAGGTGCATCAGCAGCAGGAAGGCGGCCATGGCGCACAGGGCCAGGTTCAGCCAGGGCAGTGCTTCGTCCAGGGAAGCGCCGAGCAACAGCGCCACGCCGGTCCAGGCGGCGATGGCGGCCAGCAGTTGCAGCGCCAGCACCGTCAGCAGGCTCAGGCGGTGCAGGAGCAGCGAAGTGAGCGCGCGGCGCAGCAGCGGCGTTTCGATGGTCGGATCCTGGCGCAGCGGGTCCATGCGCATGGTGTTGCCGATGGCCCAGACGGCGCCGTGGAAGGCGTGCAGGTTGTTGACGGTGGCCAGGCTCAGCCAGGTGGCCAGGCCGGTGGCGAGGATGGCGTGAAACAGCCAGATGGAGTGCTGCAGCTGCATGGTATTCCAGTCGAGAGAGTGTCTTGCCGGCAAGCAGACGTGGAAACTCCTCGACAGCGGGGAGCTACCGGCCTATTATGCAAGCAATTAGTTGGTTAACTGGTCCCATGATAGTTGAGTGAAATGAATTACACAAGTAAACGTTTGGATAATCAAGAGGCGCCGCAAACGACGGAGCGCATCCTGTATTTCATCAAGACCAAGGGTCCCGTCTCCACGGCCACCCTGGCCAAGACGCTGGACATGACGGGCGAGGCGGCGCGCCAGCAAGTGCAAAAGCTGGTGGCGGCCGGTCTCATCGAGGGGCGCCAGGAAGCGCAGGCGGGCGCCGGACGGCCGCGCCAGAACTGGGTCTTGACGGAGGCGGGCCATGCGCGCTTTCCCGACACGCATGCGCAGCTGACGATCAAGCTGATCGGTTCCGTGCGCCAGCTGTTCGGCGAGGCGGGGCTGGACAAGCTGATCACCCAGCGCGAAGAGGAAAGCCGCGGCGCGTATGCCTTGGCGTGCTGGGCGCCGGACTTGCCCACGCGGCTGCGACAGCTGGCGGCCGTGCGCGACGAAGAGGGCTATATGGCGCGCGTGGAGGAAGACGGCGAAGACTGGCTGCTGATCGAAGACCATTGCCCCATCTGCGCCGCCGCGCGCACCTGCCAGGGCTTTTGCCGCTCCGAACTCCAGCTGTTCCAGGAAGTGGTGGGGCCGGGCGCGACCATCGTGCGCGAGCAGCATGTATTGACGAATGCGATGCGCTGCATCTACCGCATTTCTACCGTGTCTTGAGTGAAACCTTGGGAAACAGGGGCCGGGCCAGCAGCGCCACCAGGCCCGCCAGCCACCAGACGACGGACCAGTTGCTGGCCGCCAGCAGGTGGGGGATGGCGATGGGCGTGAGGAACAGGCCCACGTACACGGCCGTGTTCGCCATGCCCAGGGCCGTGCCCGCGCTGGCCGCGCCAGCCAGCGTTGCCAGTTCCGTGTAGGCCACACCATGCCAGGCGGAAACGGCGATGCCGGAGAGCGCCACGGCGGCCATCAGCAGCCAGCCCGGCGCCTGGCACGCGGCAGCAATGCCCAGCAGCACGAAGGTGGCCAGTGCCACCAGGGCCGAGCCGCGCAGGTAGGCGGGCCGGTTCGCATGGCGGTCCGTGTAGCGTCCACTCCAGATGCGCATCGCCATGGCGCCCGCCTGCAGGGCCACCATCACGGTCGTGATGGCCGCCAGGCCCAGGTGGCCATGGTCGTGCAGGAACACGGTGGCATAGCTGAGCACGGCAAACTGCGGCACGCACAGCAAGCCGATGGCGGCCACCATGCGCCAGACTCCGCGGTTTTTGAGTGGACCTTGCAGCGGCGCCGCAGGCCTGGCATCAGACAGGCCCGTGGACGCGATGTGCGGGCCCGTGGCGGCCTCGGCAGAGAAATCGGGCTCATGCATCCACCGCCATGTAAAAAACGCTGACAGTGCGCATACGCAGGCCAGGGCGCCGAAGACGGGCATGAAGCCGTAGCGCGACGCCAGGTTGGGCAGGACGAGCGCGCCGAGGCCGCCGCCGAGCGGCACGGCTGTCTGGCGGATGCTCATGGCGAAACCGCGTTCGCCGGCGCCGAACCAGCGCATCACGGCGCGGCCGCTGGCGCCGTTCACGCTGCCGCCCAGCACGCCGACTGCCGCCAACCCGGCCGCCAGCGCCCACAACGGCGGCACCGTGCCGTCAGCCGGCGTGATCCAGAAAAGCAGGGCCAGCAGCGCCAGCATGGTGCCCAGCAAGCCTGTCAGCAGCACGGGGCGGTCGCCCCAGCGGTCGGTGGCCATGCCCCACGGCAATTCAGACAGGGCCACGCCCAGGCCCATGGCGCCCAGCGCCACCCCCAGTTGCGTATTGCTCAGGTGATAGCCGCTGCGCAGCCAGATGGCCGTCGTGGGCATGCCGTTGGCGGCGGCGGAAAAGCTGGCGTTGGCGGCCACGCCGACGGCCAGCACCTTCCAGCGGTGCGCGGCGCCCAGGGCGGGGGCGGACAGATCGGATGGGGCGGCGGGGCAGGCAGTGCTCATGGTCATTGAAGGATAGTGGTTGACCCTGACAGTGTTGCGCGCTACGATCATTCTGAATATCAGATAATTTACGATCCACCATCCCATAAAAGCGGACGATTTATGCCATGAGCCTGCTCAATTTCGACATCGCCTTCCTGCGCAGCTATGTGGCCGGCGTCGAGCTGGGCAGCTTTGCCCGCGCGGCCGACAAGGTGGGCCGCTCCACTTCGGCCGTCAGCGCGCAGCTGAAAAAGCTCGAGGAGCAAGCGGGCCTGCCCCTGTTCCGCAAGGATGGCCGGGGACTGGCCCTGACGCCGGCCGGCGAAGTCCTGCTCGGCTATGCGCGCCGCTTGCTGGAACTCAATGACGAGGCGGCCGTTGCCTTGCGCGGCGTGGAGCTGGAAGGCTGGATCAAGCTGGGGCTGCAGGAGGATTTTGGCGAAGCGCTGCTGCCGGACGTGCTGGGCCGCTTTGCGCGCGCCCATCCGAAGGTGCGCATCGAAGCGCACGTGGCGCGCAACACGGAGCTGATGGAGCGGCTGGCCATGGGCCAGCTGGACCTGGCCCTGTTGTGGGGCGGCGCCTGCATCGCCGACGTGGCCGACTATCCGCTGCTGCAACGGCAACGCATCGCCGAGCCGGACATGCGCTGGATCGCCTCGTCCAGCCTGGCATGGCGGCCCGACTCGGGCGAACCCTTGCCCTTGATTACGTTCGACCGCGAATGCCTGTTCCAGCGCTGCGCCACGCAGGCGCTGGACCGGGCCGGCATCGCCTGGCGCACGGCGTTTACCAGTCCCAGCCTGGCGGGCCTGTGGGCGGCCGCGGCGGCCGGGCTGGGCGTGACGGTACGCACCAGCCAGGGCTTGCCGTCCACCGTGCGCGCCCTCGACGAGGGGGAGGCCGGCTTGCCCGCCCTGCCCGCGCTGGCGCTGGAATTGCTGTATGGCGCCGCCACGCCCAGGCCGCCCGTCGAACGGCTGGCGGCCCTGATCGTCGCCTCGCTACAGGATGGCGACGCTTAAAACTCTTGCACCGTCGGGCGCAGCACGATTTCATTGATGCTCACGCCGTCCGGCTGCTCGATCGCATACGCGACGGCGCGGGCCACGGCGTCGGCGGGAATGGCTTGCTTGTAAAACTCTTGCAAGCCAGCCGCGCTTTCCGCGTGGCTGCTGCCGCCGGCCAGTTCCGTGTCCACGGCGCCCGGCAGGATGGTGGTGGTGCGGATGGTGCCGCCGCTGGCGGCCAGTTCATGGCGCAAGCCTTCCGAAATGGCGCTGACGGCAAACTTGGTGCCGCTGTAGACGGTGCCGCCGGGGCTGAACACTTTCGCGCCCGCCACCGACGAGATGTTGATGAAGTGGCCGCTGTTTTGCGCGCGGAAATGCGGCAGGGCGGCGGCGATACCGTACAGCACGCCCTTGATGTTGATATCGATCATGCGCTCCCATTCCTCGACCTTCAGCGCGTCGATGGGGGCGATGGCCATCAGCCCCGCATTGTTGACCAGCACGTCGACCTTGCCGAACACGGCCAGCGCCGTGTCGATCAGGCGTTTGAGGTCGCCAGCCTGGGTCACGTCGGTCTGCACGACGGCCGCCTGGCCGCCGGCGGCCGTGATTTCCTCGGCGATGGTGTTGAGCAGATCCATGCGCCGTGCGCCGAGCACGACGGAGGCGCCCAGTGCCGCCAGGTGGCGCGCGGTGGCTTCGCCCAGGCCGCTGCTGGCACCGGTGATGACGACGACTTTCCCTGCAATTGCTTGACTCATGATGGATTCCTTATGGAGGCAGCACCGTGCTGCGGATGACATCGATCGAGGATGCGAACGCCATGCGGCGTATCGCGCGCAGTGCGGCGGTACTGGCGAACCAGGCATCGTCAGGAAGCGGCCACGCGGCAGGCATAGCTTAGCGTATTTGCTGCAATAATGATAATTATGCGGTGTGCGCGATCAGTACCTGCACGGGCGCCATGGGGAAATCGCTGGCCTGGTATTGCTCGACGCGTGCAAAGCCGGCGTCGCGCACGTGCTGCGCCAATTCGCCCTGTCGCGTGACGGCGCGACCCAGCATGCGCATCGGCAAATAGTAGGGCAGCACCCGGGCCGCCGCTTCCGGCGTGGCGGCGATTTCCGCCTGCACGCACACGAGCACACCGCCCGGTTTCAGCGCCGCGCGCATCTTGCGCAAGGCCGCTGGCATGTCGGGCACGAAGTGCAGCACGGACGAGCACCAGATGAGGTCGTAGCCGCCGCCGATGTCGTCGCTCGCCAGGTCGCCGCCCAGGGTCTCGAGGCGTTCAGATAGTTGCGCGTGAGCGATATTCGCGGCCGCCACGGCCACGGTTTCAGGCCAGTCGAAGACGCAGCCGCGCAGGCCGGCGTGGGCTTGCGCCAGCGCAATGGCAACCCAGCCGGGACCGCCGCCGAGGTCGAGCAGGCGCAATGGTGTCGCGCCTGCCGCAAATGGCGCGATGCGCTGCATCACGGACAGGGCCGCGCGCATGGTGACGGCGCGCTGCTCCTGGCCGATTTGCTGCTGCGCGGCGGCGGCCCAGTTGACGCCAGTGGCCGTGCGGTAGGGCGCCACCTTGCCGCCGTCGCGCACGAGGGGGCCCAGCTGCGTGGCGAAATGGCGCAGCGCATGCAGCCGGTACAGCCAGGCATCGCCGCAAAAGGCGGCCGAGGAGCGGCAGAAATATTGCAAGGTGGTGGCCGCGCAGCGGTAGCTGGCCGCGGTATCGCCGGCGCTGGGGGCCACGCCGCGCTCGAGCACCTGCATGCTCCACAGTAATTCCAGCAGCAGCGCCGTGTGCGGCGCATGCAGCGACAAGGTCTCGGCCAGCTGCGCCGGCGTGTGCGGCGTCGCCAGCACCTCGAAAATACCGAGTTCCAGGGCGGCGGCCAGCGCATCGGCCTGGATGGGCGCGACGGCCAGGTCCCAATACGGTTGCAAGGCGTGCTGTGAGGTGAACGACATGGTGCTTCCTTTCGATATGGTGGGCATGCCGCTCATTTTATGCAACAATGAGAATAATTATCATTTGCATTTGTGTGCGAAACGGCGCATTTCGTCTGCGCGACGGCGCACCAGGACAGGGGGGAAGCGATGATGGAACACGACAGGGAAGCGGCTGGCTGGACGCGGCGCCAGCTGGATCCGGGGATGGGTGCCTGCCGCGCCGACCAGCGGCAGGTGGATGACGGCTTGCTGCTCGTGCATTCCGACTACCGTCCGCGCCTGGCGCTCGTCGAACAGTCGAACCATGCCGATGCGGGCGGCCTCGTGATCACCATCGGCCTCGAAGGCGCGTCCGCCTACGCCACGCGCGATGGCGGGCAATTGCGTTTCCAGGGCGGCCATACGACGGTGACGGTGTTTCGCCATACGCGCGGCGAGCGCCGTTTCGAGGCGAAGCACAGGGCGGCGCAATTGCGCGTGCTGGTCGACGAGCACGCGCTGGCGCGCTATTGGCAGCCGGGACTGTCTTCGCTGCTGCCCCACGGCGGCGCGCGCCAGCTGGCGCATGCGGCCACCACGGCTGCCTCCGCACTGCACGCCCGCTCGCTGCTGCGCGCGACGGACCCGCTGGCCGTGCATATCGGCGTGCTCAGTCTGTTGGCGGAGCAGCTGGAAGCCTTGCGCCCGGCGCCCGTGCGCGTGCCGCGCTGGCGCGAGGACGATATCGCCCGGCTCGAGCGCGCATATGCGCTGATGCAGGAGCAGATGGCGCAGGAACTCACGCTCGCTTACCTGTGCGCGCAAGTGGGCCTGAGCTTGTTCAAGCTCAAGCAGGGGTGGCGCTACCGTTACAACGACAGTCCGCAGCGCACCCTGCTGGCGCTGCGCATGCAGCGGGCCAAGTTGCTATTGGAAAATGGTTACCAGGTGGCGCAGGCGGGCTGGCAAACGGGCTATCGCCACCCTGCCAATTTCAGCACCGCCTTTGCGCGCTATTTCGGCTATACGCCGAAGAGCGTGGGACGCGCGGGCACGTAAAAAGCCGGTGTAGAATCGGCGGGCAGCATTTTTCATCTCACCTCAAGGAGACATGATGGCCCGTAAAATCTTTGTCAATCTGCCCGTGCAGTCGCTCGAGCGTTCCGTGGCGTTTTTCACGGCGCTGGGCTTCAGTTTCAACGCCCATTTCACCGATGAAACGGCGACGTGCATGATCGTTGCCGACGATATCTTTGTCATGTTGCTGACAGAAGATAAGTTCAGACAATTCACGCCCAAGCAGCTGTGTGATACCAAGGTGGCGACGGAAGTGCTGGTGTGCCTGTCGGCCGAGAGGCGCGGCGAAGTCGATGAGCTGGTGGCGAAGGCCGTCAAGGCGGGCGGCAGCATCTACAAGGAGCCCATCGATTTCGGCTTCATGTATGGCCACAGCTTCCAGGACCCGGATGGGCACCAGTGGGAACTGATGTACATGGAGCCGAGCGCAATACCGCAATAGCGGCGCAGGTCGGATTAGCGGCGGCGCGCCGCGTAATCCGACATGATTCGCCTGGCCAGTTTAGGACGCCAGCGCCAGCAGGTCGACCACTTCCAGCCCGGCCAGGTCTTGCGTCGTGTTGCCCGCAAACGCGGCGCGGCTAGGCTGGCCGTTTTTCAGCCAGGTGCGTGTGACATCCTTGATCTGGCTCAAGGTGCAGTTCAGCACGCCGCTGCGGAACTGCTGGCGCACGGCTTCCGTCGTGCCCCGTTGCTGCATGTTCCACGCCGTCAGCGCTTCCGCGTAGGGCGAATGCGGCTTGTCGAGGCCCTTGATGACGCAGATGATGGCTTCTTCCACCTGCTCTTGCGAGAAGTCGCCGTCGAGGATCTGTTCCAGGGTCGTGCCGAAGTCGGCGAACGTGCCGGCCAGGCGCGGATCGCGGTAGGAGCTCAGGGTGAACGTGCCGGCGCCGGCCGCATAGCTGGCGCTGCCGCCATATGCGCCGCCTTTTTCGCGCAGGGCCGTATGCAGCACCTGGTTCGTCATCAGTTCGGCCGCGACGGCCAGGGCCGAGGCGTCCGGATTGTGCACGCCGGGCACGGCCCAGGAAACGAAGCAATGGTTGATCTGGCTCGTCGCATGCAGCGCCGTATTGGCCAGCGGCAATGCTGCTGGCGTCGGCACTTCCACTGGCGCGGCCGTGTCGGCAGTGGCGGCCGGCAATTCCAGCAGGCGCGCCAGGACTTCGCCATCCTGCTCCAGTCCCGCACACAGCACGGTCGGCGGCTGGGCGATGATGTGGGCGTGCAAGGTGTCGAGCTCGCGCGCGATTTCCTGCAAGCCCGCCGACGTCTTGCTCAGCTGCTGCAAGCGGCGGTAGAACGGCAACGCGGCCGGGCCGCCGACGATGTCGTCGAAGCGGCGCGTGGCCGACAGCGGCGCCGTCGACGCCAGCATGGCGTAGCGGTTGCCCGATTCGGCCAGGCTCGAGAGTTTGTCCTGCACCAGGCTTTCGATCAGGAAAGCCAGACGTTCTTCTTCATCGAAGCGGGGCTTGGCGATCCACGCCGACAGCACGGCGGCAATCGCCACGTGTTCTTCGCGCAAGCCGCTGGCCGAGAACGACAATTCCACGCGCATCGCCTGTTGCGGGCGGGGAATGGCCTCCAGGCCGATGTGGAACGATGGCACCATGCTCTGGCGCCAGGCGCTGGCGTCGTCGAACGACATGTCGCCCACGCCCAGTTCCGGCGCCAGGTCCGTGTACAGGCGCAGCCATGGCCACGACGCTTCCGGCAGGCCCGACACGTCGTACAGCACGTTGGCGTAGCTGATGCCGTTCGAGGCGATACTGAACGCCACGGCGCCGTCGACGGCCGGGGGAATCGGCAGTGCCGGGCGCGGCAGCGCACTGACGTCGCCGGGGCGGATGCGCGGCAAGACTTCCGAATTCGACGGCAATTGCTGGTGCGCTTCCAGCGCCGCCGATTCGGCGATGATGTGTTCGCGTTCGGCATCCGTCAGGCTCGCCTGCAGGGCCGCCAGCTTGGCGTCTTCCTGCGCGGCGCGGTCCGTGAAGAAGGCGCTATCGGGCACCACGCGCGTGGTCAGGCGGGTCGGGTTGGCGATCAGCTCGCGCACCAGTTGCTTGAAGAATGCCGGATCTTCAATTTGCTGTTCCAGGGTTTCCAGGATGGCCGCATTGTCGAAGGCGTCCATCACGTCGCCGCCATACATGGCCAGCGGCAAGGCGTGCAGCAAACGGCCCAGGCCGTAAGGCATGCGGCCGCTGCTGATTTCGCGCTGGCTGTACTTGATGTCGCGCAAGGCCGCGTGCAGCACGGCGGCCGGGATGCCCTCTTCCGCCGTTTCTTCCAGTGCCGTCCAGATGCGCTGGTGCGCATCGGCGATCTGTTCCTCGGTCAAGCCTTCCATGCCGATGTGGAACACCATCTGGCGGATGCCGGCGTCGCGGCCATTCATGTCCGACGGGCGGCCATAGCCGGCCGATTCCATGGCGCGCATGACGGGCGCCGACGATTCGCCCAGCAAGCCGTGCGACAGCAGGTGCGCGTGGTAGTAGGCGATGGGGTCGCTCGACTCGCCCATCAGCCAGGCGAACTGCAGGCCGAATTCATCGTCGCGTGCTTCCTGCGATGGAATTTTCACTTCGTTTTCCTGCGGCGCCGTCCAGGCCGGCGCCAGCTGCGGCAGGCGGCGCGGGCTAAAGCCGCTCAGCTTGGACAGCACGCGCTCGGCCACCTGCTCCTGCACGGCCGACGCTTCGATATTGCCGGAAGTCATGATCACGGCTTGCGACGGGTGGTAGTGGCTGGCGTGGAATTCCTTCAGCATGGCATGCGTGAGTTCCGGGATCACCAGGGGATCGCCACCCGATTCCACTTCATACGTCGTGCCCTTGAGCAAGGTGCTGGCGATGCCGCTGTCGAGCGCGCGCATGGGGCTGTTGAAGGCGCCCTTCATTTCATTGAAGACGATGCCCTGGTACACCAGCTTGTCGCCTTCGAACGCATGGCGCCAGCCTTCCTGGCGGAAATTCAGGTAATCGAGGTTCGGGAAGAAGGCCGCATCGAGGTACACGTCGAGCAGGTTGAAGAAATCCTTGCGGTCCGTGCTGGCGAACGGGTACACGGTGCGGTCCGGATACGTCATCGCATTCATGAAGGTGGCCGTCGAGCGGCGCAGCATCGAGAAGAAGGGATCGCGCACCGGATAGCGGGCCGAGCCGCACAGGGCCAGGTGCTCGAGGATGTGGGCGCGGCCGTCGCTTACCTCAGGCACAGTGGGAAAGGCCACCAGGAACACCATTTCAGCCTGTTCGGTATGCATGTGGATATGGCGCATGCCCGTTGCCGGGTCGACGTATTGCTCGATGGTCGCCTGCAAGACTGGAATGAAGTTGCTGCTGACTTTTTCAAATGTGCTCATGCGGTATGGGATCTCTGCGGTAGGTGATTCGGAAATTCGGATTGCGGTGGGCATGCATCACATCTGGGGACAAAGTGGCGAAACGCCAGGGCTAGCCAGCCACGTTGATGCCTGTGTGAAGTTTTTCCCTATTGTACTAGGAGTAGTCCTGCGCCGCCGTGGAAGGCCGCCAGGCGCCGTGTAGCGCTGCAATATTGTAAGATAGGCCACTTTGGGGTCGGTGGCTCCCCGCATGGAAGGCTTAGCGTACCATGCGCCTTTTGCTCCGCAGACCGCACCGAAGGCCGTTACCGTGTCCAGACTTTCCTTTCGCCAACTGTTATTCGCCGCCTTCATCCTGACGGCCGGCATCTTGACGGCCACCTCCGTGCAAGCCTTGCTGACCCTGGAACACCTGGCGCGGCTGGGGCGCGAGACGGCGGCGCAGGCGATTACCCTGACGGAACAGTCGCAGCGCCTGTCCGAGCGCACGCTGGCCATGGAGCGCAGCGCGCGCCAATTCCTCGTGCTCGACGACCCCGTCTTCCGCGAGCGTTATGCGGCGGCCCGCGACGAGGCCACGGCGGCCCTGCAACTGCTGAACCGCGCCACGCCCGAGTTCGCCCCGCAGCTGGCCGACGAGTGGACGGCGCAGGCGCAGGCGGCGTGGGAGGTGTTGCAGGCGGGAAAGCGCCGCAAGCGCGATGGCCATGCCGTCGTGTACCGCGCGTTTGCCCGCATGACGCAGATCAATGACACCCTGGCGCGCGAAAGCAAGACGGAAATCGGCAGCCGCAACGACGCCTTGCTGGTCGAACTCGAGCGCCAGCGCCGCCTGCTCGGTGCGCTGGTGATCGGCGCCGTGCTGCTGGCGGCCGTGCTGGCCACCTGCTTCGGCTTCTTGCTGTCGCGTCCGTTGCGCCGCATCGAGACGGCCATCGAGCGCCTCGGCGACAAGCGCTATGACCAGCGCATCGTCGTCGGCGGCCCGGCCGACACGCGCCGCCTGGGCCAGCAGCTGGACTGGCTGCGCCAGCGCCTGGCCGACCTCGATGCCGACAAGGAACGTTTCCTGCGACATATCTCGCACGAATTGAAAACGCCGCTGGCGGCCCTGCGCGAAGGCGTGGCCTTGCTGGAAGACGAGGTGGCGGGCAAGCTCAGCGATGGTCAGCGTGAAATCGCCGGCATCCTGCAACAAAACACGGCGTCGCTGCAAAACCAGATCGAGGACTTGCTGCGCTACAATACCGCCGCCTTCGACGCCCAGCACCTGGCGCACAGCAAGGTGGACTTGCTGGTCTTGCTGCAAGAGGTGGTGGCGGAGCAGCGCCTGCAATGGCAGGCGCGTCGCCTGAGCGTCGAGGTGGCGGGCGCCTCGCTGATCGTGCAGGCCGACCGCGACAAGCTGGCCACGGCCCTGGCGAACATCCTGTCGAACGCCGTGCGCTTCAGCCCGGAAGGCGGCACAGTGCGCTTCAGCCTGTCCCGCGAGGCGGGGCGTGCGCGCATCGACTGCACCGACGAGGGTGCCGGCGTGGCGCCCGAGGATGTCGCCCGCATCTTCGAACCGTTTTACCAGGGGCTGCGCCAGGCGGCCGGCGCGCGCAACGGCAATGGCATCGGCCTGTCCATCGTGCGCGAATATATCGCCGCCCACGATGGCAGCGTCACTCTTTTACCGCGCCAGGCCGGCGCGCATTTTCGGATAGAACTGCCCTTATGATGACGAGAATTTCCCTGGCCGGCATGGCCGCCTGCGTAGTGCTATTGGGCGCTTGCGCCGCCAAGCCCGCCCAACAGACGCCCGTGCTGGTGCAGACGCCGCCGCGCGTGGTGGTGGTGACCGATCCCAAGCTGGGCGAGTTGCTGGCATACCAGAATGCCTTGCGCCTGATGACGCCGTCGGAACTGGTGAAAGCCCAGCTCGACCTGGCGAAGGCCGATCACGCGCCGTATAACACGCTGCGCCGCGCCATGCTGCAGGCAACCCTGCGCGGCCCCGGCGACCTGGCCCGCGCGCAAGCCTTGCTCGAGCCGCTGGCCACGGCGACGGGCAGGGACGAGCAGGTATTGGCACCGCTGGCGCAAATGCTCAGCAGCCAGTATGCGGACTTGCGGCGCCAGGAAGACAGCATCGAGAAACTCAATGGCCAGCTGCGCGACGCCCAGCGGCGCATCGACCAGCTCAATGAAAAACTTGAAGCGCTGAAGAACATCGAGCGCAGCCTGTCCGTGCGCCCCGCCGCGGGAGCGCCGAAATGAATGCCCAGACGCATGCCCACATCCTGTTGGTCGACGACGACCCCGACCTGCTGCGCCTGCTGACCATCCGCCTGCAGGCCGGCAACTACCGCGTCACGGCCGTCGGCAGCGCGGAAGCGGCGCTGGCGCGCCTGGCCGTGGAATTGCCGGCGCTGGTCATTACCGACGTGCAACTGCCGGGCCGTGACGGCCTGGCCCTGTTCGATGAAATCCGCCGCCAGCATTCGGCCCTGCCCGTGATCCTGCTGACGGCGCACGGCACCATTCCCGACGCCGTCGAAGCGACGGCACGCGGCGCGTTTGCCTACCTGACGAAACCGTTCGACGGCAAGTTGCTGATGGAAAAGGTTGCCTACGCCGTCAACCTGTCCACCGTCATGCCGGCGGCCGCCTCGAGCGACGAGAGCTGGCGCGCCGAACTGATCAGCCGCAGTGCGCAGATGGCCGAGCTGCTGGCCGAAGCCAAGCTGGTGGCGGGGTCCGATGCCAGCATCCTGATCCGCGGCCCCAGCGGTACGGGCAAGGAGTTGCTGGCGCGCGCGCTGCACAACGCCAGCCGCCGCGCCAAGGCGCCGTTCATCGCCGTCAACTGCGGCGCCATTCCCGAGCAACTGCTGGAATCGGAACTGTTCGGCCACGTGAAGGGCTCGTTTACGGGCGCCGTCGGCAACCGCGAAGGCTTGTTCCTGGCGGCCGATGGCGGCACCCTGTTCCTGGACGAGATCGGCGACATGCCCTTGCCGCTGCAAGTGAAGTTGCTGCGCGTGCTGCAGGAGCGGGCCGTGCGTCCCGTCGGCGCCGACCAGACGCGTCCCGTCGACGTGCGCCTGCTGTCGGCCACGCACCGCGACCTCGACGTCGCCATGGCGGAAGGGCAATTCCGCGAAGACCTGTATTACCGCCTGAACGTCGTCACCCTGACCCTGCCGCCGCTGGCCGAGCGCCGCGAAGACATCGCCTTGCTGGCGAACCATTTCCTGCACAAGCTGGCGGCCAAGTACCAGAAACCCCTGAACGGCTTCGCGCCCGACGCCTTGACGGCGCTGGTGGCCGCGCCGTGGCCCGGCAATGTGCGCCAGCTGGTCAATGTGGTCGAGCAAGTGTGCGCGCTGGCGACGGCGCCGCTGGTGCCGTTGACCCTGGTGCAGCGCGCGCTGCGCGTGCCGTCGCTCGAGGCGCTCAGCTACAACGAGGCCAAGCAGCGCTTCGAGCGCGATTACCTGATCCAGTTGCTGCGCCTGACGGATGGCAACGTGGCCGATGCGGCCCGCCTGGCCGACCGCAACCGCACGGAGTTCTACCGTTTACTGCAGAAATACGAGCTGACGCCGGCCCTGTTCCGCACGGATGGCGACCCTGTCGCTGAATAGCGACAAAAATAAAGCCTGTTAAATCAGGGGCTTAGTCAAAAACATTGCCATTGCTGCCATAAGTTGTCGCCGCCTGGCGACAAAAAGCCCCGATTTTCGCGCCGGCGCGCCGCGAAATGGGCCGGAAAAATCGAATGTGATGCTAAGTCATTGATTTTGAATGGGTTTTAAAAGCTGGCACGGTGCTTGCTGTATGGGTAGATGTAACGCTTCAAAGTGTTGCTTTATCCAAGTAAGAAGCTTTTAACTTCATTGAGAGGAACTACCATGCAAACATCGAAACTGTTCAATACCCTGGTTGCCGCTATCGTACTGTCGGGCGCCTCGATCACCGCTTCGCATGCAGCTGACTCCGCACCAAAAGCACAAGCTCCTGCTGACACCGTGGTTGCCGCGAATGCCGCCGCTGCCGTGCCTGATGAAACCATCACTTCCTCGGCCAAGGCCGCCCTGAGCGCCGATGCGCAAGCCGCTGCCCTGCCAGTCAAGGTAGCAACCCAGCAAGGCGTCGTGGTCCTGTCGGGCGACGTGCCGAGCGCCGAAGCGGGTGACCGCGTCGTGCAGATCGTCGCTTCCGTGAGCGGCGTGAAAGAAATCAAGAACGAGCTGAAAGTCAAAGCCGCCGGTTAATTCCCTCGCGCTGTACTTTACTCCGGGTTGCCCTGTCTGCGGACAGGGCATTTTTTTTGCCCGCCCGGTTTGCACGGGAAGTCATACCGCCAGGCAAGGAGCTGGGCAAGGAACCGGACAATGCAGGTAGAATAGCCAGCACTGGCGCCGCTCCTGGCGCTGTTTGTCATCCACGGCACAGTGCTGCACGGCTGCGCCGCTACCAGGCTACTGCATGTCTTCTTTCTCTCCCGCTGCCCTGTTGCGCAATCTGAAACCCGACTCTTTCACCATCGCCCTGCTCGTCACCGTGGCGCTGGCCAGTTTCCTGCCCTGCACGGGCCAGACGGCCGTGGTGTTCGGCAATATCACCACCGTCGCCATCGGCGCCCTGTTCTTCCTGCACGGCGCCAAGCTGTCGCGCGAAGCCGTGGTGGCCGGCGCCATGCACTGGCGTCTGCACCTGCTGGTGCTGGCCAGCACCTTCGTCCTGTTCCCCCTGCTCGGCCTGGCCCTGCGCCCGCTGGCGCTGACCTTCCTCACGCCCGACCTGTACATGGGCATTTTGTTCCTGTGCGCCCTGCCGTCGACCGTGCAATCGTCGATCGCCATGACGGCCATGGCGCGTGGCAATGTGCCGGCCGCCATCTGCAGCGCCTCGGCCTCGAACTTCATCGGCATCTTCCTCGCCCCCATCCTGGTGGGCTTGCTGGTGGCCAAGGGTGCGGAAAGCAAGTCCTCGGTCGACGCCGTGCTGTCCATCGTCATGCAACTGCTGCTGCCGTTCCTGGCCGGCCAGTTCCTGCGCCGCTGGATCGGGCGCTGGGTCGACCGCCACAAGGCCACCTTGAAATACGTCGACCAGGGTTCCATCCTGCTGGTCGTCTACACGGCCTTCAGCGAAGCCGTCAGCGAAGGCCTGTGGCACACGATTTCGGTGGAAACCCTGGTGGCGCTGGGCCTGATCAGCATCCTGCTGCTGGCGCTGGTGCTGGGCATCGCCACCTTCGTCAGCCGCCGCCTGGGCTTCAACAAGGAAGACGAGATCGCCATCGTCTTTTGCGCCTCGAAGAAAAGCCTGGCCAGCGGCGTGCCGATGGCCAAGGTGCTGTTCTCCACGCGCTCGCTGGGCATGGTGATCCTGCCGCTGATGCTGTTCCACCAGATCCAGCTGATGATCTGCGCCGTGATCGCGCAACGCTATGCGCGGCGCGACGAGGGGCAGGAAGTGCCGGCCTCGACGCTGTGATGGCTATCCTGCCCTAGCAGCAGCGCCTGCCGCAGCCCCGCCACGATCACTGCGTAAGCCTGGCGCCGGCTTGCCGCATCGGGCGCGCGCAGCACATACGCGGGGTGATATACGGTAATCACCCAGCGCCCGTCGTGCAAGACGGGCGTGCCGATCAGCGGTGTCATGCTCGCCGCGCCATCTTGCAATAGCGCCTTCAATGCCGTGCTGCCCAGCGCCACGATCACCTGCGGTTTCACGCTTGCCAGTTCCTGTTCCAGCCAGCCATGGCAGGCGAGGATTTCGCGCTGCGCGGGCGTCTTGTGCAGGCGGCGCTTGCCGCGCGGTTCCCACTTGAAATGCTTGACGGCATTGGTCAGATACACGCTGTCGCGCGCCATGCCCGCTTCATGCATGGCTTGCTGCAGCAGCGCGCCGGCCGGGCCGACAAACGGCAGGCCCGCCAGGTCTTCCTGGTCGCCCGGCTGCTCGCCGATGAGCATGATGCGCGCCTGTTCCGGCCCCGTGCCGTGCACGGCTTGCGTGGCGGTCTTCCACAGTTCGCAGCGGCGGCACTGGTCCAGGGTGGTGGGCAGGTCGCGCGCGGGCTGGGCGCGTTCGGCGGAGATCGGGATCATGGTCGCGCCGCTGCGCTGGCCCACGCTGGCCGTCTGGCCCGTGCGCCGTTCGCCGTTGGCGGCGCCGCTCAGCATGGCGGGCACGATGGCGCCTTCCGGCAGGTTCTTCCAGAAGCGCGAGGGGATATGGCTGTGCAGCAAGCCGGCATTCACGCGCGCGGGGTTGAAGATGCTGCGGTAGTAGGTCAGCCACAGGGCTTCGCCCGCATCGTCGATGTCGGCCGCGCCACGCAGCAGCGCCGGTCCCGCATGCAGGGTGGCGCCATCCCACAGCATGCTGGCCCGGGGCGTGGCGATCAGCCAGCTGATGGCGCCCATGCGGCGCGCAAAGTGGCGCGCCACTTGCGGCAGCACCTCGTGCGCGGGCTCGAACCAGGCGACGAAGCGCGGCGCGCCAGCCGCTTCGTCGCGTTCCCTGAAGCGTACATAGGCCTGCATGTCGTGCTCTTCGCGGCGCACGGCCTTGGCCATGGCGTGCAGGCGCGCGCCGTCCGCATCGGCGGGAGACAGTACGTCGTGCTGGCCCAGCTGCCAGCGCCACAGCACCTGGTACAGAAAGGCCCAGCGGTCGGCGGCGTTGAAACAGGCGGCCGCTTCCAGCAGTTCCACCAGCTGGCGCGGCAGGCGCAAGGCGGGCGCCGACATGACAGCGTCGGCAGGCGCGGGGGCGGACGAAAACAGGTCGCCATCGCCCGCTTGTGCGTGCCAGGCGACATCGGCAGGTGGCACTTTGCGCGCGATCAATTCGCGGGCGGCCGCGCGCCACTCGTCGAACGACTGTGCCAGCCGCGCCACGGCGTTCATGCTGCCTGCAATTCCGGCCACAAATGCATCTGCCGCGGCGCTTCCGCCATGGCCTGGCGCAGGTGTTCGGAAGCCGTGGTGTCGCGCGCGGGGAAATAATCGGCCGTGATGATGAAGGGCGCGATTTTCTTCATGCTGCAGCGCAGGCGCGACAGGTCGGCGTAGCGCACTTGCCGCAGCCGGCGCAGGTCGACGATGCGCTGTGCGTTGCGCAAGCCGATGCCGGGCACGCGCGCGATCATGTGCTGCGCCGCGCGGTTCAAGTCCAGCGGAAAATGTTCGCGGTGCGCCAGCGCCCACGCCAGCTTGGGGTCGATATCGAGCGCCAGGTTGCCGCCCGTTGCCGGCAGCAGTTCGCTGGCCTGGAAACCATAGCTGCGCAGCAAAAAATCGGCCTGGTACAGCCGGTGTTCGCGCAGCATCGGCGGCGGCGCCAGCGGCACGCTTTTCGGGCTGTCGGGGATGGGGCTGAAGGCCGAGTAGTACACGCGCTTGAGCTTGTAGCTGCCGTACAGGGTCTCGGCCGTGGAGAGGATCTGCTGGTCGTCGCTGGCGTCGGCGCCGACGATCATCTGCGTGCTTTGCCCGGCCGGCGCGAAGCGCGGCGACCTTGGTTCCTCTGCCTTTTCATCGAGCTTGCGGCGGATGGCGCCCATGGCCAGCTTGATCGTGTGCACGCTTTTTTCCGGCGCCAGTGCTTGCACGCTGTCCTGCGTCGGCAGTTCGATATTGACGCTGAGCCGGTCGGCATAGCGGCCCGCCTGCGCGATCAGGGCGGGATCGGCGTCGGGGATGGTTTTCAGGTGGATGTAGCCGCGGAACTGGTGCACTTCGCGCAGCTCGCGCGCCACCTGCACCAGCTGTTCCATCGTGTAGTCGGCCGACTGGATGATGCCGGAACTGAGGAACAGGCCGTCGATGTAGTTGCGCAGGTAAAAATCGGCCGTCAGCCTGACCACTTCGGCCACCGTAAACCGCGCGCGCGGCACGTTCGAGCTGCGGCGGTTGACGCAGTACTGGCAATCGTACAGGCAGTAATTGGTCAGCAGTATTTTCAGCAGGGAGACGCAGCGCCCGTCCGGCGTGTAGCTGTGGCAGATGCCCATGCCCGAGGTGGCGCCAAAGCCGTCCTTGCCGATGGAGTCGCGCTTGGGCGCGCCACTGCTGGCGCAGGACGCGTCGTACTTGGCTGCGTCGGCCAGGATTTCCAGCTTGTCCGTCAATTCCATGGCTCACCTCGATATACTGTGTTTATATACAGTATATCAGGGAATGCATGCTGTGCTGTCTTGACTTGTGCGATGGCAGAACGTTATATATAAGTGTATATTACGCTCCTTGTTCACCGTTCACTTTACAAGGATACGACCATGCGCCTCACCCCTCTCGCCCAATTCTTCGGCGCCGCCCTGCTTGCCACCGTCGCCTCGTCCGCCCTGGCCGGCGAAGTGGTGGTCTCGGCCGCCGCCAGCCTGACGAATGCGTTCAAGGATGCGGCGCAGGGCTATGAGGCGCAGTATCCGGGTAGCAAAGTCTCGCTGAACTTCGCCGCCTCGGGCGTGCTGCTGCAGCAGATCGTCAAGGGCGCGCCCGTCGACGTGTTTGCCTCGGCCGACCAGGAAACCATGGATGCGGCGCAAAAGCAGGGCCTCGTATTGCCGGCCGACCGCCAGGATTTCGTCGGCAACAGCCTGGTGCTGATCGTGCCGCACGACAGCAAGCTCGGCATCAAGAGCCTGACGGACCTGACGCACAAGGGCGTGACCCGCGTCGCCATCGCCAACCCGGCCAGCGTGCCCGTTGGCCGCTATTCGGAAGGCGCGCTGAAGAAGGCCAAGCTGTGGGACGCCGTGCAGACCAAGGCCATCGGCACGCAAAACGTGCGCCAATCGCTCGATTACGTGGCGCGCGGCGAAGTCGATGCGGGTTTCGTCTATGCCACCGACGCGGCCATCATGAAGGATAAAGTGAATGTGGTGCTGGAAGTGCCGCTGGACGCGCCCGTGCTGTACCCGATCGCCACCATCAAGGACAGCGCCAACCAGGCCGAGGCGAAGCGTTTCGTCAGCTACCTGCAGACGGCGCCGGCGCAAGCCATCCTCGCCAAGTACGGCTTCAAGAAACCATAGTTAGCCAAGTTCCCGCATGGATATCGCCTGGACCGCGCTGGCCCTGTCGCTGAAGGTGGCGGCGTGGGCCACGGCGCTCAATTTGTTGCTCGGCATCGGCACCGGCTATCTGCTGGCGCGTGCCCGCTTTCCTGGGCGTAACCTGCTCGATGCGCTGCTGACCTTGCCGATGGTGATGCCGCCCACCGTGCTCGGCTACTATTTGCTGGTCTTGCTGGGCCGGCGCGGCACGCTCGGTATCTGGCTGCAGGATACCTTCGGCATCAACCTGATCTTCACCTGGCAAGGCGCCGTGATCGCCTCGACGGTGGTGGCCTTCCCCCTCGTCTTCAAGCCCGCGCGCGCCGCCTTCGAGGCCGTCGATGGCCAGCTCGAGCAGGCGGCCCGCGTGCTGGGCATCTCGGAGCTGGCGATTTTCTTCCGCGTCACCCTGCCGCTGGCGTGGCGCGGCATCCTGGCCGGCGTGCTGCTGGGTTTTGTGCGCGCGCTGGGCGAATTCGGCGCCACCCTGATGGTGGCTGGCAGCATTCCTGGCAAGACGCAGACCCTGTCGGTCGCCGTGTATGAAGCCGTGCAGGCGGGCCAGGACGATGCGGCCAACATGCTGGTGCTGATCACTTCCGTCGTCTGCATCGTGGTGCTGCTGGCCGCCGGCCGCCTGGCACCGGGACGCATCGCTCACAAATGACCGCCATGCAACTCGACCTCGACCTCCGCGCCACCTTGCGCTCCGGCAAACGCCGTTTCGACATGCACGTGCAGTGCACGTCCAGCAGCCAGCGCATCGCCATGTATGGCCCGTCCGGGGCCGGCAAGAGCATGACCCTGAAAGCCATTGCCGGCCTCTTCACCCCGGACGCAGGCCATATCCGGCTGAACGGGCGCACCCTGTTCGATTCCGCCGCCGGCATCAACCTGCCGCCGCAGCAGCGCAATGTCGCCTATCTGTTCCAGGACTACGCGCTGTTCCCGCACCTGACGGTGCGCCAGAACGTGGGCTTTGGCCTGGCGCGCGGCTGGTTCAATCCGCGCGCGCGCGAAAAACTGGCCAAGGTCGAGCACTGGCTCGACGCGTTTCACCTGCAGGAACTGGCGCACCAGTTCCCCGACGAGTTGTCCGGCGGCCAGCGCCAAAGGGTGGCGCTGGCAAGGGCGCTCGTGGCCGAACCGGCCGCCCTGCTGCTCGACGAGCCGTTTGCCGCCCTCGATCCGGCCCTGCGTGTCAAAATGCGCCTCGAGTTGAGCCAGTGGCAGCAGCGCCTGGACGTGCCCATGATCCTGATCACGCATGATCCGGAAGATGCGCGCATCCTGGGCGAACATGTGCTTTACTTGCGCGACGGACAAATTGACAGCATGGAAGAGGCATTGGGTGAACGCATTGGATAAATCGGCGGCAGCGGAAATCGGCCTGCAAGGCTCGGTATGGATGACGGTGGGCGGAGAAAATCTGGGCGGCGCCGGACGCGTGGAATTGCTGGGCGCCATCGCCGAGTGCGGTTCCATCACGCAGGCGGCCAAGCTTGTGAAGATGAGCTACAAGGCGGCCTGGGACGCCATCGACGCCATGAACAACCTGGCCGGCGAGCCGCTGGTGGAGCGCTTGACGGGCGGCAAGGGCGGCGGCGGCACGCGGCTGACGCAAAGGGGGCGCCAGCTGGTCGACAATTTCCGTATCATCGAGCGTGAGCATGCGCGCTATCTGCGCCAGCTGGGCAGCCAGGCGGAAGGCATCGCCGACGATCTTTTACTCATACGGAGAATGGCCATGAAAACCACGGCACGCAATCAATTCCTCGGCAAGGTAGCCGACATCAAGGTGGGCGCCGTCAACGACGAAGTCACGCTGGAATTGCCGGGTGGCCAGCAGATCGTCGCCATCGTCACGCACGACAGCAGCGAAAGCCTGGGCCTGGCCGCCGGCGTGGAAGCGTTCGCGCTGATCAAGGCTTCGTCGATCATCCTCGTGGCCGACAGCGAGGGCGCGCGCTTTTCCGCGCGCAACCAGCTGGCCGGCACCGTCACGCGCGTGCAGACGGGCGCCGTCAACACGGAAGTGGTGCTGGACCTGCCGCGCGGCGGCACCATCGCCGCCATCATCACGAACCAGAGCAGCACGGACCTGGGCATCGAGATCGGCAGCAGCGTGACGGCGATCTTCAAGGCCTCCAGCGTGATTTTGGGTGTGCCGGCATAAATTGCGTAGGTCGGATTAGCGCGGCAACGCCGCGCGTGATCCGACAACATTGTCGGCCGATCATGTCGGATTACGCGCCTGCGCGCTCATCCGACCTACTCTTTCAATCGTGCCAGCCACTCGCGCGCTGCCGCCAGCGCCTGTTCCAGCTCGCTTCCCACCGTCGCCAGCAGCGCCGCCACTGCGTCGAAACGGCCGGCATCGATGGCTTCCTCGGTGGCGAAGGCGGCGCGTATCAGCCGCTTCGTGCCCAGGGTCCCGACGGAGCCGCGCAAGCCGTGCAGGATGCGCGCCACGTCGCTGTGGCGTCCCGCCTGCAAGGCCGTTTCCGCCTCGCGCACGGGCGTCATGCCCTTGTTCAGCGCGTCTTCGACCATGCGCCGCAGCACGCCGCGGCCCTTGGCGTCGCGTCCCATCACGCGCATCAGCGGCGCCATGGAAAACACCTCGTCATCGGCGGGCGGCGCCGCTTCGGCGGCCTGCGCCTGCGGGCGTTTCGGCAGGTGGCGCAGGATGACGTCCATCATCTCTTCCACCACCACGGGCTTGGCGATGAAATCGGTGATGCCGGCCGTCATGCAGCGTTCGCGTTCGGAAGCGAGCACGCCGGCCGTCATGGCGATCACGGGCAGCTGCAGGCGCAGTTCCGTGCGGATGATGTGGGTGGCGCTGAAGCCGTCCATGATGGGCATCTGCATGTCCATCAGCACGATGTCGTAGCGCAGCGCTTCCGTGCGCAGCCGTTCCACGGCCTGCAAGCCGTCGCCCACCACGTCCAGCGTGGCGCCCATGTGCTCGAGGATGCCGCGCGCCACGGCCTGGTTCAGATGATTGTCTTCCACCAGCAGGAAATGCACGCCGGCCAGTTCCGTGCCCAGCGGCTGCTGCAGCATGCGTTGCTCGCCGCCATCGTTCTTGGCGATCAGCGCCTGGTGCAGGGCGTCGAACAGGCTCGACCCCGTGATCGGCTTCATCAGCACCACGTCGGCTTCGGCCGCGCTGGAGATTTCTTCCAGGTGGTTGCGCGCGAAGGCGTTGACCATCACCACGATGGGCTGGCGCTGGCCGGACGCGGCCTGGCGGATGGCCTTGGCCGTGGCCAGGCCATCCATGACGGGCATGTGCCAGTCGGCCAGCACCACGTCGTAGGGCTGCTGCTGCGCCAGGCGTTCGCGGTACAGCTCGATGGCGGCAAAGCCCGAGTCCACTTCGTCGGCGGCCCAGCCCCACGCTTCGATCAGCTTGACGATCAGCTCGCGCGTGGTGCGGTTGTCGTCGGCCACCAGCAGGCGCAGCGGCCCCAGCGACGGCGTGCGGCGCGCCTCGGCGGGCAGGGCCAGCACGTCGAACGGCACGCTGAACCAGAAGCGGCTGCCCTTGCCTTCGCTGCTGGCCACGGCGATCTCGCCGCCCATCATATGGATCAAGTGCTTGCTGATGGCCAGGCCCAGGCCCGTGCCGCCGAAGCGCCGCGTGATGCTCTGGTCGCCCTGCGAGAAGGCCGTAAACAGCTGGGCCTGCTGCTGGGCCGTCATGCCGATGCCCGTGTCGCGCACTTCGAAGCGCAGCCAGGCCCGCTCGTTCCTGCTTTCGGCCAGGCTGACGGCCACCACCACTTCGCCGCTCTCGGTAAACTTGATGGCATTGCCGGCCAGGTTGACGAGGATTTGCTGCAGCCGCTGGGCGTCGCCGACGAGGCGGCGCGGCACGTCGGGTTCGACGGCGATGGCCAGCTCGAGTTCTTTCTCGCCGGCATTCATGGTCATCGTCGTGGCGAGGGTATTCATGACTTCATCGAGGTCGAACTCGACGGGAGACAGATCCATGCGGCGCGCCTCGATCTTGGAAAAATCGAGCACATCGTTGAGGATGCCCAATAACGACTGGCCCGCCACGCGTACCATGGTCAGGTACTTGCGCTGCTCGGTGTTGAGCTTGGTATTGCCGAGCAAATACACCATGCCCAGCACGGCATTGAGCGGTGTGCGGATTTCATGGCTCATGTTGGCCACGAAATCGCTCTTCGCGCGGTTGGCCGCCTCGGCCCGGTCGCGCTCCTGCTCCAGCTCCGCCGCGCGCGCCTCGAGCTCGTGCTGCAGCCGGTCGCGCTCGCCCATCAGGCCGTTGAACGCTTCCGTCAGCTCGCCGATCTCGTCGCGCTGCTGCACCGGCACGGGGGTGAAGCGGTTGCCCGAGGCGCGCAGCGACAGCAGGGTGTCGCGCAGGCGCACCAGCGGCGACAGCAGGCGCACGGTGACCCAGCCCAGCACGGCCGCGGCCAGCAGCGAGGCGCAGATGCTCCAGAGTACCAGCCGTGACAGTACGCCGTTGAACGGCTCGAACGCGTCGGCCACGGGCAACGAGGCGGCCAGCAGCCAGTTCACGGATTTCAATCGCTTGAAGCTGTTGACGGCCGTGATGCCGCGGCTGTTGGTGCTGACCATGCTGCCTTCGCCGTCTTCTTTCAGCAGCTGCGTGGTGGTCTGGTTGGCGTTCGGCGCGCGCGGCTGCAGCAGGCGGCTGGTATCGGGGTACAGCACGTAGCGCGGCACGGCTTCGCGCGTGAGGATGAAGTAATAGCCGCTCTTGCCCACCTTGGCCGTGCGCAGGTGGCCCAGCATATTGTCCTTGTACAGGCGCAGCACGCCGATCACGATGCCGGCCACGGCGCCGTTCTTGTCCAGCACGGGCGCGACCATCTGCACGATGGGCAAGTGGCTGGTCTTGCCCAGCATCGGTTGCGTGATCATCGCCTGTTTCGTGCGCATGACGGTATGGAAGTAATCGCGGTCCGTCACGTCGGTGCCGTTGCGTCCCGGCACCTCGGGCACGTTGGCCACCACCTTGCCCTGCGTGTCGAGCACCAGCACGTCGTCGAACAGGGCCAGCATGGCGCGCTGCGTGTAGTACTCGCGCAATGCGCCGGCGTCGGCCATGAGGGCGGGCGGCTGGTGGCGCGCCGTCTGGGTGATGATGTCGAGCAGCATCGCCAACTTGTCGTCGAGCTCTTCGGCCGTGCGCTCGATCAGGGCCGTTTGCTGGACCAGCAGCACTTGCGTGAAATCGTCGCGCATGTGCTTGACCTGGATCATGGTGACCAGGGCGATCATGGCGATCGAGGTCAGGCTGGTGGCCAGCGCGACTTTTGCTTTAATGCCGAGAGGCTTCATGATTTCCTTTTCAGTCCCCGAAGGGACAGGCGGCAGATAATGCTGTCAGGAATTTTCCTATCAATACAGCAACTTGGCAAGCGCCGGCCGCGTAAATTCCCGCCGTCAAAGCAGCAATTGACGATGTTGCCATAAAATTAAATGCAGGACGTCGTTTATTCAGCGAAATTAGCGTGAATGACGGGGAAAATGGCACAGGCAAGCGCGCTATGCAGTAAACTTGTTATTGCATTTTCAAAAAGGTAATGACATGACAGAAGCGCTACTCTCTCCAGCCTTGCCCGCCGTGAACGTGGAAGCGTTGCGTGCGCGCTGCTCGACGTGCAGCATGCATCAATTGTGCCTGCCGATGGGCCTCGACGTGGGCGACATGGACAGGCTGGACCAGATTATCGGCCGTCGCCGCAAGGTCGCGCGCGGCGCCTCGCTGTTCCGCATCGGCGACTCGTTCCAGAACCTGTACGCGATCCGCCTGGGCCACTTCAAGACTTACCAGATCAATCCGGGCGGCGAAGAGCAGGTGACGGGCTTCCAGATGGCTGGCGAACTGCTGGGCATGGACGCCATCAGCGCCGACCGCCACCACTGCAATGCCGTGGCGCTGGAAGACAGCGAAGTGTGTGAAATCCCGTTTTCCAGCCTGGAACAATTGCTGGGCAATATGCCCACCCTGCTGCGCCATTTCCACCGCATGATGAGCCAGGAAATCACGCGCGAGCAAAGCGTGATGCTGTTGCTGGGCAATATGCAGGCGACGCAGCGTTTTGCCGCCTTCATCGTCAACCTGGCGTCGCGCTACGAGGCGCGCGGCTATTCGGGCAGCAACTTCCAGTTGCGCATGTCGCGCGAGGAAATCGGCAACTACCTGGGCCTGACCATCGAGAGCGTCAGCCGCTTGCTGTCGAAGTTCAAGAAGGAAGGCTGGCTGCGCGTGTCGAACCGCGAGATCGAGATCCTGCAGCCGGCAAAATTAAAAGCCATTACGGCCGGCACCGACACCTGCAAATAACGGCACTGTCAAAACCTGCTGCGCGTCGCGCTTTGTGGCTTGCGCTGCGCGCTGTACACCGGCACAGCTGCGCTGCTCGGCCGCCCATCACTGGCGCCCGCCACGGTTTTCCCCGGCGCAGTGCCTTACAGTTCCTCGTCCGCATGCAGCGCGATGCTGCGCTGCGCGGGCCAGGTCCAGATGCCCGACAGGCGCCACTCGCGCGTATTGTTTTCCACCAGCACCTGCCAGCGGCTGCGCTCGAGCATCGGCAGCGCCACCGAGAAGTTGCCCATGGCGTCGGGCTGCACCAGCAGCTTGATATCCTTTTCCGGCAAGGTCGCGTGCGCCAGGTGCAGCTGCAGCGGCGCCTGGTAAGCCTTGCCGAAGCTGTGCACGGAACCCGTCAGGCGTGCTTGCGCCACGTCGTACGCCAGGCTGGTCGACATGGCCAGGTTGCTGGCGGCCGTATCGCGCCGCAAGTCCTGGTTGATGGCCTTGCCCTGCTTGTAATAGTCGCCCACCACCAGCGCGTCGGGTTGCGTAAACGCGATATAGCCCATGAAGCTGCCGACGACGACGGACAGCCCGGGACCGATCATCAGCAGCCATGGCCAGCGGTGCTTGTACCAGGGCGCGGCGGGGGCTTGCAGTTTCAGACTGTCGGACATTGTTTTCTCCTTGTGACGGCGGCAAGAACACGGGGATTCCTGCCGCCTTTCCTGCTTAACGTGGCACGATGAACACGGCGCTTTCGCGCACGTGCAGCGACGGGTCGTCCAGCGACTGCAGCTCGATCGTGATCTTGTTCGAGCCCTTCTCTCCCACGCCGTGCGGCACGCGCAGGCGGATCGGCCAGCCCAGCGTTTCCGTTGCCTGCAAGGTCACTTCATCGCGCGTCAGCAAGGTCAGGCCCGGCAAGCCGGCAACGCTGATCCTGAAGCTCTGGCTTTGCTCCGAAGTGTTCATGATCTGCAGGCGGTAGACGTTCTCGATCATGCCATCTTCCACTTCGCGCCCCATCGAGCCGCGGTCGCGGATGACGTCCATCTTCAGCGGCGTGCGCAGGGCCAGCGAGGTACACACGGCGATGATGATCAGGGCCAGGATGGAGGTGTAGATCAGCACGCGCGGGCGCATGGCGCGCTGGCGGATCTGCTTCGAGTCGAAGTTGTTTTCCATCGCATGGTCGGTACTGTAGCGTACCAGTCCGCGTGGCCGGTCGACCTTGTCCATCACGCTGTTGCAGGCATCGACGCAGGCGGCGCAGCCGATGCATTCATACTGCAGGCCGTTGCGGATATCGATGCCGGTCGGACACACCTGCACGCACAGGGTACAGTCGATGCAGTCGCCCAGCTTGTCGTTGTTGCCGGCCTTCTTGCTCAACGCACCGCGCGGTTCGCCCCGCTTGGCGTCATAGGTGATGATCAGGGTGTCCTGGTCGAACATGGCGCTCTGGAAGCGCGCGTAGGGGCACATGTATTTGCACACCTGCTCGCGCAGCCAGCCCGCGTTGCCATAGGTGGCCAGGCTGTAGAACAGCACCCAGAACCATTCCCACGGGCCGAAGTTCAGCGTTTGCACGGAATGGGCGAGTTCCTTGATCGGCGTGAAGTAGCCGACGAAGGTAAAGCCCGTCCACAGGGCGATGGCGCCCCACACCAGGTGCTTGGCCGTCTTCTTGGCCGTCTTGCGCAGCGACGGGCCCTGCTTGTCGAGGGCCATGCGCGCGCTGCGCGTGCCCTCGATCTTGCGTTCGACCCACAGGAAGATTTCCGTGTACACCGTTTGCGGGCACGAAAACCCGCACCATACCCGTCCGGCGATGGCCGTGACGAGGAACAGCAGATACGCACAGATGATCAGCAGGGCCGCCAGGTAGATGAAATCCTGGGGCCACAGCACGACGCCGAAAATGTAGAACTTGCGCGTGGTCAGGTCGAACAGCAGGGCTTGCCTGCCATTCCACGTCAGCCACGGCAAGCCGTAGAACGCGAGCTGGGTAAGCCAAACGCATACCCATCGCCAGGTAGCGTAGCGTCCTTTGGCCTCGCGAGGGTAGATTTGCTCGCGGGCCGCATACATCTTGATGACTTGAGGTTCCATTGTTTACTTCGCGGGCGCCTGCGGATTCGACAGGCTCCAGACATACGCCGACAGCACGTGCACCTTCGATTCGCCGAGGAAGTCGCTGAAGGCCGGCATGGTGTTGCTGCGGCCCTTGCGCACGGTTTCCATGATGGTATCGGCGCTGCCGCCGTACAGCCAGGTCTTGTCCGTCAGGTTGGGCGCGCCCAGCATCTGGTTGCCCTTCGCATCGGCGCCGTGACAGGCCATGCAGGCGCCGAACTTGGCCTTGCCCAGCACGGACTTGACGGGGTCCGACGTGGAACCGGACAGGCTCAGCACGTAATGGGCCACGTTCTCGACATCCTTCTCGGAACCGAGGGCGGCGCCCATCGGCGGCATCTGGCCGCTGCGGCCGTGCATGATGGTGGTCTTGATGACGTCAGGTTCGCCGCCATACAGCCAGTCCTTGTCGGTCAGGTTGGGGAAGCCCTTGTTGCCGCGCGCATCCGAACCGTGGCATTGCGCGCAGTAGGTGAGGAACAGGCGCTGGCCGATGGCTTGCGCCTGCGGATCGGCGGCCACCGTCTTCAAGTCCTGGCTCAGGTACTTGTTGAACAGGGGGCCGTAATCGGCTTCCGCCTTTTTCAGCTCTTCCTCGTACTGGCCCGTCGATTTCCAGCCCAGGCTGCCGGCATAGTTGCCCAGGCCCGGATACAGGAACAGGTAGGCCAGCGCGAAGACGATGGTGATGTAGAACAGCCACATCCACCAGCGCGGCATCGGCGTGTTGAGTTCCTTCAAGTCCTCGTCCCAGACGTGGCCCGTGGTGCCGTCGGCGGGGGCGCCGGCGGCCACTTTCACTTTCGACTGCGAGTACAGCAGCACGCCGCAGCCGATGATGCCCAGCAGGGACAGCACGATGATGTAGATGTTCCAGAAGCCATTCGTAAAGTCAGCCATGGTTGCGCTCCTCCTGTGCTTGCGCGGCCGGGGCCGGATGGTCGAGCGCGTCGTCGGCGAACGGCAAACGTGCCGCCGCGTCGAAGTCGCTATTGCTGCGGCTGAACGTCCACCACAGGATGCCCACGAACGTCGTAAAGGAAACCACCGTCATGACGCTGCTGGCGCTGTCAAACAGGTTTTCGATTGCCATGCTAATTCCTTGTTTTGATTAATGTACCGAGGCCTTGCAGATAGGCGACCAGGGCGTCTTCTTCCGTCTTGTCCTGCAGCTGGGCCGGCGCGGCGGCGATTTCCGCGTCGCTGTACGGATCGCCCAGGCGGCGCAGCGCGCGCATCTTCGGCATGATCTCGTCCGGCACCAGCTTGGTCTTCGCCAGCCAGGGGTAGGACGGCATGTTCGACTCGGGCACCACGTCGCGCGGGTTGTTCAAGTGCGTGCGGTGCCATTCGTCGCTGTAGCGCGCGCCCACGCGGGCCAGGTCGGGCCCCGTGCGCTTCGAACCCCACTGGAACGGACGGTCGTAGACGAACTCGCCGGCGACCGAATAGTGGCCATAGCGTTCCGTTTCCGCGCGCAGCGGGCGCACCATCTGCGAGTGGCAGTTGTAGCAGCCTTCGCGCACGTAAATGTCGCGCCCCGCCAGGCGCAGCGGCGAGTACGGCTTCAGGCCGGCGATGGGCTCCGTCGTGCTCTTCTGGAAGAACAGGGGAACGATTTCGACGGCGCCGCCGATGCTGATCACCACCGTGACCAGGGCGATCAGCAGCCAGGGGTTTCTTTCAATCCATGCGTGTGAAAATTTCATTTGCTTTTGCTCCTATCAGGCGTGCGCCGCGTTCAGTTCCGGAATGCGGGCGACGGGGAGTTTGCTGCCGCGCAAGGTCATCCAGGTGTTGTAGCCCATGATGCACATGCCCGACAGGTACAGCAGGCCGCCGGCCACGCGCACCACGTAGTACGGATACGTGGCTTTCACGCTCTCGACAAAGGTGTAGGTCAGGGTGCCGTCAGGATTGACCGCGCGCCACATCAGGCCCTGCATCACGCCGGCGATCCACATTGCGGCGATGTACAGCACGATGCCGATGGTGGCCACCCAGAAGTGCACGTCGACCAGGCGCGTGCTGTGCATCTGCGTGCGGCCCGCCAGGCGCGGCAGCAGGTAGTAGATGGAACCCATGGTGATGAAGCCGACCCAGCCCAGGGCGCCCGCATGCACGTGAGCAACAGTCCAGTCCGTGTAATGGGACAGCGAGTTGATGGTCTTGATCGACATCATCGGACCTTCGAAAGTGGCGATGCCGTAGAACGACAGCGAGACGATCATGAACTTCAGGATCGGATCGGTGCGCAGCTTGTGCCAGGCGCCCGACAGGGTCATGATGCCGTTGATCATGCCGCCCCAGCTTGGCGCCAGCAGCACCAGCGAGAAGACCATGCCGATCGATTGCGTCCAGTCAGGCAAGGCCGTGTAGTGCAGGTGATGCGGGCCGGCCCACATGTAGGTGAAGATCAGCGCCCAGAAGTGGACGATGGACAAGCGGTACGAGTACACGGGGCGCTCGGCCTGTTTCGGGATGAAGTAGTAGACCATGCCCAGGTAGCCGGCCGTGAGGATGAAGCCCACGGCGTTATGGCCGTACCACCACTGGATCATGGCGTCCTGCACGCCGCTGTAGGCGGAGTACGACTTGCCGGCCGATGCCGGCATGACGGCGCCATTGACCACGTGCAAAATCGTCACGGCCAGGATGTAGGCGCCGAAGAACCAGTTGGCCACGTAGATATGCTTGACCTTGCGCTTGATCAAGGTGCCGAAGAACACGATCGCATACGCGATCCAGACGACGGCGATGAGCAGGGCGATAGGCCACTCGAGTTCGGCGTATTCCTTGCCGCGGGTCAGGCCCATCGGCAGGGTGACGACGGCGGCCAGGATCACGGCTTGCCAGCCCCAGAACGTGAAGGCGGCCAGCTTGTCGGAAAACAGGCGCACCTGGCACGTGCGTTGCACGACGTAGTACGAGGTGGCGAACAGGCCGCAGATGCCGAAGGCGAAAATCACGGCATTCGTGTGCAGCGGACGCAAGCGTCCATACGTCAGCCATGGTATGTCGAGGTTCAGGGCAGGCCATGCCAGCTGCGCGGCGATGATAACGCCAACCAGCATGCCGATGATGCCCCATACCACAGTAGCGACCGCGAATTGCTTCACGATCTTGTAGTTATAGTTCAGCGATTGATCCACAAAGACTCTCCCTGGAATTACTATTTATGATGGTGGCCAGAGAGTAAGTGTTTGACCGCTAAAAAACTTTGATGTGGATCAAAATTCCCCAGATGAAATAGGCGTAGTTAACTGACATCAAAATAAAACGCGATTCAGCTAAAAAAAGCCATGCAAGATCCCTGCAACACGGGCTGGATGGGGGGCTGAAAGCAGCGCCGCCAGGCAGGCGCAATCAGGCGTGCGGCGCTTCGTCGGATGCCGTCGTCTCGGTCGCGTCGTCGTCCTGCAGCACGCGCAAGCCCGGTCCCACCAGGTCGTCGAACTGGCCGCCGTCCGAGGCCGTGAAGAAGACCCACAGGGCGATGAAGACGACGACGATGCTGAGGGGGATGAGGAGGTAGAGCGCTTCCATGGTTCAGGCTTTCCGCAGGCGCAAGGCGTTGGCGATGACGACGGCCGAGCTGGCGGCCATGCCGACGCCGGACAGCCACGGGTTCAAGAAGCCCAGCGCGGCGGCGGGGATGGCCGTCACGTTGTACAGGGTGGCCCAGCCCAGGTTTTCGCGGATGATGCGCATGCTGCGCGCGGCCGTTTTGGCCGTGTCGAGCACGGAGCGCAGCTGGCTCGACAGCAGCACCGTGTCGGCATGCGCCTGCGCCAGCGCGGCGCCCGAGCCCATGGCGAAGGAGACGTCGGCCGCGCTCAGCACGGCGGCGTCGTTGATGCCGTCGCCGACCATCGCCACCACGGCGCCCGTCGCCTGCAGCTGCTGCACGAAATCGAGCTTTTCATCGGGCAGGCACTCGCCGCAGGCCGTGCCGATGCCCAGTTCCGCCGCCACGCTTTGCGTCAGCGCTTCCTGGTCGCCGCTGAGCAGCACGACCTGCTTGCCGCGCCGGTGGAAATACGCGACGACTTCGCGCGCTTCCGGGCGCAGCGCGTCGCTGAGCAAAAAGCGCGTCAGCCAGCGGCCCTGCATGCCCAGGTACAGCGGCGTCATGCCCTGCACGCCGACGGCCGTGTCGCCCAGCGGCGGCCCGGCGATGGCGGCGACGAAGGCTGCATTGCCCAGCCGGTAGCGCACGCCGTCGATCACGCCTTCGAGTCCCTGCCCCTGCACTTCCTGCAGGTTTTCCGCATGCGCGCGCGGCTGTTCCTTGGCCGCATCCATGATCGCTTGCGCCAGCGGATGGGCGCTGCCCGCTTCCAGCGCGGCCGCCACCTGCAGGCAGGCGTCGTCCGTCATGCCGCCCAGGCCCTCGACCTGCTGCAGCACGGGCCGGCCCAGGGTCAGGGTGCCCGTCTTGTCGAAGACGATGTGGGTGGCGCGGTGCAGGGTTTCCAGCACATGCGGCTGGACGATCAGCACGCCGCGCCGCAGCAGGCTGTCGGTGGCGGCGGCCAGCGCCGTCGGCGTGGCCAGCGACAGCGCGCACGGGCACGACACGACCAGCACGGCGATGGCCACGGGCCAGGCCTGCGACGCATCGTGCCAGCTCCAGAAGGCGAACACGGCGCCGGCGAACAGCAGCAGGCCCAGCACGAACCAGGCGGCCACCTTGTCGGCCCACTGCGCGATCTGCGGCTTGCCGCTGCCGGCCCGTTCGATGAGCTTTAACAGGTCGGACAGGGTGCTTTCGCGCGCCGGTTTGAGCACGCGCAAGATGATCGCCGCGCTGGCGTTGATGGCGCCGCCCGGCACCCGTTCGCCTGTTTTCCTGCGCTGGGCCGCGCTCTCGCCCGTCAGCAGCGATAAATCGAGCGCGCTCGTGCCCTCGACGATGACGCTGTCGGCGGCGATCGCCTCGCCCGGTTTGACCAGAATCACGTCACCGACGGCCAGGCTGCCGGCCGGCACCAGGGTGGTGGCGCGGTTGTCCGGGAAGCCCGCCATCAGCGAGGCCGAGGCGGGCAAGGCGTGCTGCAGGCGCTCGAGGGCTGAGGCGGCCTTGCGGCGCGCCTGTAATTCGAAATAGCGGCTGCACAGCAGCAGGAAGATGAACATCGTGGCCGAGTCGTAATACACCTCGCCGCGGCCCGTAAACGTCGCCACCACGCTGCCGCAGAAGGCCGCGAGGATGCCCAGCGCCACGGGTACGTCCATGCCCAGGGTGCGCGCGCGCAGGCTGGTCCAGGCGCCCTGGAAAAACGGCATGGCCGAATAGCAGATGGCCGGCAAGGTCAGCAGCAGGCTGGCCCAGCGCATCAGGCTGGCCATATTGTCGTCCAGCGTGCCATCCTCGGCCAGGTAGGCGGGCGCCACGTACATCATCACCTGCATCATCGACAGGCCGGCGACGAACAGCTGGCGCCCCAATGTCTTGCTGGCTTTCTGCAGGCGCTCGCCATGGCGCACGGCATCGTAGGGATAGGCCGTATAGCCGACTTGCCGCACGGCTTGCAGGATGTCGCCCGGTTCGCACTGCGCGCGGCTCCAGCGCACGTACAGGCGTTCCGTGGCGACGTTCAGGCTGGCCGCCTGCACGCCGGGCAGGCGCGTCAGCTGGCGCTCGATCAGCCAGACGCAGGCGGCGCAGCGTATGCCTTCGACGGACAGGGTCGCTTCGCAGCTGCTGGCGTCGCGCGCGAATTGCGCGTCGTCATTGCTGTACAAATGCAGTTCGGGCGGCATCAGGGTGGCATCAAATGCGTTGACGGCGTATTCGTCGCGGTCGCGGTAATACGCGCTCTGGCCGATGTCGACGATGGTCTGCGCCACCGCTTCGCAGCCGGGGCAGCACATGGCGCGCGGCTCGTCGCCTATGGTGACGTACCAGTGGGAACCGGCGGGCACGGGCAAGCCGCAATGGAAGCAGGCGGCGGGTTTCAGGACAGCATTCATACGTTTCTCTTCATGGATGGCCCGTGACGCACAGGGCGTCGAGCCAGCCCAGCGATACGCCATGGGCCGCGCGCAGCAAGCCCAGCACGCCAAAGCCCAGCACCAGCACGCCGCTGGCGATGCGCACGGGACGGCGCTGCAGCTGCGCGCGCAGCCGCGTGCCCAGCAAGCCCATGCCCAACAGCATGGGCAGGGTGCCGAGGCCGAAGGCGCCCATGGCGGCCGCGCCGCTCAGGGCCGAGCCTTGCAGCATGGCCGTCAGCAAGGCGCTGTAGACCATGCCGCACGGCACCCAGCCCCACAGCCCGCCCACGGCCAGCGCCTTGCACGGCGTATCCATCGGCATCAGGGGTTTCAATAAGGGGCGCACGCGGCGCCAGATCAGGTTGCCGGCGGCCTCCAGGTGCGCCAGGCCGCGCCAGGCATCCATCAGGTACAGGCCCAGGGCGACGAGCATCAGGTTGGCCAGCCAGTAGCCGGCCACTTGCAGCGCGGCGAGGTGCAGCATGCCGGCGCCGGCCAGGCTGCCGGCCACGGCGCCGGCCAGCATGTAGCTGCCGATGCGCCCGCCGTTATACACGAGCACGCGCAGCACGTTCGAGTGCGAGGTTGTCTGCCATGCGGGGCGCGCCACGGCGATGGCGATCACGGGGCGGGCGGCCTGTGCCGGTGCAGCGCCGCTGAGCGACAGCGCGCCGACGATGCCGCCGCACATGCCGATGCAGTGCACGCTGCCGGCCAGGCCGACCAGGAACATGGGCACGAGGCTGAGGGCGTTCATCGGCGCTGCGTTACACGGTTTTCGAGTAGCGCAACGGCTGCACGGCGTCCAGCGCGGCGTTGGCGCGGGCCAGGGTCAGGTAGCGGTCGAAGACCATGCAGATATTGCGGATCAGCAAGCGCCCTTTCGGCGTCACCGTCAGCCAGTCTTCCTCGATGACGAGCAGGCCGTCGCGCGCCAGCTCGCGCAGTTTTTCCAGCTCGGCGGCGAAATAGCTGCGGAAGGTCACGGGATGGGCCTGTTCGATGGTGGCGATCGACAGTTCGAAATTGCACATCAGCATCTGGATGATGATACGGCGCAATAAATCGTCCGTATCGAGCTTGATGCCGCGCGCGATCGGTAGCACGCCTTCGTCGAGTCTTTCGTAGTACGCGTCCAGCGTCTTTTCATTCTGGCTGTAGACGGCGCCCACGGAGCTGATGGCCGACACGCCGCAGGCGATCAGGTCCGCTTCCGCGCGCGTCGAGTAACCCTGGAAGTTGCGGTGCAAACGGCCCTGGCGCTGCGCCACGGCCAGGTCGTCCGTCGGCTTGGCGAAATGGTCCATGCCGATGTAGACATAGCCGGCCGCCGTCAGGCGGGCGATGCACAGGCCCAGCATGGCCAGCTTGGTGGCGCTGTCGGGCATGTCGGCGTCGAGGATGCGGCGCTGCGGCTTGAACAGGTGCGGCATGTGCGCGTAGTGGTACAGGGCGATGCGGTCGGGACTGGCGGAAATTACCTTGCGCAGGGTTTCCGTCATCGTTTCCAGGTTTTGCTTCGGCAAGCCGTAGATCAGGTCGATGCTGATCGAGCGGAAACCGGCGTCGCGCGCGGCCTGCATGATGGCCACCGTTTCCGCTTCCGGCTGGATGCGGTTGACGGCTTTTTGCACGTCGGCGTCGAAATCCTGCACGCCCAGGCTGATGCGGTTGAAACCCTGTGCGCGCAGCGAAAACACGCGTTCGCGCGATACGCTGCGCGGGTCGATCTCGATCGAATACTCGCCGTCCTCATCGGAGGCGAAGTCGAAATGCTGGCGCAAATGGGCCATCAGTTCGTCCATCTGCTTTTCGCTCAGGTACGTCGGCGTGCCGCCGCCGAAGTGCAGCTGCTCGATCTGGTTCATGCCGGCAAACAGCTTGCCCTGCATGGCGATTTCCTGCTTCAGATAGCTGAGGTAGGTGGCGGCCTTGCTGCGGTCTTTCGTGATGATCTTGTTGCAGGCGCAGTAGTAGCACAGGGTGTCGCAGAACGGCACGTGCACGTACAGCGACAGCGGACGGCGGCCGCCGCGCATGCGCAGCGCGGCCAGGGCTTCAAGGAAATTACCGTAGCCAAATTCTCCGTTGAAACGGTCGGCGGTCGGGTAGGACGTGTAGCGGGGGCCGGACTGGCTCATCTTGCCGATGATGACCGGGTCGAATTCGACGACCGCATCCAGTTCGGCGGAAGCACTGCTGAGTAGTGTAGGCATGATATGTTTTAAGTCTTGAAAGGTTTAGGCGGCCAGGCGTTTCAGGCCGCTGGGCTTGCCGGCTTGCGTAGCGCTTGCGGCGCCCGATTTGCCGCCTGGCATGGCGACACGGCGCGGCGGCGGCATCTTGCCGAAATTGAACAGGCTCACGGCTTGCGACAGGCTGGCCGCTTCTTCCGCCAGGCGCGTGGCGGCCGCGGCCGCTTCTTCCACGAGGGCCGCGTTTTGCTGCGTCACCTGGTCCATGTGGGCGATGGCCTGGTTGACCTGGTCGACGCCGATGCTCTGCTCGCGCGAGGCGATGGAGATTTCCTGCATGATGGCCGTCACCTGCTGCACCGAGCTGACCACTTGCTCCATGGTGGCGCCGGCGCGGTTGACCTGCAGCATGCCGGCGCCCACCTTGCCGACGGAAATTTCAATCAGCTGCTTGATGTCCTTGGCCGCCAGCGAGGAGCGCTGCGCCAGGTTGCGCACCTCGCCCGCGACGACGGCAAAGCCCTTGCCCTGTTCGCCGGCGCGGGCCGCTTCCACGGCCGCGTTCAAGGCCAGGATGTTGGTCTGGAAGGCGATGCCTTCGATCAAGCCGATGATGTCGACGATTTTCTTCGACGAGGTATTGATGTCGTCCATGGTGGTGATCACCTCGGCGACGATTTCGCCGCCCTGCACGGCCACTTTCGAGGCGGCCACGGCCAGCTCGTTGGCCTGCACGGAATTGTCCGCATTCTGTTTCACGGTCGACGAGAATTCCTCGATGCTCGAGGCCGTTTCTTCCAGGCTGGCCGCCTGCGATTCCGTGCGGCCCGACAAGTCCATATTGCCGACGGCGATTTGCTTGGTGGCCACGGCCATGGTTTCCACGTTGATGCGCACGTCGCGGATGGTGGCGATCAGGTTGCTGTTCATCTGCTGCAGCGCGCGCAGCAATTGCCCCACTTCATCCGTGCTGTCCGTTTCAAAACTGCCCGACAGGTCGCCGGCGGCGATCGCGCGCGCGCCGTTCAGGGCCTTGCCCAGCGGTTTGAGCACGGACATGCGCAAGGTGTACCAGAGGAAGACGTTGATCAGGAAGCCGAACAGGGTGGCGCCGAAGATGGCGTAGTTGGTGATCTCGCCGCCGCTGGCGAACAGGCTGATGATGCACACCAGCAGTTGCAGGCAGTTGACGATGGAGGTGGCGGCCCAGATGCGCAGGTTCAGCGACATGTGCGTCAGGCTGTGCAGCAGGTGCGCCAGGCCGGGGCGCACGATCTGCCCGTGCTTGATGACGATCTTGCCGTCTTCCTGGTTGCGGATGGCCGCGTACGCTTCCTCGGCCACCTTCACCTGGTCCTTGTCCGCCTTTACGCGCACGGACATGTAGCCGATGGTCTTGCCCGCTTCGCGGATGGGCGTGACGTTGGCGCGCACCCAGTAAAAGTCGCCGTTCTTGCAGCGGTTCTTGACCAGGCCCGTCCACGGCGTGCCGGCCTGGATCGAGGCCCACAGGTCGGCAAACGCCTCGGCCGGCATGTCCGGGTGGCGCACGATGTTTTGTGGCGAGCCGAGCAGCTCTGCCTCGCTGAAGCCGCTGACCTGGCTGAAGTAGGGGTTCACATACACGATATTGCCGTTCATATCCGTTTTCGACACGATGGCCTGATCGTCCAAGACGAGGACTTCACGGTTAGTCACTGGCAAATTTTGGCGCATGGTCGCGGCTTCCTGATCAGTTGAATAAGTAATTGGTGGGTAAGACTTGCACGATTGCAAGAACGGAGATCAGTGTAAGGAGTCGCCTACGCAAATTTATTGATGTAGATCAAAATCCCCCAGATTGGTTCGGCTAATTTGCCGTGGCTCCACTGCGTGTACTGGTTTCCCCATGGCAGGTTTTCGTTTACAGTATCAATTTGGCTATTTCTTTTGCCAGGTATCATCTTTTTCGTACGGTCATCACTGGAGCAGCATGGGTTTTTTCGATTTCTTCCGCGCCCGTCCCACGCCTGACGGCTTTGCGGACCTCGTCCTGCGCCAGATCGGCCAGCGCGGGCCGGCGCGGGCATGCCATTACGAGGCGGCGCCATTTCGCATCGTCTTCGACGGCGATGCCCAGCAGATTTTCAACCTGGACAACGCCTACCGCGATTACTGCGCCGCGCCGCGCAAGCAGCGGCCGCACGTGCTGCAAAACTACCTGGCCGGCATCGACGTGCCGGGCTTGCCGGCGACCTTTGCCGAGGCGCGGGACAGCTTGATGCCCGTGATCCGCAGCCGCAGCCAGGGCGACTATCTGCGCCTGCTGGCCTTGCGCCAATCGCCGCGCCCGGCCGTGGCCGATGCCTGGCAAGCCCTCGACGACGATGCCCTGATCCTGCTGGCCTACGATACGCAGGCGTCGATGTCGACCATCGGCCAGGCCACCCTGGCGCAATGGGGCGTGACCTTCGAGCAGGCGCTGGCGGTGGCCATGGACAACTTGCGCGAGCGCACGCCGCACAGCTTCGTGGCGCTTGGGGATGGGCTGATGATGGGCGAATGGCACGATGCCTACGATTCCTCGCGCCTGCTGCTGCCCGACCTGCTGTACCGCGCCTGTGCCGGCGGCGAGCCGCTGGTGATGATCCCCACGCGCGGGCGTTTCCTGCTGGCCTCGTCGCACAATGTGGCGGGGCAATTGGCGATGGTCGCCCTGGCCGACCAGCTGATGCAGGACGAGGGCCGGCACGTGTCGCCCGCCATGTATGGCGTACGGCACGGAAGAATCGTCGCCTGCCAACCCACGGACGGGGCCGTTGCTGCGGCCCTGGCGCGCCTGCAAACGATGATACGGGCCCATCACTATGGCGAGCAGAAGCAGGAATGGGATGAACTCAACGACAGCATCGGCGAGGATGTGTTCGTGGCTACCTGCATGCTGTTCCAGCCGAAGGAGAGCGAAGGCGTGGTGTCGCTGGCGACGTGGACGCGCGGTGTCGACACCTTGCTGCCGCGCACCGATATCGTTGCCATGGTGGTGCCCGACGCGGCTGGCGGCGACAGCGTCACGAAGATGCTGGCATGGCACGAGGCGCTGGCCATCGGCGGCGAGCTGATGCAGGAAGTCGATTGCTACCCGGTACGCTATCGCGTGCGCGACTTTCCCGACCCGCAGCGCCTGGCGGCGGCGCCGCCCTGGGACAGCTAAGGGCGCCAGCGCCTAGTCCGCGCCGGCCGTCAGCGGGCGCAGCTTGCCCACGGCGTAGCCTTGCGCATAGTCAATGCCCAGGTCGCGGATGATGGCCAGCGTCGCCGCGTCTTCCACGTACTCGGCCACCGTTTGCAGGCCCATCACGTGGCCCACTTCATTGATGGCCTTGACCATGGCGCGGTTGATGGCGTTGCTGGCGATGTCGCGCACGAAGACGCCGTCGATCTTCAGGTAATCGACGGGCAAGGCTTTCAGGTAGCCGAACGAGGAAAAGCCGCTGCCGAAGTCGTCGAGCGAGAAGCGGCAGCCGAGGGCCTTGAGCTTGTGCATGAAGGCCTGTGCCTTGGGCAGGTTGGCGATGATGGCCGTTTCCGTGATTTCAAAGCAGATCTGTTCGGGCGCGATCGCGTATTGCACGAACTGCTCGGTGATGTAGTCCTGCAAGCCCGTGTCGGCCAGCGACATGCCCGACAGGTTGATCGAGTACAGGGCCGGCGCGCGGCGGCGGCTTTCCACCAGTGCGGCGAGCGGCGGCAGGCTGTCGCGCACGCTCTGGATATGGTGGCAGACGGCGCGGATCACCCAGCGGTCGATGGACAGCATCATGTCGTAGCGTTCGGCGGCGGGAATGAAGGCGCCGGGCAAGATCAGGTCGCCCTTGCTGTTGCGGATGCGGATCAGCACTTCGTCGTGGTGTTCCGCGCTGTCGCGCAGGTGCACGATGGGCATGGCGTACAGGCGGAAATAATCGTGCGTGAACGCTTCGTTCAGGCGCGAAATCCACAGCATTTCGCCATGCCGCTGCGCCAGCATGACATCCGATTCCTGGTACACGTGGATGCGGTTGCGGCCCTGCTCCTTGGCCAGGTAGCACGCCTGGTCGGCCGCGCTCAGCAGCTCGCTCATGGATTTGCTGTCCTGGTTGATTTCGACGATGCCGATGCTCACGCCCAGCTCGAAGCTGCGTTCGTCCCAGGCGAAACGGAATTCGCGGATGGACTGGCGCAGCTGCTCGCCGATCAGGCGCGCATGCTCGAGCGGACAGTGCGGCAGCAGCACGCCCAGTTCGTCGCCACCGAGGCGCGCCAGGATGTCGCTGTCGCGCATCTGTCCCTGCAGCATTTTCGCGAGCAGCTGCAGCAACACGTCGCCGGCGCCGTGGCCGCAGGTATCGTTGATGACTTTGAACTGGTCGAGGTCCAGGTACAGCAGCGCATGCACGTGGCCATCCTGCTTGGCCGTGCGCAGGGCGCCGGCCACCAGGTGTTCGAACTCGCGCCGGTTGATCAGGCCCGTCAGGGTGTCGTGCGTGGCTTGCCACGACAGCTGCTGGCTCAGCTTGCGCTCGTGGCTGACGTCGCGAAACACGACGACGGCGCCGAGGATGTCGCCGTCGCGCGACCAGATCGGCGCGGCCGATTCCTCGACGGCGATGCGTCGCCCTTCGCGCGTGATCAGCTGCGTGTGCGTGGACATGCCGATGGCCTGGCGCAGGCGCAAACACTTGATGGCCACGTGCTCGGGCGCCTGGCCCGTGTGTTCATCGACCAGGTTCAGCGTTTGCGCAATGTCGAGGCCCTCGGCCATCGGGTGGCTCCAGCCCGTCAACTGCTCGGCCACGCGGTTCAGGTAGCGCGTCTTGCCCTGCGGGTCGGTGGTCATCACGCCGTCGCCGATGGAACTGAGCGTCACTTCGGCCAGTTCCTTGCGCTCGGCAATCATGAGTTCGCGCGCCCGGTGTTCGGTGACATCCCAGATGATGCCCAGCGTACGCTCGGGCCGGCCTGCCGCATCCATGAACACTTGCGCCTTCGCCGCCAGCCAGTGTTCGCTGCCGTCGGGCCAGACGACGCGGTATTGCAGCGCATAGCCGTCGCGCCGGCGCACGCCTTCCTGCAGCACGGCCACTACCTTGTCGCGGTCGGCGGCATGCACGCAGTCGAGGAAGGCGTGGAAGGAATGCGTGAGCGCGCGCTCCTCCAGGCCCAGCAGGGCCGCGCCCCTGGCCGACCAGCTCACCGAGCCGTCGATGACCCGGCCCGCGACGATGCGCGAATCCCAGATCGCCATGTGCGCCGCTTCCAGTGCCATTTGCAATCGTTTTTGCTGGTCGCTCATCGCCCTTTCCCGACATGGATATGCTCATAGCATAGACTCGCCGGCGCGCATTAGGTTCCCGTCGCCTCGGCCGGCGTGGCCGCCGTGGCGCGCGCCACGTCGCGCACGTTCTTTTGCACGGCCACGGCGGCAAACAGGCTCAACAGGAAGGCCATCGCATAGAAGCCCTTTTCGCTGTTGTGCAGGGTGGCATTCCACAGGCCGGCCGTCAGCAGCAGCAAGGCCAGCAGCACGGAAATCCAGCACAGGCCAAAGTAGATGCCGGTGACGGCGATACCCTCGGCGCGGTCGCGCACGGATTTTTGCAGCGAGATGGCGGCGAACAGGCCGTACAGGAGGAGGGTGAAATAATAGCCCTTCTCGTTGAGCGCCATGGTGGCGTTCCACAGGCCCGACAGGTAGGTGATGGCGCCGATCAGCAGGGCGGCCCAGGAAGCGCCGATAAAGGCGCTGCTCGGGCGTTGGACGGGGGATGGCAGCATAGGATCTCCATGGACGGGCTGGCGCCGCCGGCATGGCCGGAGCGGCAGGCACGGATGCGCCTGCCGCTCCATGAGAACAGAAAGCTTACTTGCCCGATTTGACCAGGCGCAACAAAGCCGAGACGGCCGTGACGCCGGCCAGCACCAGGCCGCCGGCGATGACGCCGGCCACCGCGTTGATCAGGCTCGGCGTGACGGCCGCCAGCACGGGACCGATGCCGGCCACGCCGCCCACGGCCGCCTCCGCGTGGTGCAGCATGGCGCTGGCCCACGGCCAGCCGTGCGTCAAAATCCCGCCGCCGACCATGAACATGGCCAGGGTGCCCACCACGGAGAGAAACTTCATCAGTTTCGGCGCCGCCGACACCAGCATGCGGCCAAAGCCGCGCACGCCATCCATCAGCGCGCCCGCGCCCTTGCGCGCGGCCAGGTAAAAGCCCGCGTCGTCGAGCTTGACGATGCCGGCCACCAGGCCATACACGCCCACCGTCATGATGATGGCGATGCCGACGACGACGGCCACCTGCTCGGCGAAGGTGGCCGCGGCCACCGTGCCCAGGGCGATGACGATGATTTCCGCCGATAAAATGAAATCGGTGCGGATGGCGCCCTTGATCTTGTCCTTTTCCAGCGCCACGAGGTCCACCTGCGGGTCGCGCAGCGCCTGCGCCAGCTCGGCCTTGTGGCTGTCGTCCGGGTGCAGGTATTGATGCGCGATCTTTTCGAAGCCTTCGAAGCACAGGTAGGCGCCGCCCACCATCAGCAGCGGCGTGATGGCCCACGGCGCAAACGCGCTGATGGCCAGCGCGGCCGGCACGAGGATGGCCTTGTTCTTCATGGAACCGACGGCGACGGCCCATACCACGGGCAACTCGCGCTCGGCGCGCACGCCGGCCACCTGCTGCGCGTTCAGGGCCAGGTCGTCGCCCAGCACGCCGGCCGTCTTCTTGGCGGCTACCTTGGTCATCAGGGAAACGTCATCGAGGATGCTGGCGATGTCGTCGAGCAGGGCCAGCAGACTGGAGCCGGCCATCTCAGCGCGCTCCCATGGTGGCGGCGGGGAATGGTTGGGCTAGGAAAGTGTTGTTTTTCATGATGTTATTCTTGGTTGTACGGCAAGGGATGACGTCGGTAAGGCATGACTGCGATCTTACCCCAGGCATGGCCGGCAGCGCCGCACGGGGCGGGGTAAAATTGCTTTTATTCACCATTTTCTGGACGCCGCATGCATTTTGCCACCTGGATCGCCTTTGTCTTCGCCGCCACCATCATCGCCGTCTCGCCCGGCTCGGGCGCCGTGCTGTCGATGTCGCACGGCCTGTCGTACGGGGTGAAAAAGGCCAGCGCCACCATCCTCGGCTTGCAGCTGGGGCTGCTGGTGGTGCTGTTCATCGCGGGCGCCGGCGTCGGTTCCCTGCTGCTGGCCTCGGAAGTGGCCTTCAATATCGTCAAGACGGTGGGCGCGCTGTACCTGATCTACCTGGGCCTGTCGCAGTGGCGCGCCAAGGTGGCCGTGGCCGGCGACCTGCATGCGGCCAGCGCGCTGCCGTCGCTGCATCGGCGCGTGCTGACGGGCTTCTTGACGAACGTGACGAATCCGAAGGGCATCATCTTCATGGTGGCGGTGTTGCCGCAATTCATTAGCGCCACGGCACCCGTGCTGCCGCAGCTGCTGATCCTGGCCGTCACCATGTGCACGATCGACTTGCTCGTCATGCATGGCTACGCCTTGCTGGCGTCGTCCATGCAGCGCTTCTTCCGCGATGCCCGCGCCGTGAAAAAGCAGAACCGCTTCTTTGGCGGCCTGCTGATGGCCGTCGGCACGGCCTTGTTCTTCGTCAAGCGGGGCGCGCACGCGGCTTCCTGAGCCAGGTCAACATGCAAACATTTGTAAGCCTGCTTGCGATGCCGGCCGAAGAGGGCTGTAATCCAGTCATGTCATCATTGTAAGTCTTGCCTGGAGCGCTGCCATGCGTCCGACCCTGTCCTTCCCCCTCCTGAAAATCGTGTGCGCCGTACTGCTGTCGTCGGCGTGCGCGCTGGCCCTGGCCGACGACCCGCCCGCCCGCGTGGGGCGCCTGTCCACCGTCGAAGGGCAGGTGCTGGTGCGCGCCGGCGATGGCGAAGCGCAGGACGCCCTGCTGAACTGGCCCGTCACGACGGATAACCGTTTAAGTACCATGCGCGGCGCCCTGGCCGAGTTTCGCGTCGGCGCGGCCGCCGTGCGCCTCGATGGCGATTCCGAGCTGGAAGTGAGCGAACTCGATGACGACAGTTTCAAGCTGCACCTCAGTTATGGCAGCGTTAGCGTGCGCGTGCGCAACCCGGACGCGCTGCGCGGCCTCGAACTGACGACGCAGCAGGCGCGCGTGACCCTGGCCCAGCCGGGCTGGGTGCGCATCGATGCCGGGCGCCAGCCGGGCACCAGCGTCGTCAGCGTGCTCGAAGGCGTGGCCGACGTGGATGGCGCGACGGGCAGCGTGACCTTGCGCGCCGGCAAGCGCGCCGAACTGACGGACGAGGAGCTGCGCACGGGCGCCCTGCAGCGCGTGGCCTTCGACCACTGGCCCGAAGCCTTGCCCGCCGCCGCGCCGGCCCTGCGCTATGTCACCGAGGACACGACCGGCTATGAAGAGCTGGACCGTTACGGTGCCTGGCAGGACGATGCCGAGTATGGCCCGCTGTGGCTGCCCACCACGGTAGCTGCCGGCTGGGCGCCGTACAGCGACGGGCGCTGGACGTGGATCGCGCCGTGGGGCTGGACCTGGGTCGACAACGCGCCGTGGGGCTATGCGCCCTCGCATTACGGCCGCTGGGTACTGCTGGGCCACCGCTGGGGCTGGGCGCCGGGGCGCGACCGCGCGCGCGTGCCCTGGGCGCCGGCCCTGGTGGGCTGGGTCGGCGGCGCGCATGGGCCACAGCATGGTTCGCAGCATGGATCGCGCCCCGGCGTGGGCTGGTTCCCCCTGTCGCCGCACGACCGTTACGTGCCCGGCTACCGCGCCAGCGCCGACTATGAACGCCGCATCAACCGCGTCGCCGATGGCCGCCGCCCCGTGGCGGGCGAACGCGAACGCCGTCCAGGCATGACGATGCTGCCCGGCGAGCGTTTCGGCACGCAGCGCACGGTCGACGTGCCGCGCCGCAACCGCACCACCATGCCGCCGCCCGTCATGCAAAGTTTGCCCTTGAGCACGGCGCCTCCGCCGGCCGGCAACTGGCAGCGCCCGACCGAACGGCCGCGCATGGACAACCGCACGGACAACATTCCCCGGCGCGACTGGGTCAACCGCCCGGGCCGCCTGCAGACGGACGACGGCCAGACGCGCGTCGCGCCCCGTCCGCTGATGCCGCAGCGCCCGCCCGTGCCGGCCGCGCCGCCCATTCCGCCGCAGCCATCCGCGCCGCCCGTGCCGGCACAACCCGTGATGCCAGCCATGCCGGCCTTGCCGCCCGTGCAAGACCAGGTGGGCCGCCAGCCCGGCTGGCGTGGCGAGGCGTATCCGCGCCATGAGCGGGCGCCGCGTCCTGTGATGGAACGCCCGGCCGATGCGCCGCGCCAGGACGGTGGCCGCTGGGAGCGCGGCAACCGCCGCGAGGTGTTGCAAACGGCGCCGCCGCCTTCACCGCCGCCGGTAGCCGCGGCACGCCCGGCACCGCCAGCGATGCCGGCGCCGGCACCGCGTCCCGCGCCGGAAGCGCGCGGCGGCGAGCGCGGTGCCGAGCGCGCCAGTGCCGCGCGTGAACGGGCGCATGAGCGGGGCAGCGAGCGCGGCGGTCCCGGCCGCAGCGGCCGCGTGCAGGAACAGGAGCGTTGAACGAGGCATTGGCGCCGGGCCGATTCCCGTCTGGTCGCGCCGTATGGACGTTCAGGCCGTCAAACCGGCAGTTCGTCACATGCCGGAGGCAATGCCGCGGTGTTTTCTCTACAGTAGGGGCATTGCAGAACAGCGCAATGCCGCACGTAGTGACAGCACCGATTTTTTCCCGCTATTTTGTCCAAACGAAATAGTTTTAAGCCAGCTTGCATAGCTGGCTTTTTTTTTCGCCATGCGGGCGCCATCGCCGGCGCCATGGCAACGGGCGCATGCGTCCCCAAAGTTGGCTACAATACGCTTTTATGCAGCCGCCGCGCGATGTATGCTGCGCCGCCTGTCCTTACCGGCACTGATTGGATTTCCCATGCAAACCACCCCTCCTACCGAAGTCACGATTCCTCCCAGCGAATCGCTGATCGAATACCCGAGCGATTTTCCCATCAAGATCATGGGCCCGACGCATGTCGACTTCGCGCCGACCATGCTGGAACTGGTGATCAGCCACGATCCGACCTTCCACGCGGGCCGCATGGAAGAGCGCCCATCGGGCAAGGGCAATTACACGGGCCTGACCGTGACCGTGCGCGCCATCAGCCGCGAACAGCTCGACGCCCTGTACACGGCGCTGTCGGGTCACCCGATGGTGAAGATCGTCATGTAAGCGTTGCCGCCGTCACGCTGGCCCGGCTCTTCGTGAGCAGCCAGACGGCGGCAAAGGCGCAGCTGGCGGCCGCCGTCACCCACAGCAGGGGCTTTTCGCTGCCGTCGGTGATGGCGGCCAGCAGCGCGCCGCAGGCGGCCGTGATCGCCATCTGCACGAAGAAGAACAGGCCCGAGGCGCTGCCCGCCTGGGCGCCATACGGCTGCAGCACGGCCAGCTGGCAGGCCGGGATGGCCATGCCCACCGACACCATCACCAGCAGCATCGGCGCCACCAGCGACGCCACGTGCTGCGGCGCCAGGCTGCCTGCCAGCAACAAGCTGGCCGCCCCCGCCACATTGATCAGCACGGCCACGCCCAGCATGTGCTCGGCGCCCAGGCGCGGTCCCAGCGCGCGGAACAGGCTCGACCCCGCGATATAGCCGCTCACCGTCAGCGCGAACACCAGCGCATACGCGCCGGGCGACAGCTGCATGCCCCTTTGCAAGAGCACGGACGATTCCGCGATGAACGGGAAGTACGTGCAATACACGCAGCCGATGGCCAGCGCATAGCGCAGGAAATAGGCATCGCCCAGCAGGCGCCGGTACAGCGCCAGGGTATTTGCCTGCGGTGCGGTGTCGACGGGCCTGGTTTCCGGCAAGTAGGCGGCGATCAGTCCCAGCGACAGCGCCCCGAGCAGGCACAGCACGCCAAACACGGCGCGCCAGCCGAATGCCGCGTCGAGCATGCTGCCGGCCAGCGGCGCCAGGATCGGCGACAGTCCCATCACCATCGAGATGCGTCCCAGCATGCGCGCCTGCGTGGCGGGGTCGAAGCGGTCGCGCACCATGACGCGGCCGATGATGGTGCCGCTGCAGCCGCCGAACGCCTGCAGCACGCGCGCGGCGATCAGCACGTGCACATCGGAAGTCACCGTGCAAACGATGCTGGCGAGCACATAAATGCCCGTGCCGGCCAGCAGCACGGGGCGGCGTCCGTAGCGGTCGGCCAGCGGTCCGCAGGCGAGCATCGAGGCGGCCGAGCCGGCCATGAACAGGCTCAGCGTCAGTTGCAACTGCGCATCGCTGGCGTGCAGCGCATCGGCCATGGCCGGCAACGACGGCAGGTAAATGTCGATGCTGATGCGCGACAGGCAGACCAGCAGCAGCACGATGCTGCCCCAGGCCCACAGCGGCAGGGATGTGTTTTTACTCATGTTTTCCAAACGCAAGATGGCATGGCGCGCCACGCTGGCGCACCGGAACGGTGAGAGTAGAATGGTTGTGGTGTAATGCGAAGTGCCAGTCATCACTTATTTCATTGGACCACTTGGACGACCATCATCATGCCGCGAGGAAAATCACCGCACGCCCTGGACTTGCCCCGCCCTACCAGCTGGCTCGACAAGGCTGGCGTCAACAAGCAGGATGGCGCGTATGAAGCGCTGCGCGCGGCCATCCTGACGAAGATGCTGCCGGCGGGCAGCCGCCTGCCTTCCAGCCGCACCCTGGCGGAACGGTGGGAGTTGTCGCGCGGCACCATCGAAACCGTGTTCGACCGCCTGCACGCGGAAGCGTACGTGACGCGCGTACCCGGTTCCGGCACGCGCGTGTGCGCCGTCGTGCCGGAACGCTTCCTGATGGCCGGCCTGGATGACGCCCTCCCCGCCACGCTGGCCGCGGCGCCGGCGCCCGCCTCGGACACGGGCGTGCGCGACGGCTTGCCCTTCGTGGCCCGGCGCGCCGACGCCAGCCTGTTTGCCATGGCCGCCTGGTCGAAGTGCGCGGCGCGGGCGCTGGCCGCCGCCACGCCGGAGCAGCTGTGCAGCGCCGATCCGGCCGGCCTGCCCCGGCTGCGCCAGCAGATCGCCGATTTCCTCGGCAAGTACCGCGGCATCCGCTGCGACCCGCAAGACATCGTCGTCACCACCGGCATCCGCCACGCGATCGACTTGCTGGCGCGCAGCATCGTGCGCGATGGCGACAAGGTGTGCCTGGAAGAACCGGGCTACCCGGCCGCGCGCGCCCTGTTCGCCCTCAGCGGCGCCGTGCCGGTGGACATTGCCGTCGACGCCGAGGGCATCGATTGCGCCGCCCTGCGCGCCCACACCGACGCCTGCCTCGCGTATGTGACGCCGGCGCACCAGTCGCCGCTGGGCGTGACCATGTCCGTCACGCGCCGCCTGGCCCTGCTGGAATGGGCGAACGACAGCGGCGCCTGGGTGGTGGAGGACGATTACGACAGCGAATTCAATTACCACAGCGCGCCGCTGGCGGCCCTGAAGGCGCTGGACCAGTACCAGCGCGTGATTTATTGTGGCAGTTTCAATAAGACCCTGTTTGCCGGCCTGCGCGTGGGCTTCATGGTGCTGCCGCCCGGCTTGCGCGCGCAGCTGCTGCGCACCTTGCAGTTGACGGGCCGGTCCGTCGGCGTGACGGAACAGCTGGCGCTGGCCGCCTGGATGGAGGAAGGCGCCTTCGTGCGCCATTTGCGCCAGGCCAGGCTGGCCTACAAGGAGCGGCGCGACCTGCTGCTGGCCGTCCTCGAGCAGACCGCGCCCGGACGCTACGCCATTTCCGGTCAGCAAGCGGGCTTCCATTGCGTGCTGTGGTTGCCAGCCGGCAGCGACGAGCGCGCATTTTGCGCGCGCGCCGCGCAGGAGGGGCTGGCGCTGCAGCCGCTCGGCGACTTTTGCCACAGCGCCAGGCTGGCGCCGGCCGTGCTGCTCGGCTATACGGCCCTCAGCGCCGCGCAGATACGCCATGCTGCCCAAAAGTTAGGCAGGCTGCTGCTGCCGGCCGCCGCGCCGGAATGAAACGGCGGCCTGGCTTATAATCACGGCTTCGCCGCAGCGTCCGCAGGGCGCCGGCAGCTGACCACAGAATCTGTCATGACCACCACCCGAACCGAAGCGGCGCTGATCCGCGAGCTGGGCCGCGTCGATTACGAGCCGACCTTTGCCGCCATGCGCGCCTTTACCGACGCGCGCACGACGGACACGCGCGACGAACTGTGGATCGTCGAGCATCCGCCCGTGTTCACGCTGGGCCTGGCGGCCGACCGCGGCCATTTGCTGGCCGGCGCAGCGATTGAAGAAAATTCGATCCCCGTGGTGCAGACGGACCGCGGCGGCGAAGTCACATTCCACGGCCCCGGCCAGGTGGTGATTTACCTGCTGATGGACTTGCGCCGCAACAAGCCGGGCGGCAAGCTGTATGCGCGCCAGTTCGTGCATAAAATCGAGCAAGCCATCATCAACGTGCTGGCGGCGTATAATCTCGCTGGCGAGCGCATCGATGGCGCGCCTGGCATTTATATTGCCGGCGGGCCAGACAAGGGTGCGAAGATCGCCGCGCTGGGATTGAAAGTGCGCGGCAATGGCTGCACCTACCATGGCGTGTCGCTCAACGTGGCGATGGACCTGGCGCCGTTTTCCTGGATTAACCCCTGCGGCTATTCCGGCCTGAAGACGGTGGACATGCGCAGCATGGGTGTGGTGGCGCCGCTGGCCGACGTGCAGCGGGCCCTGGCCCGGGAATTGACCGTATTACTCGATGTAACCGAGGTAAACAGCGCCGCAGGCGCGCCTCAGGCAGCGGATGCCTGAGCAAACAAACCAACATCGCCCGCAAGGGCTTGCAGCCATGACTTCTGAGACCATTTCCAGCACCGCCCCCGCCGCGACCGCCGCTCCCGCGTACAACCCGAGCGAAAAGCAAAAAGGCGCCAGCAAGACTTCGCGCATCCCGATCAAGATCATTCCGATCGAGCAAGTCGAGCGCCTGAAAAAGCCGGACTGGATCCGCGTCAAGGCCGCCTCGGCATCGACACGCTTCTATGAAATCAAGGACATCCTGCGCGAAAACAAGCTGGTGACCGTGTGCGAGGAAGCCAGCTGCCCGAACATCGGCGAATGCTTCGGCAAGGGCACGGCCACCTTCATGATCATGGGCGACAAGTGCACGCGCCGCTGCCCGTTCTGCGACGTCGGCCACGGCCGCCCGGACCCGCTGGACAAGGAAGAGCCGGCCAACCTGTCGAAAACCATCGCCAAGCTGCGTTTGAACTACGTCGTCATCACCTCCGTCGACCGCGATGACTTGCGCGACGGCGGCGCCGGCCATTTCGTCGAGTGCATCCAGCAAACGCGCGCCCTGTCGCCGAACACCCGCATCGAAGTGCTGGTGCCCGACTTCCGCGGCCGCCTGGAAAAAGCCCTGAACCTGTTCAAGGATGGCTTGCCGGACGTCATGAACCACAACCTGGAAACGGCGCCGCGCCTGTACAAGGAAGCGCGTCCCGGCTCCGACTACATGCATTCGCTGAAGCTGCTGAAGGATTTCAAGGCCATGTATCCGGACGTCAAGACCAAGTCCGGCATCATGGTGGGCCTGGGCGAGACGGACGAGGAAATCCTGCAAGTGATGCGCGACATGCGCGAGCACGACATCGACATGCTGACCATCGGCCAGTACCTGGCGCCATCGAACAGCCACCTGCCCGTGCGCCGCTACGTGCACCCGGACGTCTTCAAGATGTTCGAGGAAGAAGCGTACAAGATGGGCTTCACCCACGCCGCCGTCGGCGCCATGGTGCGCAGCTCGTACCACGCGGATGAACAGGCGCACAGCGCCGGCGTGGAATCGGCGCTGAATTTCTAAGCACCTTGCGCTGCATCAAAGCCGCCTGCTGGTGCTGGCGGCTTTTTTTTGCCTGTTCGAATCGTATGCGCCTCATCCGGCCCGGCGTTCTATACTGTCATGTTGAAAAAGCATGGTTGACGGATAAGCTATGAGGTGAGGCATGGACGTACGCATCGATGCATCGTGGAAGGCGCGGCTGGCAGCTGATTTCGCCGAACCTTACTGGGAACGCCTGGCCGCCTTCGTGAAGGCGGACTATGCGGCGGGGCAGTGTTTTCCCCCGGGTAAATACATCTTCCGCGCGTTCGACTTGACGCCATTTGAGCAAGTGAAAGTCGTGATCCTCGGCCAAGACCCGTACCACACGCCGGGCGCGGCCATGGGCCTGTGCTTTTCCATACCCGAAGGCACGCCGCCACAGCCCAGCCTGCAGAATATCTTCAAGGAGTTGCATGGCGACGTGGGCGTGGCGCGCACGCGCACGGATTTGTCCGACTGGGCGCAGCAAGGCGTGTTCCTGCTCAATAGCGTGCTGACGGTGCGCGCCGGCGTGGCCGGCTCGCATGCGGGCAAGGGCTGGGAAAAGCTGACCGACAGCGCCATTCGCCACCTGTCCGCCGAGCGCAGTCATCTCGTCTTCATCCTGTGGGGCGGCTATGCGCAAGCCAAGCGCAGCCTGATCGATCCCGGCAAGCACCTGGTGCTGGCCGCGCCCCACCCGTCTCCCTTGTCGGCCAGTAAAGGTTTCTTCGGCAGCAAGCCGTTCAGCCAGGCCAATGCGTATCTGCAGGCGCATGGCCAGGCGGCCATTGCCTGGGGATAATTTTTGGAACCGGACGGCAACCGACAGCGGCAGGCGTTGCTCCCTGCCGCTGTCTTCGCGCGTAACTCTTAGAAACTCGTCGACAGGCCGGCGTAGAGGCTGCGGCGGGCGCCATACTGGGGCGCCCCCACGCCGACGCCGGAACCGTCGCGCAGCAGGTACGATTTATCGAACAGGTTGATCAGGGCCAGCCGTCCTTCCACCTTGCCGAGCGGCGTGTTTTTCCACGTATGCGTGAGCGCCGCATTGACGGTAAAGTAGCTGGGCAAATGGCCGGAATTCGGCGCGCCGCCCTCCGGAGTCATGCGCAGGCCGCTACCGTAGAGGAAGTCAGCGCTCACTTGCGAATCGCCGAAGTGATAATGTCCGCCGCCCGACAGCGTGTATTTCTGGTCATGATCGAGGTAGACATAGTTCTTGCTGATGTAGTTCAATTCATCGGCGCCAAACAGGGCCTGGCCCGAATTGATGTTGCGTCCCTGCGCTTTTTGCGTGCTGGCGTTGAGGAACAGGCCCCAGTTTTTCTCGCTGTAGATGGCCGACAATTCCAGGCCCTTGGCGTAGCCGTCCGCATAGTTGAATGGCGTGAGGATCAGCGCCTGGCCGAACTGGCCTTCGTCGAGCAGGTTGTTGATCTTTTTATAGTACACATCGGCCGTCACGGTCAGTTGCGCATTCACCTGATGGCTGATGCCGACGTCGTAGTAATGCGTGCGCTCGGACTTGACGTTGTCGGACTGGCCGATTTCCGGCGCGTTCGTCGTGTTCGCGTACAGGTCGATGCTGCCCTGCGCGGCCAGTTCCTGCGGCGGCGGCGTGAAGTAGCGCGAATAGCCGGCGTGCAGGGCCGTGCCCGGCGCGAGCTGGTAGGCCAGGTTCACGCGCGGGCTCCATTGCTGCTCGCTCGTGTAGGCCGAGACCTTGTCGAAGCGCGCGCCGTAGTTCAGGGTCAGGGGCTTGCTGATATGCCATTCATCCTGCAGGTAAAAGCTGGCCAGCGTGCCCGTCTTGCCGCTGTTGTCCCGCACCGTGATGGGTGTGGTGGACGTTTGCGCGCCGTCCATGGCGGGGAAGACGGCCACCGTGTTGTCGCTCGTCGTCTTCTGGCGCGTGTAGGCCAGGCCCGCGCGCACGGTGTGGTCCGGGAGCAATTTGTAGCTGGCGTCGAACTGGGCGCCCGAGGCGCTGTTCGAGCGGCGCGAATCCGACGCCACGCCGTTGTAGATCAGGTCGCCAATGGCATCGGGCGTGAAGTGCAGTTCCGAATACTGGTGGAAGGCCGAGACCTGGTAATTGAGGTCGCCCAGGCTCTTTTGCAGCGACAGCACGAGGAAGCGGTTCACCTCGCGCTGGTTTTCATTCAGCTGCGACGACGGCAGGCTGGACGTGCCCGCCTGCGCATCGCTGTGGCCATCGAGCGAGAAGGCCGGTGCCTGGTTCGGATTGTTCGGGATCTGGAAGCGGCCGTTGTAGGTGCCGAACATGGCGCCCAGGCGCGTGTTGTCATCGAGGAAATACGACAGGCTGCCGAAGGACTTGTTCTGGCGCGTCTTGTCGTGCAGGGCGCTGCGCGTGTCTTGCGGGTTTTCCACGCCCAGGGCGTTACCCAGATAGCTGCCGGACAGGTAGTAATTGAACTTGCCGACGCTGCCGAAAAATTCGGCACTCGGTTCCACATGGTCGTGGCTGCCGACGAGGATGCCGATGCGCCCGCCCGGCGTCATGCCGCCCTCCTTCGTTTCGATATCGACGATGCCGGCCGTGCGCAGGCCGAACTGGGCCGGCAAGGCGCCCGTCATGAAATCCGTATGGTCGATCAAGCGCGTGTCGATGGACTGGCCGAAGCCGCTGATGCTTTCCGGCAATTGCACGCCATTGATGCGGTATTGCACGTTGGCATGGTCGTCGCGCACGTGCAGGGCGCCGGAACCCTTCGAATCCTGCGACACGCCTGGCAGGCGCAGCAGCACTTCATTGAACGGCGTGTTGTCGCCCTGGCCCAGCATGCCGACCATGTGGCTGTCGATGCTGTAGATGGTGGTGCCGACTTTCGGCGACAGCTCGATGCGCGCGCTTTTCAGGTGGGCGGACGTGACTTCGACCTTTTGCATCTCTGGCGGCGCGGCATCGGCGGCCGTATCGGCAGGAGTGGCATCGGCCGCATGGGCGGACACGGTAAACAGGCTGGCAAGGGCGAGCGACAGCGCGCTCAGACGGGGAGTGTGTTGCATGGTAAACCTCAAAGATAGTCAACGCCAGGCGGCCCGGCGCGCATCGAAGCGCGGCAAGGGACCGCCTGAAAAAAAGAAAAACAGCGTGGGAACTACAACGAGGCGGCAGGCGGGCCGCGCACTGGCGGCAGCAGGATGGCGGCGACGGGCGCCAGGGCGGCCGGCGCGGCGGCCAGCAAGCGGTACGGCAGTAATTGGGCGGGCGGCTCGGCGATGGCCGGCGGCACGGCGAAATCGGCCACCTTGTCGATGACCGTGGCGCACAGCGCGCACTCTTCCGCGTCGAGGCTGGTCTTGTGCAGGTGCGAGGCGGCCGTCGACAGCAGGAACACGAGGGCCAGCGCACTGAACAGTGCCACGCACAGCCGCCACGGCGTGCGCGCGAGGACGGCGGCGCCGTGATGAGCAAGCTTGCGGGTGGGCTGGCGGGAAGACATGGGCGCATAGTAGCAAGAAAATCGCCCCGCTGTCAGCGCCTGTTGCAATTCATTTGCGCTACGGGGGCAGGACAGGATGCCAGCTGATAATGATTTTCACTCCGGGCCTTTCATGCTATCGTTCCGCAGCCCAAAATTCCCAGAGTCCCCCCTTCATGTCCAAGCGCCCGATCAAATGGCTGTTAGCCAAGCTGCACCTGTATGCGGGCCTGTGGTTCGGCGCCCTGTTCGTCCTGCTGGGCTTGACGGGCTCGGCCATCGCCTGGATGCCGGAACTCGACGCCTGGCTGAATCCGACGTTGTTGCAGGCGAGCACACCCGCGCCTGGCCAGGCCTTCCAGGTGACGCCGCGCAGCGTGCAAACGGTGGTGGACCAGCTCACGGCCGACCCCGCCTACGGCAAGCCTACGCAACTCAATCCGCCGGCCGACGCGCGCGACGTGTATGTGGCGTCGTACCGCCAGCCAGCCAAGCCGTCCATGTTCAGCCAGGCCATCGTGCGCCAGGTGATGGTCGACCCCTACACCCTGCAAGTGAAGGGCGAGCGCGACTGGGGCCGCTTCGGCCTCACGCGTCCGCTGTTGATGTCAGGCATGTTTCATTTGCACCGCTATCTGCTGTCGGGCGACGCGGGCAAGACGGTCACGGGGATTTCCGGCGTGCTGCTGCTGATGATGGCCCTCAGCGGCATCTATCTGTGGTGGCCGCGCCTGCAGTGGAAGGCGATCAAGCGCGCCCTGACGGTGTCGCATGGCGGGTCCTGGCCCCGTTTCAATTATACGTTTCACAAGGCGGCCGGTTTCTTTGCCGCCCCCGTGCTGGCCGTGCTGGCCTTTTCCGGCATCTATTTCAATTTGCCGCAGCTGGTGGTGCCGCTGGTGGCGCTCGTGTCGACGGCGCCGGACACGGCCAAACTGAAAAATCTGCAGAACGATGGCGCCGTGCTCGATGCGGGCCAGGCCATGGCCGCTGCGCAGACGCTGTATCCGCAGGCGCGCGTGTCGCGCATCGTGTTGCCGGCCAAGCCAGACCAGCCGTATGACGTGCGCGTGCGCCAGCCTGGCGAAATCGCCGACGGCGACGGCGCCACGCGCATCACGCTGGACGCGCGCAGCGGCTTGCCCCTGCGCATCCGCGATCCCTTGCGGGCGCCGGCCGGCGACGTTTTCCTGGGCTGGCAATTCCCGCTGCATTCGGGCCAGGCGTTTGGCGCGGCCGGGCGCGCCTTCATCACCCTCTTCGGCCTGATGCCGCTGCTGTTCATGCTGACGGGAACCCTGGTGTGGTGGAAACGGCGGCGCGGCCGGAAATAGGCGGCCGCCAAACCGATGCGGGGAAAGTTGCTATCATCATAGTATTCTCCGGCAGATCCGCTGCCCGGATTCACCCGCACAAGGACCAGCATGAGCCATCCCGAGATCACCGTAGCACTGTTGAATGAACGCGGCACCGGCCGCCTGCCCGGCCACCTGGGCATCGTCATCACGGACGTGGGCGACGGCCAGCTGACGGCGGAACTGCCCGTGCTGCCGCATCTGCTGGCGCCGAACGGCTATCTGCACGCGGGCAGCGTGGTGACCCTGGCCGACACGGCTTCCGGCTATGGCTGCATCGCCAACCTGCCCGAAGGCGCGAGCAACTTCACCACCATCGAATTGAAGTCGAACCACCTGGGCACGGCCCGCGACGGCACCATCACGTGCACGGCCAAGGTAGAGCACAAGGGCCGCAACACGCAGGTGTGGGATGCCGTGGTGAAAAGCAAGGAAACAGGCAAGACCATCGCCCTGTTCCGCTGCACGCAGATGATTCTGTACCCTAAATAACCGCAAGAGCGACCTCCGGAGTCGTACCCTGCAGGATACGGCCCCAGCCCTCGCTTTTGCGCTGCTTAAATTTTCACCCAGTTACCCTTGTACAAGATTGGTCCCGTCGGTCCGTTCGGATCGGGCGAACCGCCTTTCGGCTCGAGGGTGACGGCCAGGAGGGCCACGTCGTCGCCGATGGCGCGCTGGGACAGGGCCAGTTTTATATTGCCCTTGTCGGCGAGTAAGCCGAGCGAACGGGGGTTGCCGCTCTTCGGCACGGCCCACAGTTCCAGGTCGCGGTCGGCAGGCACGGGCGCGTTGCCCACCATGCGCACGTCGAGCGCGCCGTGGCGGCTGTCGGCCGTCAGCAGCAGGGCCGTCTGCGCCTTCTCGTCCGTCAGGCTGGCCACATAGCTGATCTGCGGCGCGTCCAGCAGGCGCGTGGCCACGACGATCACCAGCAGCGCGGCGATGGCGCTCGAGGCCATGCCGAGGCTGCGCCAGAACGACAGCGAATCGCGCCACAGGGCCCAGCCGCCTTGCGGCGCCAGGTGCAGCCGCTGCTCGATCTGCTTCCAGACTCTGTTCGGCGGCGCCACGGGCGTGGCGAATTCCGCCATCGGTTCCAGGCGCTGGCGCCATTCGGCCGTGATATTGCGCAAGCCGGCATCGTTGTGCAGCCAGCCTTCGAAACGCCGCCGGGCGCCCCCTTTCAGCGTGCCCAGCACGTATTCGGATGCCAGTTTCTGGCGCAGCGCGTCATTGCCGCGGATATTCATGATGCCTCCCGTTTCGCCAGGCACGTGCGCAGCCGTTCCAGGCTGCGGCGTATCCACGTCTTCACGGTGCCGATCGGCAGCGACATCTGCTGCGCCACTTCGCTGTGCGACAGGTCGTGATAGAACGCCAGGGCGACCACCTGCCGGTGCAGCCCTTCCAGGGCCGACATGCAGAATGCCAGCGCCTTGGCGTCACCGCTCAGCTGCAGCGATTCGATGGGCGTGGCCTGGGGGTCTCGGAGTGCATTCATGACTTCGCTATCAAACTGTTCGGCATCGATTTCCACGGTATCGTCGCTGCGCCGCAGCACATCGAACGCCTTGTTGCGCACGATGGTGGCCATCCAGGTCATCGGCGCCGCCAGATGACTCTGGTAAGTGGCGGCGTTGTTCCAGATGGCGACGAACCCCTCTTGCAAGGCTTCTTCAGCGAGCTCTTGCTTATGCAATATACGCAGCGCGAAGCCAAACAGTTTCGATGAGGTGGAGTTATATAGTTGACGGAACGCCGTGGCGTCCTTGTTGCCGGCGGCAAGCAGCCAGGCTTTCAGTTGCTGCGGGTCGGGCGGTTGAGCGGCTAGGGACACGGCTGGCCTTCACAAGGTGAATGGGATCACGCAAGGGAAGGTTATAACAGATTGGCAACACCTGGCAACAGGGTTTTACAAGGTGTCTGAGGGGGATCAGCCGGCGATGGCCGTTTCCAGCAGCTTGTGCAGTTCGGCAAACTCGGGCTTGCCCACATAGCGCTTGAGGATCTTGCCTTGCTTGTCGAGCACGAAGGTTGTGGGCGTCAGCGCCACGTCGCCGTAGGCCTTGGCCGCCTCGCCCGTCACGTCGAGCGCCACCTTGAACGGCAACTGGCGCGTTTCGGCAAAGTTCAGCACGTAGTTGGCCGGGTCGTATTTCATGGCCACGGCCACGAATTCCAGTCCCTGCGCCTTGTACTTGTTGTAGGTGTCGACCATTTCCGGCATTTCCGCCACGCAGGTGGTGCACGAGGTGGCCCAGAAATTGACCATCACCACCTTGCCGCGCAGGCTGGCCGACGTGATTTTCTCGCCATGGATGCCGTGGAAGGTCACGTCCGGCGCGCTCTGCTTGTCGTTCAGCGACAGGTAGCCGGCCGCCGCCACGCCCGCCACGAAGACGGCGATGAGGGCTGGCTTCAGCCAGGATTTGCTTGCAGATGGCGAAGTTGACATGGTTTTCATTTCAAAAGCGCGGCGATGCGGCCACGATGCGACCATTATAGCCGTATCGCCGCGCTGGATCCGTAGGCCGGATGGGGGAGAACGCTTATTGCTGGACGGTATCGCTGACCGTGCTGGTGGTGCGCTGCTGCGGCGCTTCCGGCTGCAATTGCTTCAGTTCCGCTTCCGAGATGTAGTCGAACAGCTTGATCACTTTCTGCACGCCGCTCACGCCGCGCGCCACGTCGGAGGCGACCGTGCCTTCGCGCTGGGTGACGCGGCCCATCAGGAAGACGGTGCCGTTTTCCGTGACGACCTTGAACGAGGCGGCCGAGATGGTTTTCATGTCCACCAGGCTGGCCTTGACCTTGGCCGTGATCAGCGCATCGTTCGAGCGCGAGGTGTAGCTGGCCGGGCCGGCGATGATCAGCTCATTGGCCACCGATTCCACGCCTGCGATATTGCGCACTTCGCGCTCGACGGCATTTTTCATCGCTTCATCGCGCACTTCGCCCGTCAGCAGGACGCGGCGGTTGAAGCTGGTGACGTTCACGTGGCCCACGTCGCCGACGATGGAGGGGATGCGCGACTCGCCTTTCAGGGCGATCGACTTGTCTTCGGTCTGGGCGCCCAGGGTGCGGCGGTCGGCCGCGGCGACGCCGCCCATCACGGCGCCGCCGACCATCAGTTCGATGCAGCCGGTGAGCGAGGTGAGCATGGCGCCGCACAGCAAGGCGGTCGCCAACGGGCGTTGTACGCGTTTCCAGCCTGGGCCAGTACCGAATTTAGTCATTCACGTCTCCTCCGAACAAGGCGACATCGATGCCGTCGCAAATGCAGTGTATGGTTGTCAAATGTACTTCCTGGATACGCGCCGTGCGTTCGGCCGGCACGCAGATATGCACGTCGGCGTCCGTCAGCATCTTGCCGATGGCGCCGCCGTCCTTGCCCGTCAGCGCCACGACGCGCATTTCGCGCTCCAGCGCCGCTTCCACGGCCGCCATCACGTTGGCCGAATTGCCCGAGGTGGAGATGGCCAGCAGGATGTCGCCGGCCTGGCCGAAGGCTTGCACCTGCTTCGAGAAGATGTCGCGGTAGCTGTAGTCGTTGGCCACGGCCGTCAGGATCGACGTATCGGTCGTCAGCGCCAGCGCCGGCAGCGGAAAGCGTTCGCGCTCGAAGCGTCCCACCAGCTCGGCCGCGAAATGCTGGCAGTCGGCGGCGGAACCGCCGTTGCCGCAGGCGAGGATCTTGTTGCCGTTGGACAATGCATAAAACATCAGGTCGATCGCCTGCGCAATGGGTTGCGCCAGTACGGTGGCGGCCTGGATCTTGAGTTCGGCACTTTCGTGGAAGTGCGAGAGGATGCGTTGATTATTCATAGTCTGCCGATTATAGTGCAGGCGCGCGGCATGGCGGACAAGCACTGTTAAAAATGCTTACATATCGAGGATGTTCTTCAGCCAGGTGATGCGCCCGCCATCGATGGCCAGCGCATCGAAGCGGCATGGCGGCAGCGTTTCTTGCCCCTGCAGCCAGGTTTGCGCCGCGTACACCATGCGCCGCTGCTTGGCTGGCGTGATGCTGGCCAGGGCGCCGCCGAAGGCCCGGCTGGAGCGCAGCCGCACTTCGACGAAAACAATGGAGGGGCCATCGCGCATGATCAGGTCGAGTTCGCCGCCCCGGCACAGGTAGTTGCGTTCCAGCAGCACCAGGCCTTGCAACAACAGATATGCGAGCGCATCGTCTTCCGCCTGCCGCCCGTCCCGTCCCTGAGCGCGCTTGCGCTTGCCGGGGAAGGGCCAGGACGGCATGGCGCCTTGTTCCTATTGCGTCAACGGCAAGGCGGCCGGCACGGGCACTTCCTTCGGCGGCCAGGTGCCCAGCACGCCCTGCTGGTAGCTGGCTGCCTGTTCCGTGCGTTCGAACACGCTTTGGCCATGCTCGAAGCGCACGGCCAGGCGGCCCGTCACGCCATCGAGCGTAAACGGCGCGTTCGGCCGCAGCGCCACTTCGCGCGCCACGCGGAAGGCATCGATGCCCAGCGCATACAGGCGTTCCATGTCGGCCGTCAGGCGGCGTTCGGCCGGCTGCGGCGGCTGCGGATACACCATCACCTGCGGATGGTCGCGCTGCACCTGCCACGGCAAGTCCAGCAGGCGCGTACCGTCGAGCTCGGGGCCGCTGGCGCCGCGCCCCGTGCCCGGATTCAGCGAGGACGTGCCATACAGGGGCAGGTCGCTGCCGATGGCCACGCGCAGCTGGCGCGCCTGGTCGGCGTCGAGCGCGGCAAACAGCAGGCCCGGCGGCGTGGCGGCCAGGCGCGCGCGCAGCTGCACCATCTCGGCATCGCTGAGGTAGCCATTCACGGCCGACAGTTCCACCAATTCGACTTTACCGCCCTGGCGCAGCCATTCCTGCTTGAAGGCGGCGCTGGTGCGGCGCTGCGACGGCGAGCCGGCCGACAGGATCAGCGCGCTGGCGCCCGGCTGTTCGCTGGCGGCCCAGGCGGCGACCTGGCGCGCTTCGGCTTCGATCGACAGGCCCATGATGAGCATTTTTTCGGGCAGGCGCGCCTCGCCGCGGTTGTCGGGATGGTTCAGGGCGATGGTGGGCTTGCGCACCAGGTCGCTATTCGCCACGGCCGTGACGGCGGACCGCGACAAGGGCCCCACGACGATGTCCTGTTCCTCTTGCGCTTGCGCAAACTTGTCCAGGACGTCGCCGCTGCCGTCGCCCGTATCGATCACCGTCACTTCGAAGCCGCTGCGGTCGCGCTCGTACGCCGCCATGAAGCCGGCGCGCAGCAGTTCGGCGGCCGGACCCAGGGACGCCGAGCGCAGCGGCAGCAGCAGGCCGATGTGGCGCACATTGCCATCGGCTGGCGCCGGCGCCGTGGCGGCCGGCATGTCGAGCGGCGTGCCGGTGGCCGGCTTGCCCTTGACGGGCGCCAGCGGCGCGCCACTCTCGTCGTACGAGGTAATATTCGGCACGGCCACGGCAAATGTCACCGGTTCCGGCGCTGGCGGTTTCGGCGGCACGGGCGGCGGCAGCGGCTTCGGTGGCGGTAGTGGCCTTGTGTTAGATTCAATAGGCGCGCACAATTGCCCGGGCGCGTCGCAAGGCGTGCTGCAAGCGCTCAGCATGCCGGTCGCGGCACAAACAAGCAGTAACTTCACACTATTAGCAAGCATTTAACCTCCAAAATGACCGTACAAGAAATCAGTTCCATCGCCAGCCTGCCCATCATGACAGAGGCGGCGCACCAGGTCTATCCTAGCGCAACATTGTATATAGTGGCCACGCCGATCGGCAATGTGACCGATATCAGCTTGCGCGCGCTGCATTTGCTGAGCATTGCCGATGCCGTCGCCTGTGAAGATACGCGCAACACGGCGCACCTGCTGACGCGTTTTGGCCTGAACAAGCCCTTGATTGCGGCACATCAACATAACGAACGGGAAGTGGCGGAAACGCTGATTGCCCGCCTGCACGCCGGCGAACGCATCGCCCTCGTCTCGGACGCCGGCACGCCGGCTGTCTCCGACCCCGGCGCGCGCATCGTCGACGCCGTGCGCGCGGCCGGCCTGCGCGTGCTGCCCCTGCCCGGCCCGTCCGCGGCGATCACCGCCATTTCCGCCAGCGGCCTGTTGAATGACCAGTTTTACTTTGTCGGCTTCCTGCCGGCGAAAGCCAAGCAGCGTGAAAACATGCTGCACAGCCTGCGCGGCGTGACGGCGACGATGGTGTTTTATGAGGCGCCGCACCGCATCCTCGATTGCGCCACGGCCCTGGCGGCAGCGTTCGAGCCGACGCGCCAGGTGGTGTTCGCGCGCGAACTGACGAAAATGTTCGAGGAAATCCACCGCTGCCCGCTGTCCGAGGCGGAAAGCTGGATCCGTGCCGACGCGCACCGCGAAAAGGGCGAATTCGTCGTCCTGCTGGAAGGCGCCACCGAGGCGCAGGACGCGGAAGACGTGGAAGCGGAACGCATCCTGAACATCCTGCTGGCCGAATGCAGCGTCAAGCAGGCGGCGAATCTGACGGCGCAAATCACGGGCCGCAAGAAAAACGCCCTGTATGAGCGGGCGCTGCAGTTGAAGGGGCAGGAATAAGGGGATGGCAAGATACCCGGATGGGGTATGTTGTCAGGCTCACCACTTGCAGCCGCTATCCTTCTTGTCGAGCAACATCAGCACGGGCGCCAGCAAGCCCGCGCCCGCATAGTCTGTCCTGCAATCGCCGCGCTTGCCTTGCGCGATATCGCGCGCCAGCTGGGTTTCCGTGCGCAGCGGCTTGTCGGGGATCTGCCCCACGGCCGTGCCCACCTTGGACGGATCGCGTTCGCCGGCCATCTTGCGCGCCGTTTTCCTGGCCGCTTCCATGTCGAATTTCGGCGTCTCTTGCGTCAATGCATCGGGACTGGTCGCCGGCGCGGCCGGCGATGCCGGTACGACCGTGATGGCTTGCGGGCTGGCCGCTGGCGCCGTGGCCGCCACTGGCGTTTCCGTGGCAGTGGCGCGTTTCGGCTTGCTGACGGGCTGGGCTTCGCGTTTCGGCTTGACCTCGGCGACGGGTGGCGGGGGGGGCTTCGCCGCCAGCGGGCGTATCCACACGGCAATTGACTCGACCTTGGTGCCCGTTTCGGGCAAGACTGGCGGCTGGACGTGGCGCCACAGGTAAATCAGGGCGCCATGCAGCAGCAAGGACACGGCGATGCCCAGCGCGATACCGCGGCGATTCGAGACGGACCGGCCATCGCCGCCATCTGCGCGTATTCCTGTACTGAACTCCATTGCCGTCGTCGCCTTCATGTCTGATCGGGAAAACCTGCGTGTCGAGTGTCGCATACTTCAATCGTTTTGAAAAATACACGGCTTCCTGTGCCGCCCGTAAATAATTTACACAGAGTTTCACCTGACCCTTGACCGAAGTCGATACGGGCTGTATTATCTTGGTCTTCGGAGTGTGGCGCAGCCCGGTAGCGCACCTGGTTTGGGACCAGGGGGTCCAAGGTTCGAATCCTTGTACTCCGACCAAATTTGTAGAAAAAAACCCAAGAGTTTAGGCTCTTGGGTTTTTTTTCGTCTGTATGGTTCAGGCAGGACGGAATAAGCCGGCGTAGGTCGGGTTAGCGCCAGGCGCGTAACCCGATAACAGTGTTGGCCATGACCTCGGTGACGTCGGATTACGCGTGGCGTTGCCACGCTAATCCGACCTACGCTTAAACAGCGATGCGTTTTGCCGCGATGGCGTTGCCGGCGCGGCTGGAACCCTTGCGCCCCAGCTGCTGCGAGATGAACTGGCCCGCGTCCACCACCAGGTCGAGGTCGATGCCGGTGGCAATTCCCAGTCCCTGCATCATGTACAGCACGTCTTCGGTCGCCACATTGCCGGTGGCGCCCTTGGCGTAGGGGCAGCCGCCCAGGCCCGAGACGGACGAATGATAGATCGCGATGCCCGTTTCCAGGCTGGCGTAGATATTTGCCAGCGCCTGGCCGTAGGTGTCGTGGAAGTGGCCGGACAGGCCGCCGACATGGAAGGCCGCGATGGCGCGCGCCATCACCGCCTGCGTTTTGCGCGGCGTGGCCACGCCGATGGTGTCGGCGATGTCGATCTCGTCGCAACCGAGGTCGCGCATGCGAGCCACCACGTCGGCCACGGCGTCGAGCGGCACATCACCCTGGTAGGGGCAGCCGAAGGCGCAGCTGATGCTGCCGCGCAGGCGCAGACCGTGTTCCTTGGCCGCCTTCGCCACGCCTTCGAAGCGGGCGATCGATTCGGCGATCGAGCAGTTGATGTTCTTTTGCGAGAACGCCTCGGACGCCGAACCGAAGATCACCACTTCATCGGCCTTCGCCGCCAGGGCTGCATCGAAACCCTGCATGTTCGGCGTCAGCGCCGAATAAATGGTGCCTGGGCGGCGCGCGATCTTTTCCATCACTTCCGCGCTGGTGGCCATCTGCGGCACCCATTTCGGCGAGACGAAGGACGCCGCCTCGATATTGGCGAAGCCCGCCTGCGTCAGGCGGTCGACCAGCTCGATCTTGACGGCGGCGCTGATGGTTTCCTTCTCGTTCTGCAGGCCGTCGCGCGGGCCCACTTCGACGATCTTGACCTGTTTCGGCAAACTAGCTTGAGCGTTCATTTCAATATCCTTGCAAACGGTTGACGATGCCGGCGACCATGTCCCCGGCTTGCAGGCGGCGCATCTTGGCGGCGATCTGCGCCACGCTTTCGCGGCGCAGGGTGGCGGCCGAAATATGCGGCGTGATGGTGATGCGCGGTTCTTGCCAGAACGGGTGCTGCTGCGGCAGCGGCTCGTTGCGGAAGACGTCGAGGGTGGCGCCGGCGATGTGGCCGGAGCGGATCAGGGTCAGCAGATCCGGCTCGGCCACATGCGCGCCGCGCGCCACGTTGATGACATAGGCGCCCGGCAGCAGCATGGACAGGCGCGCGCGATCGAGCAGGTTGTGCGTCTCCGGCGTGAGCGGCAGCATGCAGACCAGCATGCGCGTGCCGCGCAGGAAGGCTTCGAGTCCTTCCTCGCCGGCGAAGCACGCGACGCCGTCGAGGTCCTTCCGGCTGCGGCTCCAGCCGCGCAGCGGGAATTCGAACTGCGCCAGCGTCTCGAGCACGCGCGTGCCCAGCACGCCCATGCCCAGCACGCCGATGGGGAAGTCCGCCTTGTCGAATGCGGGCAGCGGTTGCCAGATGCCGGCGCGCGCCTGCGCCTCGTAATCGTCGAAACGGCGGAAGTGGCGCAGCACGGCGTGACTCACATATTCGGCCATCTGCACACCCATGCCCGCGTCGTCGAGGCGCACCAGCGGCACGTGGCCGGGCAGCGCCTCGCCAAATTTCAGGAGGGCGTCGACGCCCGCGCCCGTGTTGAAGATGGCCTTGACCCCGCTCAATGCCGGCAGCATGGCGGCGGGCGGCTGCCACACGACGGCATAGTCGCATGGCGCGATCGTGTCGCCCTCGCGCCAGAAGACGATCTCGGCCTCGGGCAGCACGTCACGGAAGTCGGCGATCCACGCCGCTTCCTTGCCGTCCGAACGTTGTAGAAGAATGCGCATGGACGTTTCCAAGAGCGCTCCTTATGCGGCCGCCTTGAAGGCCAGCAGCGGCGCGCCATCGGCCACCTGGTCGCCGACCGCGTACAGCACGTCTTCCACCAGGCCGTCGTGCGGCGCGGCGATCGTGTGCTCCATCTTCATCGCTTCCATGATGACCAAGGGCTCGCCCTTCCTGACGTCCTGGCCCTTGTTTACCAGCACGGCGACGACCTTGCCCGGCATCGGCGCCGTCAGGCGGCCGCCTTCCGCTTCCGTTTCGCCCGCATGCGCCATCGGATCGCTGTAGTGCAAGGTGTAGTGCAAGCCGTGGGTAAACACGTGGAATTGCTCGCCGTCGCGGCGCACGGTGCCGTGCACGGCGCGCTCGCCGAGCTTGATGTGCAGTTCCCCGCCGGTGCGCGCCGTCAGGGTCAGGGGCTGGCCGTTGAACAGCCAGCCATCCGTCCGGTAGGCGATGCGCGCGGCGTAGGCCTGGCTGTCGCCGGCCTGGGTAAATTCGTCGGCAAACGCCAGGCTGCGTCCCAAGGTGCCGTTCAGGCGCCAGCCGAGGGCATTGCCCCACGGGTCGGCGCGGTGCTCCGACTGCGCTTCGGCGGCCGCTTTTTCTTCCAGCAGCAGGGCGACGGACGCCAGCGCCAGGGCCGTGTCGGGTGCCGCCTGAAGGGCGGGGAACAGGGCGTCGTGATTGCGCTCGATCAAACCCGTATCGAGGTCCGCGCTGGAGAATGCCTGGCCTTCGACCAGGCGCTTCAAAAAGGCGATATTGCTGGCCAGTCCCACGATCTGGTATTCGGACAGCGCTTGCGCCATGCGCGCCAGCGCCTCGCGGCGGTCCGCGCCCCAGACGATCAGCTTGGCGATCATCGGGTCGTAGAACGGCGAAATGGCGTCGCCTTCGCGCACGCCCGAATCGATGCGCACGGCGGCTGGCACGGATGTGCCACCCAGCTCGAACGTCACGGCCGATGGCGACTGCATGTGGCGCAGGGTGCCGATCGACGGCAAGAAGCCCTTTTCCGGGTTTTCCGCATAGATGCGCGCCTCGATGGCGTGGCCGTGGATGGTCAGTTCGTCCTGTTTTTTCGGCAGCGGCTCGCCAAAGGCGACGCGCAGCTGCCATTCCACCAGGTCGGTGCCGGTGATCATTTCCGTCACCGGATGCTCGACCTGCAGGCGCGTGTTCATCTCCATGAAGTAGAACGAGCCGTCCTGGTTGGCGATGAATTCCACCGTGCCCGCGCCCACATAGCCGACGGCCTTGGCGGCGGCGACGGCCGCCTCGCCCATGGCGGCGCGGCGTTCGGCAGGCATGCCCGGCGCCGGCGCCTCTTCCAGCACCTTTTGATGGCGGCGCTGTACCGAGCAATCGCGCTCGAACAGGTAGATGCAGTTGCCGAGCGTGTCGGCAAACACCTGGATTTCGATGTGCCGCGGGCGCGACAGGTATTTCTCGGCCAGCACCTTGTCGTCGCCGAAGGAGCTGATCGCCTCGCGCTTGCACGAGGCCAGCGCGGCCTTGAAATCATCAGAGTGCTCGATGACGCGCATGCCCTTGCCGCCGCCGCCGGCCGAGGCCTTCAGCAGGACGGGGTAGCCGATCTTGTCGGCTTGCGTGTGCAGGAAGTCCGCATCCTGTTCCTCGCCGTGGTAGCCGGGCACCAGGGGGACCTGGGCTTTTTCCATCAGCGACTTGGCGGCGGACTTGGAACCCATGGCGCGCATGGCGGACGCCGGCGGGCCGATGAAGACCAGGCCTGCAGCGTGGCAGGCGTCGGCGAAGTCCGCGTTCTCGGAGAGGAAACCATAGCCGGGGTGGATCGCCTGCGCACCGGTGGCCAGCGCCACGGCGATGATCTTGTCGCCGCACAGATAGCTTTCCTTGGCCGGCGCGGGGCCGATCAGCACCGCTTCGTCGCAGACGGCGACGTGCTTGGCGTTGGCGTCCGCCTCCGAATACACGGCGACGGTCTGGATGCCCATGCGGCGCGCGGTGGCGGCGACACGGCAGGCGATTTCGCCGCGGTTGGCGATCAGGATTTTAGTGAACATGGTCTCTCTCTATTCTCTCAAAGGTGCAGCGGTCTCTTGATGGACCTGGTCTGTTGGCTTGTCGGCTTACGCGCTGCGCGCTAAGCCGACCTACGGATGGTGAGGCGGTATTCGTAGGTCGGGTTAGCCGGCACGGCGTAACCCGACAGGGCTGGATCAGCAGCCGCACTTCTCTTTCTGCACCGAGTCGAGCATGGCGCCGCGCGTCTGCAAGCCCAGCTTGTTCAACAGGGTGCGGTCGTCTTCCGCTTCCGGATTGTCGGTGGTGAGCAGCTTGTCGCCGTAGAAGATGGAGTTGGCGCCGGCCAGGAAGCACATGGCCTGCACGGCTTCGCCCATCTGGCGCCGGCCGGCCGACAAACGCACGCGCGCCTTCGGCATGGTGATGCGGGCCACGGCGATGGTGCGCACGAATTCGAACGGATCGAGCGCCTCCAGGCCATACATCGGCGTGCCTTCCACCTGTACCAGGTGGTTGACGGGCACCGATTCAGGATACGGATTCAGATTGGCCAGCTGGGCGATCAGGCCGGCGCGCTGCAGGCGCGTCTCGCCCATGCCGACGATGCCGCCGCAGCATACTTTCAGGCCCGCTTCGCGCACGCGGCCCAGGGTGTCCAGGCGGTCCTGGTATTCGCGCGTGGAGATGACGTTGTCGTAGAACTCGGGCGCCGTGTCGAGGTTATGGTTGTAGAAGTCGAGGCCCGCGTTCTTCAGGCGGTCGGCTTGCCCCTCTTCCAGCATGCCCAAAGTAGCGCATGTTTCCAGGCCCAGCGCCTTGACCTTGGTCACCATCTCTTCGACTTTTTCCATGTCGCGCTCTTTCGGGCTGCGCCAGGCGGCGCCCATGCAGAAGCGCGTGGCGCCGTTGGCCTTTGCCTGGCGCGCCGCGTCGAGCACCGTGTCGATGTCGAGGATTTTCTTCGCTTCCACGCCCGTGTCGTAGCGGGCTGCCTGCGGGCAGTAGCCGCAGTCTTCCTCGCAGCCGCCGGTCTTGATCGACAACAGGGTCGCCAGTTCCACGTCGCCGTCCGGGAAGTTGGCGCGGTGGGTTTGCTGGGCCTTGAACATCAGGTCATTGAAAGGCAGGTCGAACAGGGCCAGCACATCGGCGACGGGCCAGGTGGCCGCTTCCGGCACGGTGATGCGCGCCGCAGGGCGGTGCAGTTCGACGGTTTTTGCTGCTTCTTGGACGTGAGACATGTGATTCCTTCGCTTCTATTTTTGAGTACGTTCAGTTGTTTGGTTTAATTCTGCGACCGCTGCGCCGGCCAGTTGGGCAGGCCGGTGAAATCGAGATACGCCGCCGCGGCTTCCGCGCTCGGCTGCGCCAGGCGCGGTACCTTGCCCAGCAGCGGCGCCGGGATGCGCTCGATCAGCGCATCGATGTTTTCGTCGAGGAAGCGCATTTCCACTTCCAATGTGTTGGCGACCCAGCCGACGACGCTCAAGCCGCGCGCTTCGATGGCTTCCACCGTCAGCAAGGCCTGGCTGATGCAGCCCAGGCGCATGCCGACCACCAGGATCACGGGCAGGTCGAGCTGCTGCGCCAGGTCGGCCGAGTCGAAACCGGGCGACAGCGGCACGCGGAAGCCGCCCACGCCTTCGACCACGACGGCGTCCGAGGCGGCGGCGATTTCCAGGTAGGCGGCCAGGATGGGCACCGATTCGATGCTCACGCCTTCGAGGGCGGCGGCGATGTGCGGCGCCGCCGGTTCCTTCAGCATGTAGGGCGTGGTCAGGCTGCGCAGCATGGTGACGTTGCCGGCGGCGATCAGGCTGTCGGCGTCTTCATTATGCAGCTCGCCGTCGCGCATCTCTGCGCCGGCGGCCACCGGTTTCATGCCGCAGGCGCGCACGCCGCGCGCGACCAGCGCGTGCAGCAGGGCCGACGAGGTCAGGGTCTTGCCGATTTCCGTGTCGGTGCCGGTGACGAAACAGGCAAAGTGCGATGGCAGGCCGCTGGCGGCGGGCGCCGGCTGCACGGCCGGCGCCAGGTCCGCCAGCACCTCGGCCACGATAGGATCATCAAGGCTCATGGCGAGTCCTTTCCAGGGTGTTGACTGCGTTGATCAATTGCGCCACTTCCTGCGCCGTGTGGCCGGCCGACAGGGTTACGCGCAGGCGCGCCGTGCCCAATGGCACGGTGGGCGGGCGGATCGCGCCGACCCACAGGCCCTGTTCGTACAGGGTGGCGGCGATGGCCATCATTTCCGCGTTCTCGCCGACGATGACGGGCTGGATGGCGGACAGCGACGGCAAGGCTTGCCAGCGTTGCAGCTGCAAGCCATCGTTCCATTGCGCCACCAGCGCCGCCAGGTGGGCGCGGCGCTGCCGGCCTTCGTCGCCGGCGATGATGTCCAGGCTGGCCAGCAGCGCATGCGCGAGCGCGGGCGCGGCTGCCGTGGTGAAGATGTAGGGGCGCGCCTTCTGGATCAGGGTTTCGATGACGGCATCGTGCGCGCAAACGAAGGCGCCGCCCACGCCGGCCGACTTGCCCAAGGTGCCTACATATACGAGGTGCGGCGAATGCAGGCCGAAGTGTTCCAGCGCGCCGCGGCCATGTTCGCCCAGCGCGCCGAAACCGTGCGCGTCGTCGACCACCAGCCAGGCGCCATGCCGCTCGCACAGGGCCAGCAGCGCGGGCAGCGGCGCCAGGTCGCCATCCATGCTGAAGACGCTGTCGGTGACGACGATCTTGTTTTTGGCTGTGCTTTCCGCCAGCAGCGCCGCCAGGGCATCGAGGTCGGCGTGCGGATACACGCGCGTCTTGACGCGCGCCAGGCGCGTGCCGTCGATCAGCGAGGCGTGGTTCAGCGCTTCCGAGAAAATCTCGGCATCCGGGTCGCCCGCCGACAGGGCGGTCAGCACGGCCAAATTGGCCATGTAGCCGGTGCAGAAATACAGCGCGCGCGCCTGTTCCAGGTTGACGCCGACAAAATCGGCCAGGCGCTCTTCCAGTTGCGCGTGGGCGCGGCCATGGCCGCTGATCAGGTGCGAGGCGCCGCTGCCGGCGCCATACAGGCCGGCGCCCTCTTGCAGTGCCGCCACGATGCGCGGATGCGATGCCAGGCCCAGGTAGTCATTGCTGCAAAAAGCCAGCATGGCGCGGCCATCGACCGTCAGGCGCGGCGCGCAAGGCGTGTCGACGGTGCGGCGGCGGCGGATCAGGCTACGCTCTTCCAGCCCTTGCAGTTGCCGTTGTAATCGCGCGATCAGTTCCATCTCAGGCCCCGATCACTTTGTTGAAGACGGCCAGGGTCTGCCGGCCCAGGCCCGCGATTTCGTCGTCGTCGAGGATATACGGCGGCATCAGGTAGACGGTGGCGCCGATGGGACGCATCAGCAGCTCGTGTTCCAGCGCCGTGCTGAAGAAGCGGCGCGAGAAATCGGGCGCCGCATCGACGGCGTCAAACGCCCAGATCATGCCCTGCTGCCTGAAGTTGTGTACTCTTTCGTGCTGCGCCAGCGGCGCCAGCGCTTGCGTGATTTTGGCGGCGCGTTCGCGGTTGGCCGCCAGCACATCGTCTTCCTCGAAGATGGCCAGCGTCGCCAGCGCCGCGCGGCAGGCCAGCGGATTGCCCGTGTACGAGTGCGAATGCAAAAAGCCGCGGCGCACGTCGGTGCTGTAGAAGGCCTGGTAGATGTCTTCGCGCGTCATCACCAGCGACAAAGGCAGGTAGCCGCCGCTGATGCCCTTTGAGAGACATACGAAATCGGGCCAGATGCCGGCCTGTTCGCAGGCAAAGAAGGTGCCCGTGCGGCCGCAGCCGACGGCGATTTCGTCGAGGATCAGATGGACCTGATAACGGTCGCACAGGGCGCGCACCAGCGCCAGGTACAGCGGGTCGTGCATGGCCATGCCGGTGGCGCACTGCACCAGCGGCTCGATGATGATGGCGGCGATCTTGTCGGCCTTCTGCTGGAACAAACGCTCGACGTCGGCGGCCGCGCGGCGCGCCACGTCCTGCGCCGATTCGCCCTCGGCCGCCTGGCGGAAGTCGGGCGACATCACCGTCTGCGACGCGCGCAGCAGGGGGCCGTAGGCATCCTTGAACAGGGCGACGTCGGTGACGGCCAGGGCGCCGATGGTTTCGCCGTGGTAGCTGCCCTTCAGGCAGACGAATTCCTGTTTCTCGCCCTTGCCGCTGTTGCGCCACGCGTGAAAGCTCATTTTCAGGGCGATTTCCACGGCCGAGGCGCCGTCGGACGCATAAAAGCTGTGGCCCAGCACGCCGCCCGTCAGGGCAGACAGCTTTTCAGACAGCTCGATCACCGGTTCATGCGTGAAGCCGGCCAGCATCGCGTGTTCCAGGCGGTCGAGCTGGTCCTTCAGTTCCGCATTGATGCGCGGATTGGCGTGGCCGAACAGATTCACCCACCAGGAGCTGATGGCGTCCAGGTAGCGTCTGCCTTCGTGATCGTACAGCCAGGCGCCGCGGCCATGGCTGACGGGGATCAAGGGGACCGTCTCGTGGTGCTGCATTTGCGTGCACGGATGCCACACGCTGCGCAGACTGCGTTCGACCCAGCCCGATTGTTTTTCTGCTTTCAAAACTGCTCCAATGATATTCTTAGTCCATGCGCTAGCCCATGAGCCAACTCGGCTTGCGCTTGTCGAGGAACGATTGCACGCCTTCGCGCCCCTGTTCCGAGGCGCGGATCTGCGCGATGCGCTCGGCCGTGTCCGCCAGCAGCGCGTCGTCGACCGGCAGGCCGGCGATCTCGCGCACCAGCGTTTTCGCTTGCGCCACGGCGTGCGGGCTGTTGCCCGTCAGCGCTTTCAGCACCTCGGCGGTTTTCGCGTCCAGTGCGTCGCCAGCGACTACCTCGTGGGCAAAGCCGATGCGCAGCGCTTCCTGTGCGGAGAATCGCTCCGCGGAGATAAAGTAGCGGCGAGCCGCGTTTTCGCCCATGGCCTTGATGACATACGGTGAAATAGTGGCCGGGATCAGTCCCAGCCGCACTTCGCTCAGGCAGAAATGCACGTCTTCCGCAGCCAGAATGATATCGCATGCGGCGACGAGGCCCATGCCGCCCGCATAACAGTCGCCCTGGATCTTCGCCACCACGGGCTTCGGACACAGGTAAATCGTGCGCAGCATCTGTGCCAGCTGCAGCGCGTCGGCCTGGTTTTCGGCATGCGTGTAGCCTGCCATCTTCTTCATCCAGTTCAGGTCCGCGCCGGCGCAAAAGGCCGCGCCATTGGCCGCCAGCACGATGGCGCGCACCATGTCGCTGCGGCCCAGGCCCTCGAAGGCGCGCGCCAGTTCGGCGATCGTCGTCTCGTTGAAGGCGTTGCGCACGTCGGGGCGGTTCAGGGTCACGGTGGCGACATTGCCCTCGATGACCAGCTTTAAGGTTTCAAATTCCATGATTTTTCTCCCTTATTGCCGGTTACATGCGGAAGACGCCGAACTTCGTGTCCGGAATCTCGGCGTTCAGCGCGGCCGACAGGCCCAGGCCCAGCACCATGCGGGTGTCGGCCGGGTCGATCACGCCGTCGTCCCACAGGCGCGCGGTGGCGTAATACGGGTGGCCCTGGTGCTCGTACTGCTCCTTGATCGGCTGCTTGAAGGCCGCTTCCTCGTCTGCGCTCCATGCGCCGCCCTTGCCTTCGATGCCGTCGCGCTTGACGGTCGCCAGCACGGAAGCGGCCTGGTCGCCGCCCATGACGGAGATGCGCGCATTGGGCCACATCCACATGAAGCGGGGCGAGAACGCGCGGCCGCACATGCCGTAGTTGCCGGCGCCGAAGCTGCCGCCGATGATCACCGTGAATTTCGGCACGGCGGCCGTGGCCACGGCCGTCACCATCTTGGCGCCATTGCGGGCGATGCCCTCGTTTTCGTATTTGCGGCCCACCATGAAGCCGGTGATATTTTGCAGGAACACGAGCGGGATCTTGCGCTGGCAGCACAGTTCGATAAAGTGCGTGCCTTTCAGCGCCGATTCGGAGAACAAGATGCCGTTGTTGGCGATGATGCCGACCTTCACGCCATAGATGTGCGCGAAGCCGCAGATCAGGGTGGTGCCGTAGCGCGCCTTGAATTCGTCGAAATCGCTGCCGTCGACGATGCGCGCGATCACTTCGCGCACGTCGAAGGGCTTGCGCGTGTCGACGGGGATCACGCCATACAGTTCCTGCGTCGGATATTTCGGTTCCACGGATTCGCGCAGCGCCATCTGCTGCGGCTTGGTGCGGTTCAGGTTCGAGACGATGGTGCGCGCCAGCGACAGCGCGTGCAGGTCGTTCTGCGCCAGGTGGTCGACCACGCCGGACAAGCGCGTATGCACGTCGCCGCCGCCCAGGTCTTCGGCCGTCACCACTTCGCCGGTGGCCGCTTTCACCAGCGGCGGGCCGCCGAGGAAAATCGTGCCCTGTTCCTTGACGATGATCGACTCGTCGCTCATGGCCGGCACGTAGGCGCCGCCCGCCGTGCAAGAGCCCATCACCACGGCGATCTGCGGGATGCCCTTGGCCGACAGGTTCGCCTGGTTGTAGAAGATGCGGCCGAAATGGTCGCGGTCGGGGAAGACGTCGTCCTGGTTCGGCAGGTTGGCGCCGCCCGAGTCGACCAGGTAGATGCAGGGCAGGTTGTTCTGGTCGGCGATTTCCTGGGCGCGCAAATGCTTTTTCACCGTCATCGGGTAATACGTGCCGCCCTTGACGGTGGCGTCGTTGCAGACGATGACGCATTCCTGGCCCGAGACCCTGCCGATGCCGGTGATGATGCCGGCGGAAGGCGCCGCATCGACGCCCTTGGCGTCCTGGTACATGGCGTAGGCCGCCATCTGGGAAAACTCGAGGAAGGGCGTGCCGGGATCGAGCAGCATCTGCACGCGGTCGCGCGGCAGCAGTTTGCCGCGCGCCAGGTGTTTGGCGGCCGCCGCCTCGCCGCCGCCGGCCGCGATTTTTTCCACCTTGTCGCGCAGATCGTCGACGATGGCTTGCATGGCCGCGGCATTGGCCATGAAATCTTCACTGCGCGGATTGAGTTTGCTTTCGATGTGCGGCATTGCGGTTCCTTTTTCTTATCGCCCGGTCTCTCGGGTCGCGCTATTCGGGAAAACTGCCGTCGAGATAAAACCAGCGCAGGGCGCCACCGCCCTCGCCCGCTTCGCGCACGAAACGGCTCACTTCATGCAGGCGGTGCGCGCGGCCATTGACCTTGTAGCGGGCCACGAATTCCACGCTGTCGCGGTGCATCTCTTCGGCTTGATCTGCTGATATTGCTTTACGTTGACGTAAACGTAAAGCAGATTTTACCTCAAGTCCCAGCCAGTGGACTTTTTCTTCTTCGGCAAATAAAGCGTCGGCGGGACGGGTGCTGGCATGCCAGGTGGCGCGCAGATACGCTTCGTCGCGCAAGGTGAAGGCCGTGTAGCGCGAGCGCATCAGTGCTTCGGCCGTGGGCGGCAAGGCATCGCCCGCGAGATACGGGCCGCAGCAGCTGGCGTAGGTGGCGCCGCCACAGGGGCAGGCGGCAGAGGTCGAGGGTGTGGGCATGCGGTGGCAGACAGGGAACGGGAAAGTTCCGCAATTATCCGCCATAAAGGCAGCGGCGCGTGCGCGCCGCCTCGCATCGGCCAGGCGCGTGCTACTTTTTCAGGCAGAGGAAGTCCAGCGCGAATGGCGGCGCCTTGCCGGCCATCACATCGGCGAGGATGCGCGCCGTGCCGGCGGCAAAGGTAAAGCCCAGCGGACCATGGCCCACGTTCAGCCACAGGTTGGCGTATTTGCTGGCGCCCACCAGCGGCGCGCTGTTCGGCGTGGCGGGCCGCAAGCCGGCCCATGCCGTGGCCTGGTCGTAATCGGCGCCGCGCGGCATGGCCTCGCGCGCCAGCCGCGTCAGGCCGGCGATGCGGTTCCAGTCGATGCTGTTGTCGGCGCCCACCATGTCGACCATGGCGGCCACGCGCAGGTCGTTGCCGATGCGCGCATACAGCACCTTGCGCTCGAAATCCGTGATGCTGATCTCGGGCGCCTTGTCCTGCGTGCGGATGGGCGCCGTCAGGCTGTAGCCTTTCAATGGATACAGCGGCAGGTAAATGCCCGCCGTGGCGGCCAGGTCGCGGCTCTGGATGCCGGCCGCCAGCACATAGTGATCTGCCTGCAACAGGCCCAGGCTGGTGTCGACGCCCGTGATCTTGCCGCGTTGCGTGACGAGGCGGCGCGCCTCGCCCTTGGGCAGCAGTGAAAAATTCGGGTGCTGCAGCAGGCGCGCCTCCAGGGCCAGGCAAAACGCGTGGCAATCGGCCACCGCTTCGCCCTCGGTAAAGATGCCGCCGGCCAGGGAGCCCTGCAGGGCGGCCAGCGCCGGTTCGCGTTGCACGGCTTCCAGCGGGGACAGCACGACGCGCGCCTCTTCCGATTCAGGCCGCGCCACGGCCCGCTGAAAGATGGCGGGCGAGCGGTAGACGATGAGCTTGCCCGCGTCGCGCCACGCATACGCTTCGGGCGGCACTGTCCATTCCAGCTGCGCCATGCCGGCGCGGCTTAATTCGCCGAGCTGCAGCAGCTTGGCCGTCGTGCGCGCATTGCTGGCCGCATTGCAATTGCGCAAGAAACTGGCCATCCAGCGCCATTGGCGCCAGTCGGCCTCGGGGCGGAAGCGCAGCGGGCCATCCTTCTGCAACAGCCACTGCAAGGCTTTCAGGGGCACGCCGGCGTCCGCCAGCGGCGCCACATAGCGATAGCTGAGCTGGCCGCCATTGCGGTAGCTGGCGGCGATGGCCACCTGTTCGTTACGTTCCAGTAGCGTGACCTTGTAGCCGGCCTCGGCCAGCCACCAGGCCGATGTCAGACCGACGACGCCGCCGCCGATGATGATGACTTGTTGCTGCATGTTGCCTCGCTGCGTTGCGCTCCCATGGTGCGGGAACATTCGGTGAGAGCTTAGAGGCTGGCCATCAAGGGAGCCAATGAAACATCATGGTGCAGCCATAACTTTCAGGAATGCACTATTTCAGTGCAAATTATTTATGATTGGCAATTGCACCACGGTATAAGGTGGTGAGGATTAATTCTTCGCTGCGCCCCATGGCGGAATACGTGCCCGGATACCGTGCGGGATCGCTGCCCGTGCCGCCGACGAGGCTGACCATGCCATTTTTGTTGGCAAAATCGAGCACGAAGGCCGAGACCAGGCCATACGCGTCGCCCAAATGGCCGACGGCCGTGAAGCTGGCGCCCTCGACCAGGCGGTTGCCCTGCCCCGTATCGGCATCGAATTGCTGGTTGCCCAGGCCCCATGCGCGGTACAGGCCCCGTTCGCTGTCGCCATTGCCGCCATCGGGCGCCAGCTGCCATTGCCGGCCAAACATCAAGGCGATGCTGGCGGGTTGCAAGAGCTGTTTCCCCTCGTAGCGGCCGCCGTCGAGCAGCATCTGCATGACCTTGCCCAGGCCGGCGGCGGAAATGCGCAAGCCGCCCGTGGGACTGAAGACGGTGGCATTGCTGCCGATCACATAGCGTTCGAGGCCGGCCGGTGCGGCTGGCGCCCGGACATGAAAATCGTCGACCTGCGCGATCCATGGCCCATGCGGCTGCCAGACTTCGGTGTCGGGCGCGCGCTTGCGGTATAGCGTGGCCGTGTCCGCCACCTCGCCGGCAGAGAATGTCGCCGGGTTATAGCCGCCGCGCAGTGCCAGCGGATCAAGCAGCAGGCGCCGCATCAGCAGGTCGAAGCGCTCGCCCGTGACTTGCTCCATGACGGTGCCGATCACGCCCCAGTTCAGGTTGGCATACGTAAAATAGCGGCCTGGCGCCGCAGCCGCATCCCACATGAGGTCGCCACCGGCCGTAAACACGTCGCGCAGGCTGCGCTCGGGTCCCCAGGCATAGCCGCCCGTGTCGCGCAGCGAGGAGGTATGGCTGAGCAGGCTGCGCAAGGTCACTGGCTGTTGCGGAAAGTGCGGGTTGCGCAGCGAAAAGCCCAGGTATATGCCCACATCCTGGTCCAGGCTCAGCTTGCCTTGCTCGACCAGCCGCATCAGTCCCAGCGTGGTCATCATCTTCGACAGCGAGGCGATGCGGAACAGGGTGGCGGGCGTCACGGGCAAGTTTTGCGCCGGCGCGGCGCCGAGATGCCGGTAGCCAAATTGTTGCTGATACGACAGCTTGCCATGGCGGATCGCCAGCACGGACAGGCTGGCCAGCGGATGCGCCCGGTCCTCGACGATGGCGGACAGGGCCGCATCGAGCGCGTGCTGCCGTGCGGGCAGGACGTTGCCGGCGCCGCTGTCCGATGGTGCGGCCAGCGCCGGCCAGGCGCTGCCCAGCAGTAGCAGGCCGAGCAGGCCCGTCATGTTCTTTTTCATGGTGTCACCGCCCTTGTTGGTTGCCCCGCCAGCATAGGGCGCGATGGTGTCGGACGCCAATGAATATTGCTTATTTATCTATAATGCAAAGCTATATGTATGGTAAAACATTGTTTTTTTAAGTGTATAACCGTTATTTATGGTCATTTTCCATTTATTCATGGGCGGACGGGATACGCGCAAGCGCCATCGCTATTACACTAGGAGGACAAGGAGAACTGTATGAGCCAGACCAGCGTAGAACTCAAGGTCGATTTAAATGACAATTCGCCTTTATATATGCAGATCGCCCGCAAGCTGAGCGATGACGTACGCAACGGCCGCTACCAGGTAGACCAGGCCCTGCCATCCGAACGTACCCTGTCCGAACTGCTTGACGTGTCGCGCGTGACGGCGCGCAAGGCCATCGACCAGCTCGTCGAGCAAGGCCTCGTCGTGCGCCGTCGCGGTTCGGGCAACTATATTGCCCCGCGCATCGAACAGCCGCTGTCGAATCTGTCGAGCTTTTCCGAGCAGCTGCAGCAGCGCGGCTACCGTCCCGGTTCGCGCTGGCTCAAGCGAGAAGTCGTCATCGCCAGCAGCGATGAACAGCTGAGCCTGGGCTTGGCGCAGAACACGAAAGTGGCGCGCCTGGAGCGCTTGCGCCTGGCCGACGACGTGGTGATGGCGTATGAAGTGAGCGTGCTGCCGTTCAGCGTGGTGCCGGACCCGGCCGCCATGGGCGATTCGCTGTATGAATACTTGAGCAGTATCAGGAAGGCGCCCGTGCGCGCCCTGCAGCATATCCGCGCCATGAATGCGACGGCCGTGCTGGCCAAGCAGCTGGGCATCCCCGATGGCCAGGCCGTGCTGTTCATCACGCGCATCGCCTACCTGGACTCGGGCGAAGCGGTGGAACTCACGCATTCGTATTGCCGCAGCGATCACTACGACTTCGTGGCCGAAATGCGCCGCGCCCCCAGTCCCCTGTAAACACCGCGCGCGTCTCCCTGACGGGCCCGCGTTGCTCACCGCACGTCGGTGCGGCGCCGCGGCCCGCCCCGCCCCGCCAGGAAAGCGCCCGCTACTGTTCGATCAGGCGGATCATGGATTCCGCCACGCCAACGGACGATTCCCAGCTCATGCCCGTCACCAGCCGGCCATCGACCTCGACGTGACTCTTGCCGTTGGCGCCGTGCCTGAATATGCCGCCATGGCGCTTGATGCTGGCTTCTGCCGAAAAGGGATAGGCCTTGTATACCGGCGATTCCTTGTTGAGAAACGCATCGGGGAACGAGGTGAGCACCTTGCCCTGGATGAGGAAAGTACCGTCACGTAGCTTCAGGTTCTTGATGCCCTCGGTGCCATGGCAGATGGCCGCGATCACCCCACCCTGTTGTTCGTAGATACGCAAGGCGATGTCCTGGAGCGCCTTGTTTTCCGGGATGCCGACGATGGCCGCGCCGCCGCCGACGAAAGCCATGCCTGCATAGTCGTCTGCCTTGACCTCGGAGACGGGCTTGGTATGGGCCAGTGCCCACATGAAATCACTGTCGTACAGATGCTTCTTGAGCAGCTCGTCCGACGTGACGATCATTTCCAGGGGAATGGCGCCCCCCTCGGGACTGACGAAGTCGACAGCATACCCTGCTTTGCGAAATGCATCATAGGTATAGGCCAGCTCGGGAAAATTATTGCCTGCATTAACCTTTGTACCGGGATATTGATGCACATTCGACACCACCAGCAGCACCTTGCGTGCCTGGCGCGGGGCAGCTGGCTCGCGATGGGCCGACTTGCTGATGATCTTCCAGTTGCCGGCGATCTTTTTTAAAAGAAACACATCGACATAGCGGACCCCTTGCTGGGGAATGTGGATCTCGGCCTTGGCGCTGGCCACCTTGCCGCTCACATCGACCTTGATCAGTCGCCCGTGGCGCCCATTGAATTGCCCTATTTTCTCTTGGGAAAAGAGTTTGGCGTATTCCGGACCGCTCAACTCCCATTCCGCATCGTTTTTACCGTCCAGGTAAAGGCGGGAGGTTGCGAGGAAGGCCTGGTTGATCTCGCTCTGCACGTTGTAGCTGGTGCCATGCAGATACAGGCGCACGGTCTCCCGGATGGCATTTTCGTCCTGGTCTGCGGTTGCGGCGGTGCCGGCGGCGGTGATGCTTAACAAGCAACAGGCGAATACCGTCCGCAATAAAAACTGAATCATGGCTTTACCCTGAATAAAGAACTACGTTTATCGGAGCAACGACCGATGCTGATCGCTGGTGCTCGATAAGTTATCGAAATACAGGGGAATTGATGTCGCCAAACATGATTTCAGACTCCGGAATGGCGATTCCGGAGAGGTTTTACGCGGACATGGCCCTGGCCGCCTGGCTGGATTGGGCCCGGAAGCTGGCAGGAGTCTGCCCAGCCACTTTCTTGAAGGTCGAGTAGAAGGTGGAGCTGGAATTGAACCCGCAGCGCTCGGCAACGATATCCATGTTCAATTGCGGCTCGTCGCTCAATACCTGTTTCGCTTCGGCGATACGGTATTCGTTGACGTAGGTAGTGAAGCTCTTGCCCAGCTTGTCATTCAGTACCTGCGACACCTGCGCCTGCGTGCATCCCGCCCGCTTGGCGAGTTGGGCCAGGGTCAGATTCGGATTCAGATAGGATTTCTGTTCGGTCATCAGTTGTTCCAGCGCAGCGAGCACGGCAAGCGTATCTTCGTGCGCCAGGCGGTTATTCCGGTACTTCTGCCTGGGCTCGGATGGCGTCAGGCTTTCCTTTCTCAGCAGAAAGACCATGACCGCCACATGCAGCGAGAAGGTGAACGACAAGGCGCCGACAATATAGGACGTGAATGGCGTGCTCGCGTACGCCACCAGCATGACGCAACTGCCTGCATAGACGCTGAGCGGGAGCACGGTGCTGGCCGCCATCCGGTGTCCGTCGTTCGACCATACCTGGCGGGTTTGCCAGAGCAACCTGGCGGTCGCCAGCAGGTAGCCTAGCCAGAACACATGGATGGCATGACTCGACAGGTTCCACGCAGCACGATACGCGGTATACGGAAAGGCAATGCCTATGCCGATCAGCAGGAAGGACAAGCCCAGATGCCAACGCCATTGTTGTCCAGCAGGCAGTTGCGCGAGCCCGGCGATGAAAGCGCGTACATAGAGATAGGTCAAGGGACCGATCAGCAGGCAGGCCGACAGGCCCAGCTGGCGGAATTCGAGGGCGATCGCCGGGTTGAAGAAGAGGAAGGCGGACTTGGCGGTGCGCACCCCGACGGCCAGCAGCAAGGCACCCAGCATGCAGTCGGCGAGGCAGCGGGGCCGGCGGCTGAAAAAATAGACAGCCAGGAAAATTCCGTTGATGGCGCCAAGGGCGCTAAACAAGAACAGCAATTGGCGAGCGATCATGGGGCGTGTCGTTGATTATGGCGTCGAACCGAAGTATAGACACAAACGGGGCCAAAACTTGGCCCTGGGCCCCTGAATTAATAATTATGATTATTTATTTCGCAACAATGACTTGCACTGCGGGCGGCGGCAGTGGCCCGTCGTATTTCGAGCGACACAGCCCGATGAGCTTGCCGTGAGCCGACTGGCTTGCCGCCACTGCGGTCAACATCGTTGCCAGCACCTTGCGCACCGGGGAATGGGCGGCGAACGGCCGCAGCGGCACTAGCCATAAACTCCCGTTATGCCCGCCCGCCATCCTTTCATGGCTGGCCGTGCTGGTTGGTATTAAACTGGTTTCACCTTCAACCATGTTCTGAAATCATGTTGAAAACTGAAACCCCGAGCCGGCGGCATCCGGACCTGGACCTGTATCCGGTGGAACAGCTGGTGGCGGCGCTGGTCGATGACCAGTTCTGGGCCGTCGAAGCCGTGCGGCTGGCGTCGCCGCAGATCACGGCAGCCATCACGGCCGCCCTGCCCCGCATCGCCGGCGGCGGACGCCTGCTGTATGTGGGCGCGGGTACGTCGGGCCGCTTGGGCGTGCTCGACAGCGTGGAACTGAATCCTACCTTTTCCTGGCCGCCGGAACGGGCCGTCGCCATCCTGGCCGGCGGCGCGGGCGCCATGTTTACGGCCGTCGAAGGGGCGGAAGATGATTTATCGCAAGGCGAGGCGGACTTGCTGGGCTTGCTGCCGCAAGAAAACGATGTCGTGCTGTTGCTGGCCGCTTCCGGCGCCACGCCCTATGTGCTGGGCGCCTTGCTGGCCGCGCGCAAGGCGGGCGCCTTGACCATCGGCATTGTCAACAACGTGGATGCGCCCGTGGCGCGCGAGGCCGCCTACGGCATCGTGCTCGACACGGGTACGGAAGTCATTTCCGGCAGCACGCGCCTGAAAGCGGGCACGGCGCAAAAAATCACCCTGAACACGATTTCCAGCGCCCTGATGGTGGGTTTGCATAAAACTTATGGAAACTTGATGGTAGACTTGAAGCCGACCAACGCCAAGCTGATCTGGCGGGCCGTGCGCCTGACCATGCATGCCACGGGCGCCAGCGAGGTGCAGGCCAGGATGGTGCTGGAGCAGTGCCAATTTCACGTCAAGGTGGCTATTGTTGCCTTGATCAAAAAAATTAATACAAACCAGGCACAGGCATTGTTGGCCGGCGCGAACGGCAGTGTGCGGGCGGCACTGGCGGCTTGATCCGATGGCGCGGCATTCTTCTGTCTGGCAGACGATGAAGGATGTATGGAGCTTGTGAAACAAACCGCCCCGGCGCGCGCGAAAAACCCGTGGCTGTGGATCCCCTCCCTGTATTTCGGCCAGGGCATCCCCTACGTGGTGGTCATGACACTGTCCGTGATCATGTACAAGAACTACGGTTTCTCGAATACCGATATCGCGCTGTATACCAGTTGGTTGTACTTGCCGTGGGTCATCAAGCCGCTGTGGTCGCCCTTCATCGACATGTACCGCACCAAGCGCTTCTGGATCGTCGGCCTGCAACTGGTGATCGGCGCCGCGCTGGCGCTGGTGGCCCTGACGACGTCCTTGCCGCACTTCTTCCAGATCAGCCTAGCCATTTTCTGGCTGATGGCCTTTAGTTCCGCCACGCATGATATCGCCGCCGACGGCTTTTATATGCTGGGCCTGGAACAGCACCAGCAGGCGGCCTTCGTCGGCGTGCGCAGCACGTTTTACCGTCTGGCCATGATCGCCGGCCAGGGCGGCCTCGTGTACCTGGCCGGCTACCTGACGCATGCGACGGGCAATGTGCAGCTGGCCTGGTCCGTCGTGTTTGCCATCCTGGCGGGCCTGTTCATCGCCCTCTTCCTGTACCACTATTTCATCTTGCCCAAGCCCAAGGATGACCGGCCCAGCATCCAGGCAGCGGGTGTTTCTCCGTTGCAAGAATTCGTAGCCACCTTTGCCGCCTTCTTCAAGAAGAAGGATATCCTCGTCATCCTCGGCTTTTTGCTGCTGTTCCGCCTCGGCGAAGCGCAATTGCTGAAACTGGCCGCGCCCTTTTTGCTCGACCCCGTCGCCAAGGGCGGCCTGGGCCTCAGCACGGAACAGGTTGGTCTCGTCTACGGCACCATCGGCGTGATTGCCCTGACCCTCGGCGGCTTGCTGGGCGGCTACATCATTTCCCGCTTCGGCTTGAAACGCTGCCTGTGGATCATGGTGCTGTCCGTCCACTTGCCCGACCTGGTCTTCGTTTACCTGGCTACGGCCATGCCCAGCAATATATACCTGATCGCCGGAGGCATTGCGCTGGAGCAATTTGGTTATGGCTTCGGCTTCGCGTCGTACATGCTGTACATGATCATGGTTTCCGATGGCGCGCATAAAACGGCCCATTACGCCATCTGCACGGGCTTCATGGCCCTGGGCATGATGTTGCCGGGCATGGCCAGCGGCTGGATACAGCAAATGTTGGGTTACCAGCACTTCTTCATCTGGGTTTGCATCGCCACCATTCCCGCCTTCATCATGGCCGCGCTGGTCAAGATCGATCCCGAATTCGGCAAGAAGGCGCCCGCCTGATTCTTTTATCGTGCGCGCCCGCAGGGAATGCGGGCGCACAGTAAAATGCCCGCACCGATAGACCTGCGCTCCACCACTGCAAGGAATTGTTTTGTTGTCTACTTTGAAAAAACGCCTGGGCGTCACGGCCGGCGTGCTGGCCGCGCTGGCCGCCGCCACTTTGCTCAGCAGTTGTACCAGCACCAGGATGCCATCCGCAGTGACGCCGGGCGAAGCGGGCTTGCCCGCCGTGCCGCCCGTGCAGCACATCACGGGCGAAGTGCCGCCGCCGGCGCCGCGCGAATTTCGCGCCGCCTGGGTCTCGACGGTCGCCAATATCGACTGGCCTAGCCGCAACAACTTGCCAGTAGCCAAGCAGCAAGCCGAGGCCATCGCTATCCTCGACCGTGCCAAGTCCTTGAATTTGAACGCGATTGTGCTGCAGGTACGCCCCAGCGCCGACACGATTTACCCGTCGCAGCTGGAGCCATGGTCGGAATACCTGACTGGCAAGCAAGGCCAGCCACCATTGCCCCTGTATGACCCGCTGGCCTTCTGGGTGGCCCAGGCGCATGCGCGCGGACTGGAATTGCATGCCTGGTTCAATCCCTACCGGGCCCGTCACGCGACGGCCAAATCGCCGCTGGCGCGCGACAGTTTTGCCTCGACCAATCCGGCGTCCGTCAAGCAATACGGCCGCTACCTGTGGATGGACCCGGGTGACGCCGCCGCTTCGAAGCACACGACGGACGTGGTGCTGGACGTGGTGCGCCGCTACGATATCGATGGCGTGCACATCGACGATTACTTTTATCCGTATCCGATCGACGCGCCCGGCGCCGGCGCCGGCGCCGAAACGGCCGCGCTGGACGCGGGCAATGGCGGCGCCAAGCGCGAACTGCCATTTCCCGATGAGCCTTCCTGGCAGCAATATCTGCTGGCCGGCGGCCAGCTGGACCGCCCTTCCTGGCGCCGCCAGAACGTCAACCAGCTGATCGAGGCGTTATACACAGGCATCCACCGCGAAAAGAGCTGGGTGCGCTTCGGCATTAGCCCGTTCGGCATCGGCCGTCCGGACCGCCGCCCTGCCGGCATCGTCGGCTTCAGCCAGTACGACAAATTGTATGCGGATGCGGAACTGTGGCTGGCCAAGGGCTGGCTCGACTACCTGTCGCCGCAGCTGTACTGGCCCGTGGCGCAGGCGCCGCAGGCGTTTGGCGTGCTGCTCGACTACTGGCTGGCGCAAAATCCGTATGGCCGCCATGTGTGGCCGGGCTTGTATACGAGTCGCATCGACAATTCCGCCAAGTCCTTCACGCCGCAAGAGATCATCAAGCAGGTCGAAGTGACGCGCACGCGCCCCGGCGCGAACGGGCAAGTGCATTTCAGCATGGTGCCATTGATGCAGAACCGCAAGGGTGTCAGCGAGCAACTCAAGGCCACCGTGTATCAAAGTCCGGCCCTGGTTCCCGCCACGCCATGGCTGGGCAAGGAAGCGCCCGGCACGCCGCAGCTGGCCTTGCGCCGCGATTCCACCAGCCTGAACATCAAATTGACGGCAGGCGGCGGCAAGCCCGTGGCCCAGTATGCGGTCTGGGCCCGCTACGGCGAAGACTGGCGCTTTACCGTGGTCACGGGCGTGCAAGGCGAACTGACCCTGGTTGACGATGCCATCGGTAAAGTCAATGCGGTGGTGGTCAGCGCCGTGGACCGCCTCGGCAATGAAAGCGCGCGCGTCACCGTGCGCGCCCCGTTTACGACCCCTGCCAAGTAGCTTTTTCCGCGTCACCGGCAGTCCATAACCTGCAGGCATGAAACATGCGCAAGCTTTCATGCCTGCCGGATGCGCTTGGCTTTACACTCATGCCATGATTTCCTTCCCTACAGTCAATAATGGCGCTGCCGTGCTCGGCCTGGGCATCGACGCGGGCGGCACGCAGACGCGCTGGGCCCTGGCCGGCGCGGACGGCGCCATCGTGGCCGACGGCGCCGTGGACGGCTTGTCTGCCTTGCAAATGAGCAGCGATGCGGGCCGCGCGGCCGTGCACGCCACATTTGCGCAATTGTGCCAGGCCGTGCTGGCTGTCGGCCAGCCGCGCGCCGTGGTGGCCGGATTGACGGGCTTTGGCGGCGACGATGTTGTGCTGGCGCAAGCGCTGGCCGGTTTGCTGGCGCTCGACGTTACGGACGTCCGCTTGTGCAATGATATTGAAATCGCATATCGCGACAGTTTTGCGCCGGGCCAGGGTTACCTGGTCTACGCGGGCACGGGGTCGATTGCTGCCTGGATCGATACGGATGGCGTGTTTCACCGCGCGGGCGGGCGCGGCGTGCTGCTCGACGATGGCGGCGGCGGTTACTGGATCGCCCGCGAAGCCTTGCGCCAGATCTGGCGCCGCGAAGACGAGGCGCCCGGCAGCTGGCAGGCATCGCCCATGGCCGAGGCCGTGTTTGCGCATGTGGGCGGCAGCGACTGGTCGCTGTCGCGCGCCTTCATGTATGGCCAGGATCGGGGTACCATCGGCCGGCTGGCGCTGGCCGTCGCCGCCAGTGCCGAAAACGACCCGCTGGCGCTGGACATCTTGCAGCGCGCGGGGCAGGAATTGGCGCGCCTGGCCCTGGCCCTGGTGGCGCGCCATGGTCCGCGTCCCGTGGTGCTGGCGGGCCGCGCGGCGCAGTTGCACCCGGCGATGGCGGCAGCCATGCGCGCCGCATTGCCGGTATCGTTGCAGATGGAACAAAGAATTGCCCGTCCGCATGACGCCGCGGCCAGGCAGGCGGCCAGCCTGGCGGCCGGCAAAGACTGAACATTTTATTAACCCGATCACGGATCTTTCATGAAAAAAATCGCCCTCGCCATGCTGGTGGCCCTGCTCTCCGCGTGTACCACGCCCGCGCCGCACCTCGACCATAGCTTGAACGCGCGCAGCCAGAGCCCGCGCGTGAAATTCATCGTCATCCATTACACGGTCAGCGACCTGCCCCGTTCGATCAAGATCCTCACGGAACAAGTGGTCAGCAGCCATTATTTGCTGACCGATACGGACAAGCCGAAGTTTTACGTGCTGGTCGACGAATCGCGCCAGGCCAATCACGCCGGTGTGAGTAACTGGAAGACGTATACACAGTTGAATGTCAGCTCGATCGGCATCGAGATCGTCAACCCTGGCTACAAGGACACGCCGGAAGGCCGCCTCTGGTATCCATTCCCGCAGGCGCAGATCGACGAGCTGATCCCGTTGCTGAAGGATATACAGGCGCGCTACAACATCGCACCGGAAAACATCCTGGGCCACAACGAAATCGCGCCGCAGCGCAAGCAGGACCCGGGTCCGCTGTTCCCATGGCGCCAGCTGGCCGATGCGGGCCTGATCGTCTGGCCCGACGCCAACCGCGTGGCCGCGCAGCGCATCATTTTTGATCAGCAAGTGCCGGATGCCGTCTGGTTCCAGAAAAAGCTGGCCCAGCATGGCTATGCGACGCCAAACACGGGCGTGTTCGACGAAGCGACGCGCAATGTGCTGATCGCCTTCCAGATGAAATACCGCAATAAGTTGTTCGATGGCACGCCGGATGGCGAAACGGCGGCCCTGCTGGAAGTGCTGACGACGCCGGCACCCGCTGTTGTAGCAAAGTAGCACGGCCGTTCCAGCCCATGACTTTTTCTTATATGCTGAACTCTTACGGCCTCGACGGTCAAAGCACGGTAAAGGAATAGCTCATGCGGCTGCGTCATATCGAAGTGTTTCACGCCATCATGCAAGTTGGCACCATCAGCGGCGCCGCCCAGGTGCTGCATATCTCGCAACCGGCCGTGACCAAGGTCTTGCAGCATTGCGAGTTGCAACTGGGCATGCCGCTGTTCGAGCGCGTGCGGGGCAAGCTGTACCCGAAGCCCGAGGCGCACCGCTTGTTTGTCGAGACGGAAAAGCTCAACCGTGATTTATTGGGCATCCGCCGCCTGGCGGCCAGCCTGAAGGGCCATGCGGTGGAAACCATCCGCCTGGTGTCCACGCCGACGATCGCCATCAGTGTTTTGCCGTTCGCCATGACCGAGTGGCGGCGGGACTTTCCCCACACGCGTTGCCAGCTGGCCACCCACCACACGGGTGAGATCGTCAATACCCTGCGCCTGGGTGAGGCGGACCTGGCCGTATCGTTGCAAGACCCGCGCCATCCGGGCATCGTGGCCGAACCGCTCGCGCACGGCGTCATGACGGTCATCGCTTCCGCGGGCACTTGGCATGCGGCCGATTGCGGCACGCCGCTGACGGCGCATGGCCTCAGCGGCGAGCTGATCGGCCATGCCGACAACGATCCGCTGGGCGAACTGGTGGTCGCCGCGTGCGAGGCGCAGGATATCCACCCCGTCTTTTCCACCGTGGTGCAGACCTATCAAATCGCCCGTTCCCTGGTGGAAGCGGGTGCCGGCATGGCGGTGGTTGACCCGTTTACGGCAGCGTCCGGTTCGCCCGAACGGCTGCAGCGCCGGCCCTGGGCGCCAGCCATCCCCATACAACTGTATTTATTGACGGCGAGCCACTCGCCGCTGTCGCATGGCGCGCGGCGCCTGGCCGACAGCATCGGCGTGGCCGCGCGTAACTGCCTGGAAAGAGGAGTCTGATGTCTGTTGCAAGTTTGCAATTGGAAGAGGTGGGCAGCGATCCGCAATTTCGCCACCTGAGCAGCATCGCCGGCATTGCCGTCGATTTGCGTTATGCCACGCCCGACAATTTCGTCGGCCGCGATTTATACAGCCCCATCGATTGTGCCTGGTTGCACCGCGCCGCCGCCGCCGCCCTGGAAAAAGCCGTGACCTGGCTGGCCGAGCGGCGGCCTGACCATCACCTGCTGGTGCTCGACGCCCTGCGCCCGCAACGGGTACAGCAGCAATTGTGGGATGCGTTGCAGGGAACGGAGTTGCTCGGCTATATCGCCGAACCGTCGCGCGGCTCGATCCACTCGTTCGGCATGGCGCTCGACCTCACCATCGTCGGGCCGGACGGCCAGGAACTCGATATGGGGACGGGGTTTGACGACCTGAGTGAGCGCTCGCACCCGGCACTGGAGCTGGCCTTGCTGGAACAGGGGGAAATTACGGTGGAACATGTGGAACATCGCCGCCTGTTGCGTGACGCCATGTTCCAGGCGGGCTTTTTCGGCATCAACAGCGAATGGTGGCATTTCGATTGCGGTGACCGGGTGCTGGTGCGCCAGACCTACACCCGGGTGCTCTGATTAAAAGACCTTTAATCCCTTCAGCATCACGATCAGGATCAGCACGGGCGAGACAAAGCGCAGCAGGAACAGCAGCACATGCGCCAGGGTTTTATTTTGCAACTGGCCGTGATTGCCGATCGCCTCAATGAAGTTCTGCTTGCCCCAGGCCCAGCCTGTAAACAAGGCGATGGCGATGCCGCCCACGGGCAGGAAGATATTTGACGAGACAAAGTCGAACAGATCAAACATATTCAAGTGAAACAGCTTGAAATCCGCCAGCGTGCTGTTACTCAAGGCGCACACGGAGCCGAGCACGGCCAGCAGCAGCATGGTCACGATGGTGGCTTTGGTACGCGTCCAGCCGAAACGCTCATGGAAAATCACCACTGGCACTTCCATCAGCGACAGCATCGCCCCCGTGGCGGCCACGGCGGCCAGGATGAAAAACACCACCATCAGGACTTGCCCTATGGGGATTTGCGAAAACACGGCCGGGATCGTGATGAACACCAGCGACGGTCCCGCGCTGGGGGCGAAACCAAACGTGAACACGGCGGGGAAGATGGCGATGCCAGCCAGCATCGATACACCGAGGTCGGCCGCCATCACGCGCAAGGTGGTGACGGGGATATTCTGGTCATCGCGGAAATAACTGCCGTAGGTCATCATCGTACCCATGCCGACGGACAACTTAAAGAAGGCCAGGCCCATGGCCGTCAGCACGACGGAGGCCGTCAGCTTGGAAAAATCAGGACGGAACAGAAAGGCCAGGCCTTCGCCGGCTTTATCGAGCGACAGGCTGACCGCGCAGAGCAGGAGCAGCAGCAGGAACAGCAGCGGCATCAGCTTCTTGGCGATCGCTTCGATGCCTTTGGTTACGCCCAGCATCAGGATGCCGCCGATAAACAACAGCACGCCCCATTGCCACAGCAGCGATTGCCATGGATTGCTGATCAGCGAAGCGAAGGCCGCTTCCGTCACCAGCTTGTCGCTGCTGAGGATGGAGCCATCGATGGCCTTGGCGATATAGGCAAACACCCAGCCCACGACTTCCGAATAGAACGCGACGATCAGGAAGGCGGCCACCATGCCGATGAAGCCGACCAGCCACCAGGGCTTGCCCTTGGGCGCCAGCTGTTCCATGGTGGAAATCGGATTGACCTTGGCCCGGCGTCCCAGGGTGATTTCCGCGATCATCACGGGCAGTCCTACTAACAAGGTGGCGAGCAGATAGATGAGCAGGAAGCCGGCGCCGCCATTGGCACCCGTCAGGTAAGGGAACTTCCAGATATTGCCGAGACCGACTGCGGAACCGAGGGTGGCGGCGAGTACGCCGAAGCCAGTGGTAAAGCCAGCTCGTTTCAGGGTCAGGCCTGATCCTTGAGCTTGTTGTTTCATGGTGAATCTTCTATGGATGGACGCGGATTTGCGCTGAGGGGGCGAAATTGTAGCAGCTGGCCGCAAATACCCCGGAAAAGCCTTGCTTCTACAGGGGCGCTTTGCTATAGTTCGCCTCCCCAATGAGACGCACTAGTTTGCGGCACAAAAGGGACAGTCTTCCGGGGCTGGGTAGTAAAAAGAAGGAGTTGACGGACGTAGCAAATTGCTTCATACTCTTCCTTCTTCGCAGCTGACAAACACAACGCTTTGTCGATAGCGCGAAAGCAGTAACCGAATACAGTTCTTTAACAATTAACAGTCGATAAGTGTGGGCATTTGATGTTAGTGCAGCGTCGATCTTCGGATTGGCGTAATACTTAAAATATCAAATGTTCACAAGAAATAATGAAATAGGATACTTCTTCGGAAGTAGCCTGTCAGTTTTTTGAGTGAGCGACCCGTCGCAAGACGGTGCCAATAAAATGGCAAAGTAACAGAGATTAAACTGAAGAGTTTGATCCTGGCTCAGATTGAACGCTGGCGGCATGCCTTACACATGCAAGTCGAACGGCAGCACGGAGCTTGCTCTGGTGGCGAGTGGCGAACGGGTGAGTAATATATCGGAACGTACCCTAGAGTGGGGGATAACGTAGCGAAAGTTACGCTAATACCGCATACGATCTAAGGATGAAAGTGGGGGATCGCAAGACCTCATGCTCGTGGAGCGGCCGATATCTGATTAGCTAGTTGGTAGGGTAAAAGCCTACCAAGGCATCGATCAGTAGCTGGTCTGAGAGGACGACCAGCCACACTGGAACTGAGACACGGTCCAGACTCCTACGGGAGGCAGCAGTGGGGAATTTTGGACAATGGGCGAAAGCCTGATCCAGCAATGCCGCGTGAGTGAAGAAGGCCTTCGGGTTGTAAAGCTCTTTTGTCAGGGAAGAAACGGTGAAGGCTAATATCCTTTGCTAATGACGGTACCTGAAGAATAAGCACCGGCTAACTACGTGCCAGCAGCCGCGGTAATACGTAGGGTGCAAGCGTTAATCGGAATTACTGGGCGTAAAGCGTGCGCAGGCGGTTTTGTAAGTCTGATGTGAAATCCCCGGGCTCAACCTGGGAATTGCATTGGAGACTGCAAGGCTAGAATCTGGCAGAGGGGGGTAGAATTCCACGTGTAGCAGTGAAATGCGTAGATATGTGGAGGAACACCGATGGCGAAGGCAGCCCCCTGGGTCAAGATTGACGCTCATGCACGAAAGCGTGGGGAGCAAACAGGATTAGATACCCTGGTAGTCCACGCCCTAAACGATGTCTACTAGTTGTCGGGTCTTAATTGACTTGGTAACGCAGCTAACGCGTGAAGTAGACCGCCTGGGGAGTACGGTCGCAAGATTAAAACTCAAAGGAATTGACGGGGACCCGCACAAGCGGTGGATGATGTGGATTAATTCGATGCAACGCGAAAAACCTTACCTACCCTTGACATGGCTGGAATCCCCGAGAGATTGGGGAGTGCTCGAAAGAGAACCAGTACACAGGTGCTGCATGGCTGTCGTCAGCTCGTGTCGTGAGATGTTGGGTTAAGTCCCGCAACGAGCGCAACCCTTGTCATTAGTTGCTACGAAAGGGCACTCTAATGAGACTGCCGGTGACAAACCGGAGGAAGGTGGGGATGACGTCAAGTCCTCATGGCCCTTATGGGTAGGGCTTCACACGTCATACAATGGTACATACAGAGCGCCGCCAACCCGCGAGGGGGAGCTAATCGCAGAAAGTGTATCGTAGTCCGGATTGTAGTCTGCAACTCGACTGCATGAAGTTGGAATCGCTAGTAATCGCGGATCAGCATGTCGCGGTGAATACGTTCCCGGGTCTTGTACACACCGCCCGTCACACCATGGGAGCGGGTTTTACCAGAAGTAGGTAGCTTAACCGCAAGGAGGGCGCTTACCACGGTAGGATTCGTGACTGGGGTGAAGTCGTAACAAGGTAGCCGTATCGGAAGGTGCGGCTGGATCACCTCCTTTCTAGAGTTTGCACGAATCAGTAATGATTCACGCATCAAATGTTCACACTTATCGGCTGTTAGTAAGAGAAGAAACAGTAGTCGTAGTAGCACCGCGTTGGGGCTGTAGCTCAGCTGGTTAGAGCACCGTGTTGATAACGCGGGGGTCGTTGGTTCGAGTCCAACCAGCCCTACCAGTTAAGTAGTAAATCTCAGGGGGATTAGCTCAGCTGGGAGAGCACCTGCTTTGCAAGCAGGGGGTCGTCGGTTCGATCCCGTCATCCTCCACCACGTTTTACCAAAAGCGCAAACGTAAATCAGTGTTGATCACAACACCAGGATTTAGGTTTGATCTTTTAGCGATCAAAGCTGTTTCGTTCTTTAACAATCTGGAAGAAGTAAAGATTATTTATTGATCGGTTTGCCGTAAAAAGCAAATCGATGGGTAATGATTGTATGTATCAACAAACAAGCAACAACGTTGTACTTTCTTATCCCTGTAGCGCTCTTTGATTATTTAGGTAATCAGAGGCTAACGTTATAGGGACAAGCGAATAAGTGCACATGGTGGATGCCTTGGCGATTACAGGCGATGAAGGACGTAGTAGCTTGCGATAAGCTGCGGGGAGTGAGCAAACACACTTTGATCCGCAGATTTCCGAATGGGGCAACCCACCCTTTTAGGGTATTGCATACTGAATACATAGGTATGCAAGGCGAACGCGGCGAACTGAAACATCTAAGTAGCTGCAGGAAAAGAAATCAACCGAGATTCCCAAAGTAGCGGCGAGCGAAATGGGAAGAGCCTGTACGTGATAGTCGGACCGATAACAGAATCCTCTGGAAATAGGAGCCATAGCGGGTGATAGCCCCGTATGTGAAATCGGACCGGTGATACTAAGCGTACGACAAGTAGGGCGGGACACGTGACATCCTGTCTGAATATGGGGGGACCATCCTCCAAGGCTAAATACTCGTAATCGACCGATAGTGAACCAGTACCGTGAGGGAAAGGCGAAAAGAACCCCGGAAGGGGAGTGAAATAGATCCTGAAACCGTGTGCATACAAACAGTAGGAGCGGACTTGTTCCGTGACTGCGTACCTTTTGTATAATGGGTCAGCGACTTACATTCAGTGGCAAGGTTAACCGAATAGGGAAGCCGTAGAGAAATCGAGTCCGAATAGGGCGATCAGTCGCTGGGTGTAGACCCGAAACCAAGTGATCTACTCATGGCCAGGATGAAGGTGCGGTAACACGCCCTGGAGGTCCGAACCCACTAATGTTGAAAAATTAGGGGATGAGCTGTGGGTAGGGGTGAAAGGCTAAACAAACTTGGAAATAGCTGGTTCTCTCCGAAAACTATTTAGGTAGTGCCTCAAGTATCACCATCGGGGGTAGAGCACTGTTATGGCTAGGGGGTCATTGCGACTTACCAAACCATTGCAAACTCCGAATACCGATGAGTGCGAGCTTGGGAGACAGACGTCGGGTGCTAACGTCCGGCGTCAAGAGGGAAACAACCCAGACCGCCAGCTAAGGTCCCAAAGATTGGCTAAGTGGAAAACGAAGTGGGAAGGCTAAAACAGTCAGGATGTTGGCTTAGAAGCAGCCATCATTTAAAGAAAGCGTAATAGCTCACTGATCGAGTCGTCCTGCGCGGAAGATGTAACGGGGCTAAGCCAGTCACCGAAGCTGCGGATATCCTTTATTGGATATGGTAGGAGAGCGTTCTGTAAGCCTGCGAAGGTGTCTTGTAAAGGATGCTGGAGGTATCAGAAGTGCGAATGCTGACATGAGTAGCGATAATGGGGGTGAAAAGCCTCCACGCCGTAAGCCCAAGGTTTCCTGTTCAACGTTCATCGGAGCAGGGTGAGTCGGCCCCTAAGGCGAGGCAGAGATGCGTAGCTGATGGGAAGCAGGTTAATATTCCTGCACCGTCGTATGATGCGATGGGGGGACGGATCGCGGAAGGTTGTCCAACTGTTGGAATAGTTGGTTTTTGGCTCATAGAAGGCGCTTAGGCAAATCCGGGCGCGGAATTCAAGGGGTTGAGACGAGTGCACTTGTGCACGAAGCAATCGGAAGTGGTTCCAAGAAAAGCCTCTAAGCTTCAGTCATACGAGACCGTACCGCAAACCGACACAGGTGGGCGAGATGAGTATTCTAAGGCGCTTGAGAGAACTCGGGAGAAGGAACTCGGCAAATTGGTACCGTAACTTCGGGAAAAGGTACGCCCCGGTAGCTTGATTGGTTTACTCCATGAGGGTGAAAGGGTTGCAATAAACTGGTGGCTGCGACTGTTTAATAAAAACACAGCACTCTGCAAACACGAAAGTGGACGTATAGGGTGTGACGCCTGCCCGGTGCTGGAAGATTAAATGATGGGGTGCAAGCTCTTGATTGAAGTCCCAGTAAACGGCGGCCGTAACTATAACGGTCCTAAGGTAGCGAAATTCCTTGTCGGGTAAGTTCCGACCTGCACGAATGGCGTAACGATGGCCACACTGTCTCCTCCCGAGACTCAGCGAAGTTGAAATGTTTGTGATGATGCAATCTACCCGCGGCTAGACGGAAAGACCCCATGAACCTTTACTGTAGCTTTGCATTGGACTTTGAACCAATCTGTGTAGGATAGGTGGGAGGCTTTGAAGCGGGGACGCTAGTTCTCGTGGAGCCAACCTTGAAATACCACCCTGGTTTGTTTGAGGTTCTAACCTTGGTCCGTTATCCGGATCGGGGACAGTGCATGGTAGGCAGTTTGACTGGGGCGGTCTCCTCCTAAAGTGTAACGGAGGAGTTCGAAGGTACGCTAGATACGGTCGGACATCGTGTTGATAGTGCAATGGCATAAGCGTGCTTAACTGCGAGACTGACAAGTCGAGCAGGTACGAAAGTAGGACATAGTGATCCGGTGGTTCTGTATGGAAGGGCCATCGCTCAACGGATAAAAGGTACTCTGGGGATAACAGGCTGATTCCTCCCAAGAGTTCATATCGACGGGGGAGTTTGGCACCTCGATGTCGGCTCATCACATCCTGGGGCTGTAGCCGGTCCCAAGGGTATGGCTGTTCGCCATTTAAAGTGGTACGTGAGCTGGGTTTAAAACGTCGTGAGACAGTTTGGTCCCTATCTGCCGTGGGCGTTGGAAATTTGAAGGGGGCTGCTCCTAGTACGAGAGGACCGGAGTGGACGAACCTCTGGTGTACCGGTTGTCACGCCAGTGGCATTGCCGGGTAGCTAAGTTCGGAAGAGATAACCGCTGAAAGCATCTAAGCGGGAAACTTGCCTTGAGATGAGATTTCCCAGAGCCTTGAGCTCTTTGAAGGGTCGTTCGAGACCAGGACGTTGATAGGCTGGGTGTGGAAGTGCAGTAATGCATTAAGCTAACCAGTACTAATTGCCCGTACGGCTTGTCCCTATAACCTTAGCAGGTACAGAGGATAAGAAAGTAACGTTGTGAGTTGTTGATACCACTCATTACCCAAGTAATACCTCAATATATAATCCGCTTCTTCCAGATTTCGACACCTGTCGCCCCATTGGGGACAGGCTGTCATACAAGTTATGCCTGATGACCATAGCAAGTTGGTCCCACCCCTTCCCATCCCGAACAGGACCGTGAAACAACTTTGCGCCGATGATAGTGCTGCAACCAGTGTGAAAGTAGGTTATCGTCAGGCTTGTTATACGCAGTAGAAGAAAACCCCGCCAGTGATGGTGGGGTTTTTTTTCGTCTGACGGTTTATTCACCAGGCATTACTGGCAATCCAGCCGTCGATCGGTATCAACTTTCCCTTGTCGATGCTCCTGCAGTTGCCTGGCCAGGTACGAGCTGGTGCAACAGCATGTGGGTCTGTCCGTTAATGCGCAAGCGTCAACGGGTACAAGGGTGTTCCGGATGGTATTACCAGGTCAATTTGATGGTGATATGGCATCGAGTAATTAAATTTCACACTTTCTTAGAATAAACCTTGCTGCCTGCGTGGAGCTTTGCTATAGTTCGCCTCCCCAATGAGACGCTGCGGTTTGCGAAACAAAGGGATCACTGGAAACGGTGAAGGTAGTAAAAAGAAGGTTGACGGATTTGGCGAAATGCTTCATACTCTTTCTTCTTCGCAGCTGACAAACACAACGCTTTGTCGATAGCGCGAAAGCAGTAACCGAATACAGTTCTTTAACAATTAACAGTCGATAAGTGTGGGCATTTGATGTAGTGCAGCAGCGATCTTCGGATTGCTGTAATACTTAAAATATCAAATGTTCACAAGAAATAATGAAATAGGATACTTCTTCGGAAGTAGCCTGTCAGTTTTTTGAGTGAGCGACCCGTCGCAAGACGGTGCCAATAAAATGGCAAAGTAACAGAGATTAAACTGAAGAGTTTGATCCTGGCTCAGATTGAACGCTGGCGGCATGCCTTACACATGCAAGTCGAACGGCAGCACGGAGCTTGCTCTGGTGGCGAGTGGCGAACGGGTGAGTAATATATCGGAACGTACCCTAGAGTGGGGGATAACGTAGCGAAAGTTACGCTAATACCGCATACGATCTAAGGATGAAAGTGGGGGATCGCAAGACCTCATGCTCGTGGAGCGGCCGATATCTGATTAGCTAGTTGGTAGGGTAAAAGCCTACCAAGGCATCGATCAGTAGCTGGTCTGAGAGGACGACCAGCCACACTGGAACTGAGACACGGTCCAGACTCCTACGGGAGGCAGCAGTGGGGAATTTTGGACAATGGGCGAAAGCCTGATCCAGCAATGCCGCGTGAGTGAAGAAGGCCTTCGGGTTGTAAAGCTCTTTTGTCAGGGAAGAAACGGTGAAGGCTAATATCCTTTGCTAATGACGGTACCTGAAGAATAAGCACCGGCTAACTACGTGCCAGCAGCCGCGGTAATACGTAGGGTGCAAGCGTTAATCGGAATTACTGGGCGTAAAGCGTGCGCAGGCGGTTTTGTAAGTCTGATGTGAAATCCCCGGGCTCAACCTGGGAATTGCATTGGAGACTGCAAGGCTAGAATCTGGCAGAGGGGGGTAGAATTCCACGTGTAGCAGTGAAATGCGTAGATATGTGGAGGAACACCGATGGCGAAGGCAGCCCCCTGGGTCAAGATTGACGCTCATGCACGAAAGCGTGGGGAGCAAACAGGATTAGATACCCTGGTAGTCCACGCCCTAAACGATGTCTACTAGTTGTCGGGTCTTAATTGACTTGGTAACGCAGCTAACGCGTGAAGTAGACCGCCTGGGGAGTACGGTCGCAAGATTAAAACTCAAAGGAATTGACGGGGACCCGCACAAGCGGTGGATGATGTGGATTAATTCGATGCAACGCGAAAAACCTTACCTACCCTTGACATGGCTGGAATCCCCGAGAGATTGGGGAGTGCTCGAAAGAGAACCAGTACACAGGTGCTGCATGGCTGTCGTCAGCTCGTGTCGTGAGATGTTGGGTTAAGTCCCGCAACGAGCGCAACCCTTGTCATTAGTTGCTACGAAAGGGCACTCTAATGAGACTGCCGGTGACAAACCGGAGGAAGGTGGGGATGACGTCAAGTCCTCATGGCCCTTATGGGTAGGGCTTCACACGTCATACAATGGTACATACAGAGCGCCGCCAACCCGCGAGGGGGAGCTAATCGCAGAAAGTGTATCGTAGTCCGGATTGTAGTCTGCAACTCGACTGCATGAAGTTGGAATCGCTAGTAATCGCGGATCAGCATGTCGCGGTGAATACGTTCCCGGGTCTTGTACACACCGCCCGTCACACCATGGGAGCGGGTTTTACCAGAAGTAGGTAGCTTAACCGTAAGGAGGGCGCTTACCACGGTAGGATTCGTGACTGGGGTGAAGTCGTAACAAGGTAGCCGTATCGGAAGGTGCGGCTGGATCACCTCCTTTCTAGAGTTTGCACGAATCAGTAATGATTCACGCATCAAATGTTCACACTTATCGGCTGTTAGTAAGAGAAGAAACAGTAGTCGTAGTAGCACCGCGTTGGGGCTGTAGCTCAGCTGGTTAGAGCACCGTGTTGATAACGCGGGGGTCGTTGGTTCGAGTCCAACCAGCCCTACCAGTCATACCCAGGGGGATTAGCTCAGCTGGGAGAGCACCTGCTTTGCAAGCAGGGGGTCGTCGGTTCGATCCCGTCATCCTCCACCAAGTATTTTGAAAGTGCAAACGTAAGCCGGTCAACAAGACTTGGGTTTAGGTTTGATCTTTTAGCGATCAAAGCTGTTTCGTTCTTTAACAATCTGGAAGAAGTAAAGATTATTTATTGATTGAGTCTATACATGTAGCAATACATGAGGCGGCTCAATGGGTAATGATTGTATGTATCAACAAACAAGCAACAACGTTGTACTTTCTTATCCCTGTAACGCTCTTTGATGATTTCGATTATCAGAGGCTAACGTTATAGGGACAAGCGAATAAGTGCACATGGTGGATGCCTTGGCGATTACAGGCGATGAAGGACGTAGTAGCTTGCGATAAGCTGCGGGGAGTGAGCAAACACACTTTGATCCGCAGATTTCCGAATGGGGCAACCCACCCTTTTAGGGTATTGCATACTGAATACATAGGTATGCAAGGCGAACGCGGCGAACTGAAACATCTAAGTAGCTGCAGGAAAAGAAATCAACCGAGATTCCCAAAGTAGCGGCGAGCGAAATGGGAAGAGCCTGTACGTGATAGTCGGACCGATAACAGAATCCTCTGGAAATAGGAGCCATAGCGGGTGATAGCCCCGTATGTGAAATCGGACCGGTGGTACTAAGCGTACGACAAGTAGGGCGGGACACGTGACATCCTGTCTGAATATGGGGGGACCATCCTCCAAGGCTAAATACTCGTAATCGACCGATAGTGAACCAGTACCGTGAGGGAAAGGCGAAAAGAACCCCGGAAGGGGAGTGAAATAGATCCTGAAACCGTGTGCATACAAACAGTAGGAGCGGACTTGTTCCGTGACTGCGTACCTTTTGTATAATGGGTCAGCGACTTACATTCAGTGGCAAGGTTAACCAGATAGGGAAGCCGTAGAGAAATCGAGTCCGAATAGGGCGATCAGTCGCTGGGTGTAGACCCGAAACCAAGTGATCTACTCATGGCCAGGATGAAGGTGCGGTAACACGCCCTGGAGGTCCGAACCCACTAATGTTGAAAAATTAGGGGATGAGCTGTGGGTAGGGGTGAAAGGCTAAACAAACTTGGAAATAGCTGGTTCTCTCCGAAAACTATTTAGGTAGTGCCTCAAGTATCACCATCGGGGGTAGAGCACTGTTATGGCTAGGGGGTCATTGCGACTTACCAAACCATTGCAAACTCCGAATACCGATGAGTGCGAGCTTGGGAGACAGACGTCGGGTGCTAACGTCCGGCGTCAAGAGGGAAACAACCCAGACCGCCAGCTAAGGTCCCAAAGATTGGCTAAGTGGAAAACGAAGTGGGAAGGCTAAAACAGTCAGGATGTTGGCTTAGAAGCAGCCATCATTTAAAGAAAGCGTAATAGCTCACTGATCGAGTCGTCCTGCGCGGAAGATGTAACGGGGCTAAGCCAGTCACCGAAGCTGCGGATATTGTTCTGTGATTTATCACAGATATATATGGTAGGAGAGCGTTCTGTAAGCCTGCGAAGGTGTCTTGTAAAGGATGCTGGAGGTATCAGAAGTGCGAATGCTGACATGAGTAGCGATAATGGGGGTGAAAAGCCTCCACGCCGTAAGCCCAAGGTTTCCTGTTCAACGTTCATCGGAGCAGGGTGAGTCGGCCCCTAAGGCGAGGCAGAGATGCGTAGCTGATGGGAAGCAGGTTAATATTCCTGCACCGTCGTATGATGCGATGGGGGGACGGATCGCGGAAGGTTGTCTGACTGTTGGAATAGTCAGTTTCTGTCTCATAGAAGGCGCTTAGGCAAATCCGGGCGCGGAATTCAAGGGGATGGGACGAGTGAGCTTGCTCACGAAGCAATCGGAAGTGGTTCCAAGAAAAGCCTCTAAGCTTCAGTCATACGAGACCGTACCGCAAACCGACACAGGTGGGCGAGATGAGTATTCTAAGGCGCTTGAGAGAACTCGGGAGAAGGAACTCGGCAAATTGGTACCGTAACTTCGGGAAAAGGTACGCCCCGGTAGCTTGATTGGTTTACTCCATGAGGGTGAAAGGGTTGCAATAAACTGGTGGCTGCGACTGTTTAATAAAAACACAGCACTCTGCAAACACGAAAGTGGACGTATAGGGTGTGACGCCTGCCCGGTGCTGGAAGATTAAATGATGGGGTGCAAGCTCTTGATTGAAGTCCCAGTAAACGGCGGCCGTAACTATAACGGTCCTAAGGTAGCGAAATTCCTTGTCGGGTAAGTTCCGACCTGCACGAATGGCGTAACGATGGCCACACTGTCTCCTCCCGAGACTCAGCGAAGTTGAAATGTTTGTGATGATGCAATCTACCCGCGGCTAGACGGAAAGACCCCATGAACCTTTACTGTAGCTTTGCATTGGACTTTGAACCAATCTGTGTAGGATAGGTGGGAGGCTTTGAAGCGGGGACGCTAGTTCTCGTGGAGCCAACCTTGAAATACCACCCTGGTTTGTTTGAGGTTCTAACCTTGGTCCGTTATCCGGATCGGGGACAGTGCATGGTAGGCAGTTTGACTGGGGCGGTCTCCTCCTAAAGTGTAACGGAGGAGTTCGAAGGTACGCTAGATACGGTCGGACATCGTGTTGATAGTGCAATGGCATAAGCGTGCTTAACTGCGAGACTGACAAGTCGAGCAGGTACGAAAGTAGGACATAGTGATCCGGTGGTTCTGTATGGAAGGGCCATCGCTCAACGGATAAAAGGTACTCTGGGGATAACAGGCTGATTCCTCCCAAGAGTTCATATCGACGGGGGAGTTTGGCACCTCGATGTCGGCTCATCACATCCTGGGGCTGTAGCCGGTCCCAAGGGTATGGCTGTTCGCCATTTAAAGTGGTACGTGAGCTGGGTTTAAAACGTCGTGAGACAGTTTGGTCCCTATCTGCCGTGGGCGTTGGAAATTTGAAGGGGGCTGCTCCTAGTACGAGAGGACCGGAGTGGACGAACCTCTGGTGTACCGGTTGTCACGCCAGTGGCATTGCCGGGTAGCTAAGTTCGGAAGAGATAACCGCTGAAAGCATCTAAGCGGGAAACTTGCCTTGAGATGAGATTTCCCAGAGCCTTGAGCTCTTTGAAGGGTCGTTCGAGACCAGGACGTTGATAGGCTGGGTGTGGAAGTGCAGTAATGCATTAAGCTAACCAGTACTAATTGCCCGTACGGCTTGTCCCTATAACCTTAGCAGGTACAGAGGATAAGAAAGTAACGTTGTGAGTTGTTGATACCACTCATTACCCAAGTAATACCTCAATACATAATCCGCTTCTTCCAGATTCATGACGCTGCTGCCCAATCGGGAGCAACCGTCAGTACAAGTTATGCCTGATGACCATAGCAAGTTGGTCCCACCCCTTCCCATCCCGAACAGGACCGTGAAACAACTTTGCGCCGATGATAGTGCTGCAACCAGTGTGAAAGTAGGTTATCGTCAGGCTTGTTATACGCAGTAGAGAAAAACCCCACCGGACTCCGGTGGGGTTTTTTTTCGTCTGCTGATTTCATATCGTACAACCACAAACGTCAAAGGCACCGCTGCGCGCGCTGCAATTCACTGATGTTGTCGTGATTGGCCATCCTTTTCTCCAGCGCTTTCCCTGCCGTATCCAGACACTTGCCTGGCACGTTGTGCATGAAATGCAACAGCTTCCATTATTTACATAAGCGCTTATATAAATGCTGCTACTATCGCTACATGAAACAAGCATGCGGCACCCAACGACGGCAGCTGACCGAATTGCTCGATGCCGCCGTTCAGCACGGTGTTTGAACAACGCTCCTTTGGCGAGTGCATGCGCAACACAAGCAAGCAGGTAAAAGTAATTCCCTGAATACTCTCTGAGGAAAGTGACAATGGAAACGACACTGAACATGGCAACCAAGAAATCCCCGCTGGCCCGCCTGACGGCCTATCCCCTGGTGCAGATCGTGCTGGGCATGGTGCTCACTTTTGCCGCCGTGCCGCTGACCATGATCATGGCCTCCAAGCTGGTGGACAAGTCCTATCGCATCGTATGGCCGCAACTGCTGGCGGCGGTACTGGTATGGTGCGGCTACCGTTTCCATGTCCGCCGCATCGAGAAACGCCAGCCCATTGAACTGGCGCTGCCTGGCATGGCGCGTGAGCTGGGGCGCGGTCTGTTGCTGGGCGCCACATTGGTCACCCTGACCTTTGCCGTGCTGGCCCTGCTGGGTGTGTATCGCTTCAGCGGCGTCAACGCCCTGAATATGCTGCTGTTGTTCCCGCTGGCCGAACTGCTGCTGGTGGGGATGGCTGAGGAGATGATGTTTCGCGGCGTACTCTTTGGCGTGACGGAACGTGCGCTGGGCAGCAAGCTTGCCATCGCGATTTCATCCCTGGTGTTCAGCCTGGCCCATTTGCCCAATGACGGTTTTTCGGTGCTGGCGATCGCCGGGCTGGTCGCGTACGGGGTGCTGCAGGCGGCGCTGTATATGCGGACGCGCCGCTTGTGGATCTGCATCGGCACGCATATCGGCTGGAATTACTGCGTTGGCCAGGTGTTTTCATCGACCGTGTCCGGCCATGCGGAGACCGGCGGCCTGCTGCGCGGCGAATTGGCAGGCAATGCCATGCTGACTGGCGGCGCCTTCGGCGTGGAAGGTTCGCTGGTGACCGTCTTGCTGATCAGCGTCGCCGCCGCGTACTGCCTGCGCCAGGTCTTTACCGGCGGGCAGGCGGTACGGCCGGCGGCGGCACCGGAATAAGTGCGCGGATCTTATTGGCCGGCAACCACCGGCGTCGCGCCACTCCTGGCCACCCACTCGATCAAGGCATCGACAGCGGCGCGGCCGTTGCCGTTACCCACCAGGTCGCTATTGATCATGGCGACCACCACGCACTGCTGGTTGTTGGCGTCGGGCACATAGCCGGCGACGGCCACTACATTCTTCAACGTTCCCGTCTTGATGCGGGCCCGCGCGGCGGCCGGACTGCCCAGCAGGCGCTTGCGCATGGTGCCATCGAGCGCGACGATAGGCAGGCTGGACTGGAACTCGGGCGCCCACGGGCTTTGCAGCATCGCTTGCAGCACGCCGGCCATTTGCGCTGGCGCAATGCGGCCCGTGCGCGACAAGCCTGAACCGTTATCGACCAGCATGCCTTGCGTCTCGATATTGTGCCGCTGGAACCATTCCTGGATCACTAGCCGCGCGCGGGCAGCCGTGTCTTCCGGCGCCGTCATGGCGACGGGGCGGCTGCCCAGCCAGCCATCGCTTTGCAGACTGCCCAGGCTCAGGAACAAGGTGCGGGCCAGGGTGTTATCGGAGGTTTTGTTGATATCGCGCAGTACTTCCGGCAAGGCGCGTGCCACATGGTCGGCCAGCATGCGCGTGCCGACCGGTTCGGCCGTCGGCGGCAACCCCGTAAACGGCGCTTCGCGCACAACGCCCGTGATGGTGCCGCCCAGGCGTTTCCAGGTGGCACGGAACAAGCGGTCCGCGTAATCGTTGCGGTCGAGCACATTGATGCTGGTGCCCTTGCTGCAATTCTGCGGGAACGTGCCGTGCAGTATCACCTGCAGCTTGCCGCCGGCATCGCGCCGGTATTCGGGCGGGCGCCAGCCGTCTTCCCATCTGGCGCAACTGCCCTTGACCAGTTTCATGTCGCTCGTGATGCTGACGTTTTCCAAGGGCGGCTGCATCAGGATGGTCAATTGCCGCTCCGTCGAACTCATGTCGATATCGAGCAGATTGGTGTTCAGCAATAAGGCATCGGGAATGACGTTGTAGCGGAACTCGGCCGACTCGTCGAAGGGCGCGGCGCCGATGTCGGGCCGGGCCGGCTGGAACAGCTGGCGGTCGAGGATCAGATCGCCCTTGATTTTCACGATGCCCTGGTTGCGCAGGGTTTGCAGCATGTGCGCGAGCACGTCGGCATTGAAATCCGTGTCGGCGCCGCCGCGCAGGATCAGGTCGCCCTTCAGTACGCCATTGATGACGTCGGCGCTGGTGCGCAACTCCGTGCGGCCGCGGAAGATGGGGCCCAGCTGTTCCAGGCCCACGGCCGTCGTCACCAGCTTCATGGTGGACGCCGGCTGCATGCTGCGCTCGGCCCCATGCGACAGCACGGTGGTGTTGCCGCGCAAGACGATGGCGCCCATGGCGTCTTCCGGGATATTCGCGCTGCGCAGCAGCAGGCTGACGGATTCGGGCAATTGCGCCTGTGCAGTCGACAGGCCGAGGCCGGCCAGCAGGGCGGCGATGATGACGGGACGGAACATGGCTCTCCTTAGTGGAAAAAGACGTAGGCGACGAAGACGGCGGTGATCACGCCGGCCAGGTCGGCGATCAGGCCGGCCGTGATGGCATAGCGCGTCTTGCGGATGCCCACCGAGCCGAAGTACAGGGCCACGATATAGAACGTGGTGTCGGCCGAGCCCTGGAAGACGCAGGCCAGGCGGCCGACGAACGAGTCGACGCCGTAAGTGTTCATGGCGTCGATCATCATGGCTTTCGAACCGGAGCCGCTGAGCGGCTTCATCATGGCCGTGGGCAGGGCGGGCACGAAGTCCGTATTGATGCCCAGGTTGGCGAAGAACCAGTTCATGCCGCTCATCAGGAAATTGAATACGCCCGCGTTGCGGATCACGCTGATGGCCACCAGCATGCCGACCAGGTAGGGAATCACGGTGATCGACGTCTGGATGCCGCCTTTCGCCCCTTCGATGAAGGCGTCATACACGTTCACCTTCTTGCGCAGGGCGCCGATGATGAAAATGGCGATGACGCTGATCAACACCAGGTTGCTGACCACTTTGGAGACCAGTTCGATTTCCTGTTTCGTCAGGTACTGGGTGAAGTACCAGATCATGGCGACGATGGCGCTCGTCATGCCGCCCATCCAGCCCAGCACGACCCGGTTGAGCAAGTTGATGCGCTGCTTGATGGAGACGGTGATGATGCCGACCATGGTGGCCACATAGGTGGCGATCATGCAGGGAATAAAGATGTCGGACGGGTCGGCCGCGCCGAGGATCGAGCGCTGCGCCATGATGGCCAGCGGAATCAGGGTCAGGCCCGAGGTGTGCAGCACCAAAAACATGATTTGCGCATTCGTCGCCTCTTCCTTGTTCGGATTCAAGGTTTGCAGGCTTTCCATGGCCTTCAAGCCGAATGGCGTGGCCGCATTGTCCAGGCCCAGCAGGTTGGCCGAGAAATTCATCACCATGTGGCCCGTGGCCGGATGGTCCTTGGGAATTTCCGGGAAGATCCGAGAAAAGAAGGGCGCGATCACTTTCGCCAGCCAGCCGACGATGCCGGCCTTCTCGCCGATGTTCATGATGCCCAGCCATAAGGTCATCACGCCCGCCAGCGGCAGGGCGATATCCATCACGCCCATGCGCGCCGTCTCGAACGTGCCGTCGATGATGCGCTTGAAGATATCGGTATCGCCGAGAAACAGCCACTGCAGCACTGCGGCCAGGAAGCCAACGAGGAAAAAGCCGGACCAGATGTAATTAAGTGCCATATGCGATCAGTTCTGTGTGTCGGGGAGGTGAAAAATATCTGCAAGCAAAGTATAGAGGTAGCCCGATACGAGTTGATGAAAGAATGCAGCAATCGCATGCCAAAAAGTTATAAGCTGGCAGTCTGTTTTCATTGGCGCCCCGTAGCTTGCCCGCGTAGTGTGGGGGATGCCTGTCGCTTGTCGCTGTTCTTTACCCTTGTCTGCACTGGATCACTGATGATGTTGTTATGCAAAACCGCCTGCGCCGCCGGCCTGGCCCTGTTGACGCTATTTACCGCGCCTGCCCATGCCGCCACCGATGCCGGCGCCACGGCTGCCCGCGCGGGCAAGACCTTGCACCTGTTCCTCAGCACCAGCGAGACGGGCCTGGATCCGGCCGTGGCCTCGGACCTGGCCAGCCTGAATTTGCTGGAAAACATCTTCGATCCGCTGTTGCGCTACGACTACCTGGCGCGTCCTGTGAAACTGCAGGGCAATACGGCGCGCGGCTTGCCGCAGGTCGAGGATGGCGGCCGCACGTATATTTTCCAGATCCAGCCCGGCGTGTATTTCACGCCCGACCCCGCCTTCAAGGGCCAGCCGCGCGAGGTGACGGCGCAGGATTATGTGTACAGCCTGACGCGACTGTATGACCCCAGCCTGAAGTCGCCGTGGCTGTTTTTGCTGGAAGATAAGCTGGTCGGCGATGCGGCCCTGAAAACCAGGTTCAGCTATGACACGCCGATCGCCGGCTTGCAGGCGCTCGACAAATACACCTTGCGCATCCGCCTCAACGCCGTCGACCCGAACTTCCTGTTTTACCTGGCCATGCCGGCTACCGGCGTGGTGGCGCGCGAAGTGGCCGAGGCGTATCCGGCGCCGGGGCAGATCGGCAACCATCCCGTGGGCACGGGACCGTTCCTGGTCAAGCAGTGGAAGCGCAGCGACAAGATCGTGCTGCAGGCCAACCCCACTTTCCGTCCTACCGTGTTCCATACGGAGGCCGCCGCGCTGGCCGCCTTGCCGGCGGCCGAACGGGCCGTCGCCACGTCGCTGGAAGGCAAGCAGTTGCCGCTGGTCGAGCGCATCGAGGTGCGCATCGTCGAGGAATATCAATCGCGCATGCTGGGTTTCCTGAAAGGCGAATTCGATTACCTGGAACAAGTACCGGAGTCGATGACGGACATGGTGCTGGCCAATGGCGCGCTGAAGCCGGAACTGGCCGCCAAAGGCATCGCGCTCGAGCGCTTCCCCGTGCTGCAGACGTATTACATGTGGATGAATATGGACGACCCCGTGCTGGGCGGCACGACCAAGGACAAGCTGGCCCTGCGCCGCGCCATCGCCCTCAGTTACAACGGCCGGGAAGATATTGGCTTGCTGAAAAAGGGCCTGGCCTTGCCGGCGCAATCGCCGCTGCCGCCCAACGTGCTCGGTTACGACAAGAGCTACCGCAGCCCCGTCGGCTACGACCCCGTGCTGGCGCGCGCCTTGCTGGACCGCTTCGGCTACAAGGTGGGGGCCGATGGCTTCCGCACCCAGCCGGACGGCACGCCCCTGATCCTGACCATGCACACGGAGCCGAGCACGGTGGGGCGCTTGCGCGATGAATTGTGGCGCCGCAACCTGAACGCCATCGGCGTGCGCGTGGAATTTAAAAGCGACAAGAAGACGGAAATCATCAAGGCATCGCGCCTGGGCAAGGTGCAGATGTTCGAGACCAACTGGATCGCCGACTTTCCCGATGGTGATAACTTTATGCAATTGTTGTACGGTCCCAACAGTGGTCGCGCCAACTATGCCCGCTTCAACTTGCCCGATTACAATAAACGCTATGAGGAGGCGCGCCTGCTATCCGATACGCCGCGCCGACGCAGTCTGTACTTCGACCTGTTTCAGCTGATCCATGCCTACACGCCATGGGTGTTGCTGACACATCCCATCTCTGCCGACCTGCGGCAACCGTGGCTAAAAAACTACAGGCGCCACCCTGTGGAATTCACGTCCTGGCGCTATCTGGACGTCGATACAGCCAAGGGCCGCCCCGCAGGCAAGTGACCATGTCGCTGAAAAGGGCATTCATTCCAAAAAGTTATGGTTAGGAAAGCATTTTTCATTGGCTGGCCGCGGATGCATCGCGCTACTCTGAAAATGAAAACAAATAAAGTAATGCGCTGGCGTCATAAAAAAATGTACTGCGAGACAGACGCCGTGACCTTACAAAACAGCCTGACTTGAGAATTCAAGTTTCGATTGCCCAAATAAAGGAGAGACCCGTGAAATTGAAGAAGCTAGCGCAATTGGTGGCATTGATGGGGGTGGTGGGGCCGGTAGTGGCACAGGAAGCGGCGCCGCCAGCGATGCAACGGGTCGAAGTCACGGGCAGCAGCATCAAGCGGGTGGCCAAGGAAGGCGCGCTGCCGGTGCAAGTCATCACGTTTGACCAGATCGAAAAGCAGGGTATCACGACGGCCGAGCAACTGGTGCGCACCCTGTCGGCGAATGGCACGGGCGCCGATAACATGACGTCGGGCAATAACGTGTTTGGCGCCGATGCCGACCGGGTCAGTGGCGGCGCCTCGTTCGCCTCGCTGCGCGGCCTGGGCCCATCGAGCACCCTGGTGCTGTTGAATGGCCGCCGCATCGCCACACACGGCGCCAGCGGCAAGTCGGTCGACCTGAACTCGATCCCGCTGGGCGCGATTTCACGCGTGGAAATCCTCAAGGATGGCGCCTCGGCCATTTACGGCACGGACGCCATCGGCGGCGTGATCAATTTCATTCTGAAAACCAATTACAACGGCGTGGAAGCATCCGTTTCCACCAACGACACGCAGGCAGGCGGCGGCGCCACGCGCCGCGCCTCCCTCCTGGCCGGCATGGGCTCGCTGGAAGAAGACCGCTACAACATCATGGCCAGTTTGACCGTCGACAAGGCGCAGCAGCTCAATGGCCGTGACCGTTCCTTCGTCAACGGCTACCAGCCTGGCCGTGGCCTGTCGCCCGATACCACGGGCACGCCGTTTGCCAACCAGCTGACGGGCGCCGGTACGGCGCTGGGCACGTCGTTCCAGCTGCCGGGCGATCCGAACAAATATTTGCAAGCCAATCCGCTGAGTTTCCAGGGCAAGTGCGACAGCATCGCCGGCATGTCGCAATACCAGACGGAGCTGTGGAAAGACGTGACGTCGCCGCTGCGCACCAAGTATTCGTGTGCGTACGACTATGGCGCCGACTATGTGCTGCAATTCCCCGTCGAGCGGGCCAATCTGCTGTCGCGCGGCACCTTCCAGCTGGCGCCCGACCACCGCATGTTTGTCGAAGTGCTCGGTTCGCGCACCAAGGCCACGGCCATTTTGACGCCGATGCAGGTGCAGGCGACCATCGCCAACAAGGCTGTGTATCCGGTCGGCGGCGCGTATTACCAGGACTTGTCGGCGTACATTCCCTCGTTCGACAAGAGCAAGCCGATTTCCTACAAATGGCGCGCGAATGACGTGGGCAACCGCACCCAGGAAAACACCACCGACAATGCCCGCGTGCTGGTGGGCTTCGAAGGCAACTTCGGCAAGTGGGATTACAAGGCCGGTATTTCGCGGGCCGAAAGCACCACCAAGACCAAGCTGACGGATGGCTATTCCTACACGGACAAGCTGTATGCCGCGCTGGCGACGGGCATCATCAATCCGTGGGTCGGTGCCGGTCAGAGCCAGACGGAGGCGGCCAAGCAATTGATCGAATCGACCAAGTTCCGTGGCGCCTTCCAGCATGGCAAGACGACCCTGACGCAGATCGACGGTTCCGTCTCGGGTGAGCTGTTCCAGCTGCCGGCCGGCGCGCTGGCGATGGCGGCCGGTTTTGATTTCCGCCGCGAGGGCTATAACTTTGCGCAAGACGTCGACGCCACGCAGATTCTGCTGGCGCCAGGCAATGCTGCACTGAAAGATGCCAGCCGTACCGTCAAGGCCGTGTATGCCGAGTTGCTGGTGCCGATCATGAAGGATCTGGAAATGCAGCTGGCCGTGCGCCGCGACGATTACAGCCTGGTGGGCGCGACGACCAATCCGAAGGTGGCCTTCCGCTACCAGCCAGCCGATTTCCTGCTGTTCCGCGGTTCGGCCAGCAAGGGTTTCCTCGCGCCAAGCTTCCAGCAGCTGTACTCGGGGTCGCTGAGCCAGGAATTGCCGAATGGCGTGGTGGACCAGGAAGGCTGCGCCAAGCACCCTGGCGTGCCTGAATATTGCGCCATCGACCGCCTCGATTACAGAACGGGCGGCAACACGAACTTGAAGCCGGAAACGTCGAAGCAGGGCAGCATCGGCTTTGTCATCGAACCGTTCAAGGGCTATTCCGCCTCCGTCGATTACTGGGCCATCAATACCAAGGACCGCATCCTGAACCGCACGCCGCAAATCGTGCTGGCCAACTACCAGGCGCTGAACCAGTACATCATCCGCAATCCGGACGGCACCATCGAGTACGTGCAGGCGGGCTGGATCAATGCCGCAGGCAGCCGCGTGCGTGGTTTCGACGTGGCCTTGCGCGGCGAAGGCAAGATCAAGGATGCGAAATGGACGGCCACCCTGGATGGCACGTATATGGACAGCTTCAAGTTTGCGGAATATCAAGGCCAGGAATACCAGGAGCTGGTCGGCAAGTTCTACACGCGCGACCTGTACCTGCGCTGGAAACACAATGCCAGCTTTGGCGTCTCGCGCGGCGACTGGAGCGGCTTGCTGATCCAGAGTTTTGCTTCCGGCTACAAGGACCAGTTGCCGAATGGCGGCAAGGGTACGCCGCCGCCAGGCTTCAAGTCCGACGTGTCCAGCCACACCACGTATAACCTGTCGGGCACGTACACGGGCTTCAAGAACACCACCTTGACCCTGGGCATCCAGAACCTGTTCGACCGCGATCCGCCGTTCACCGCGCACAACGTGGATGAAGTGGTGGGCGCAGGCTGGGATCCACGCGTGGCCGACCCGCGCGGCCGCGCCTTCACCTTCCAGTTGAAATACAAGTTCATGTAAGGCGGCCATGCCGGCGGCGACCCCGCTGGCGTGCTACTCTCGTGCGGCGGCGCCTGGCGCCGCCGTTTTTATTCCAGGAAAGGGCCGCATGTCCAGTCAGACCAATTTCAGCCGGCGCCGCTTCGGCGGCTTGCTGGCCGCCACCTTGGGGGCGGCAGGCGCACCGGCGTTGGCGGCGGCCGCGCAAGGGAAGGAAACCCGCATGCAACAGCAACATCCATTGATCAAGCCGGCGCGCCTGCGCCAGGGCGACCTGGTCGCCATCCTCGCGCCGGGCGGCTTTACCGATGACGAGGCCATCGCCAAGGCCGTGCGCAATATCGAAGCGCTGGGCTTGCGTACCACCCTGGGCGCCAACATTCGCGCCGTGCACGGCAACTATGCGGGCACGGTGCAGCAGCGCCTCGACGACCTGCATGCGGCCTTCGCCGACCCCGAAGTCAAGGCCATCTGGGCCATCCGCGGCGGCTCCGGCTGCATTTCGCTGCTGGCGCTGCTCGACTACGCCTTGATCCGCCGCAACCCGAAAGTGCTGATCGGCTATTCCGACATCACGGCCCTGCACCTGGCCATCGGCCGCCAGACGGGCTTGGTGACTTTCCACGGCCCCGTGGCCTCGTCGACGTTTTCCGACTACACCGTGACGCAGCTGCAAAACGTGCTGATGACGCCGCACGACAGCTACACGATCCCGATGGCGCTGGAGAACCACCGCCGCGCGCAGACGGAGCCGAACTTCGCCATCCGCACCGTGCATGGTGGCCAGGCCACGGGACGCTTGACGGGCGGCAACCTGTGCATGGTCAGCGCGCTGGCCGGCACGCCGTATGCGGCCGATTTCCGCGAGCACATCTTGTTCCTCGAAGAAATCAACGAGGTGCCTTACCGCATCGACCGCATGCTGTGCCAGCTCGACCTGTCCGTCGGTTTTGCCAAGGCGGCGGCCTTGATGCTGGGTATCTTCGAGCATTGCGAGGCGGCCGAGGGCGACACGTCGCTGACGCTCGACGCCACGCTGGACCAGCATCTGCAGCCCCTGGCCGTGCCTGCCGTCAGCGGCTATTCGTTCGGGCATATCCGCCACCAGTTCACGATACCGATGGGCATATTGGCCACGCTCGATGCGGACAGGCAAACCTTGACCTTGCTGGAAGCGGCCGTAAGCTAGTCTGTTCGTTCGCGCACGGCGCAGCGCGAGGATTGTCAGTATGCTAGAGGCATGTGCGGCAAGGCATTCAGCCATGCCGGCATCCTTGAACGGTTTGCCCATGATCAACCGCCGCGCCAGCGCCTATATCTTCAGCCATCCGCTGGCCTTCGTGCTGCAGGTGCTGAAGGCTTTCCGCGCCAACCAGGGCTTGCTGCTGGCGGGCGCCGTCGCGTATTACTCGCTGCTGTCCATCGTGCCCCTGCTGATGCTGGTGGTGGTGGCCCTGTTGCACGTGATCGCGCAAGACGAGCTGTTGCGCACCATCGGCCACTACCTGGAATGGCTGGTGCCGGGGCAATCGAAGGCCATCGTGGCCGAGGTCGCGCATTTCCTCAACAACCGGGGCGTGATCGGCTGGCTGCTGCTGCTGACCATGCTGTTTTTCAGCTCGCTGGCGTTTACCGTGCTGGAAAACGCCATGAGCGTGATCTTCATTCACCGCGTGGCCATCCGCCGCCGCCATTTCCTCATTTCCGCGGTGCTCCCCTACTGCTACATCCTGTGCCTGGGTGTGGGCATCCTGCTGATCACCCTGGTGGCCGGCAGCCTGCAGGTGATGGGCGAGGAAAGCGTGCGCTTTTTGCGCCACGACTGGGGGCTGGAAGGGGTCTCCGGCGTGCTGCTGTATCTGCTGGGGCTGGCGGGCGAAATTCTCGTGCTCAGCTCGATTTACCTCGTCATGCCCGTCGGCCGGCTGTCGATCACGCACGCGCTGATCGGCGGCGTGACGGCGGCCCTGCTGTGGGAAATCGCCCGCCACGTGCTAGTCTGGTATTTTTCCACCCTGTCGCAGGTCAACGTCGTGTATGGCTCGATGACGACGGCCATCGTCGTCATGTTCAGCCTGGAAATCGGCGCCACCCTGTTGCTGCTGGGAGCACAGGTCATCTCCGAATACGAAAGGGTGGCCCGTGGCGGGCAAGAGGATAAGCCGCTGGCGCTAAGGACTTGATTTAAAAAGATTATTGCAGCGCACAAAAAGCTGTGTTATACTACGTTCAGTGATTGAGGTTTGGCAACAAATTATCTCACCATCCAGTTTCAGCGCGGCGACCGACAGGTGTAATGTCGATGGCGTGACAGTGTGAAGAAATGGATTTTGTAATTCCGGATACGATGGTCGCTACACCTTGGAGTCACCATGCAGATAGCATGGGAGTCCGAAAATCAGGAGGCACTTTGCAGATAGCACTGGCGTCCATGACACGATTAAAGCATTGGTAATACATTGGAACAAGCCCGCGTTTTAGCGGGCTTTTTTTCGTCTGTGGCTGGCGCGTTGAGCAAGCCACTGCGCAGCCCGCTCTCGACTCGGCGTTACTCGCCGTACTTCAGTACGGCTGCGTTACTCAAGCCGATATCGAGCTTGCTCGCTACGGTTGCTCAAGGCGCCGGGACTTTTACCGCTTCACGCGCCTTCTTTCCCTGCTTATAAAGCTCTGGCGATGAGTATCTTCTGGATATCGCTGGTGCCCTCGTAAATCTGGCACACACGCACGTCGCGGTAGATGCGCTCGACGGGGAAGTCGGACACATAACCGTAGCCGCCGTGCACCTGGATGGCGTCCGAACACACTTTTTCCGCCATTTCCGAGGCAAACAGCTTGGCCATGGCCGCTTCCTTCAGGCACGGCAAGCCCGCATCCTTCATGGCCGCCGCGTGGCGTATGAGTTGCCGCGCCGCTTCGATCTGCGTGGCCATGTCGGCCAGGCGGAATTGCACGGCCTGGTGTTCATAGATGGGTTTGCCGAAACTTTCCCGTTCGCGCGCATAGCTTAGCGCCGCTTCGTACGCGGCGCGCGCCATGCCCACGGCTTGCGAGGCGATGCCGATGCGTCCGCCTTCGAGGCCGGACAGGGCGATCTTGTAGCCTTGTCCTTCTTCGCCGATCAGGTTTTCCGCCGGGATGCGGCAGTTGTCGAACAGGATTTGCGCCGTGTCCGACGAATGCTGGCCCATCTTCTGTTCCAGCCCCGCCACGATGTAGCCCGGCGTGTTCGTCGGCACCCAGAAGGCGCTGATGCCGCGCTTGCCGGCCGCCTTGTCGGTGACGGCCATGACGATGGCCACGTCCGCATATTTTCCGCTGGTAATGAACTGTTTCGTGCCGTTGAGCACGTATTCATCGCCGTCGCGCGTGGCCGTCGTGCGCAGGGCCGAGGCGTCGCTGCCCGTGTGCGGTTCCGTCAGGCAAAACGCCCCGAGCATGGTGCCTTGCGCCAGCGGGCGCAGCCATTGTTCCTGTTGCGCATCGTTGGCGTACATCATGGCGATGCTGCAGACGGGGCAATTGTTGACGGAGATGATCGTCGACGTGCCGCCATCGCCGGCGGCGATTTCTTCCAGCACCAGGGCCAGCGACACGTAGTCGAGGCCGGCGCCACCGAGCGCTTCCGGCACGGCCACGCCAAAGGCGCCCAGCGCGGCCAGTTCCTGCAGTTCTTCTTTCGGGAAATGATGTTCCTTGTCCCAGCGGGCCGCGTTGGGCGCCAGGCGCTCGCGCGAAAAACTGCGCAGCGCTTCCTGGATCATCGATTGTTCTTCATTGAGTATCATGGGACGTCGTCTCGTTTGTTTTTATAGGTGTGGTGGAATTACCAGGCTATGGGCTTGCCATCGTAATTGCGGAACACGGCCTTGTCCGTGGCCGGCAGGCTGGCCAGGGTGGCGCGGATGCCGGCAGCGCTTTCTTCCGGCGAAAGGTCGGCGCCGGCGCCGCCCATGTCCGTGCGTACCCAGCCCGGATGGAAGGCCACGCAGCTGACGCCTTGCGGGCCATGCACGAGGGCCGTGTCGATCAGCACGGAATTGAGGGCCGCCTTGCTGGCGCGGTACAGCGAACCGCTGGGATTGCCGCGTTCGCTCAGGGAACCCATGTGCGAGGACAGCACGGCCAGCTTGCCTTTGGCATTGGCCACCAGCGGCGCCAGGATGGGCAGCAGCCGCATGGCGGCCAGCACGTTCGTGTGCATGACCGTATCGAAATCTTCCTGCGCGGGAAAACCGTCGTGGCGCGGGCCATACACGCCCGCATTGAGGATGGCCACGTCGAGCTTTTCATCGTCGAGTTTCCAGCCCAGGCCGGCACAGCCTTCCACATCCGTCACGTCGAGCTGGTGCGCTTCGGCGCCCAGTTGCCGGAGGGCTGCGCAATCGTCCGGTTTGCGGGCCGTGGCGATGACACGCCAGCCATCGTGACGGTATTGACGGACCATTTCGTGGCCGATGCCGCGCGAGGCGCCGATGATCAATGCGGTAGGCATATCTTTCTCCCTGAAAATAAAATGAAAGGCGCGCACCGTGAACCGCGGTGCGCGCCCGTGCTCAGGAGTAGCTTATACCAGTTCGATCGCCATCGCCGTCGCTTCGCCGCCGCCGATGCACAGGGCGGCCACGCCGCGCTTGCCGCCAGTTTTTTTCAAGGCGCCCAGCAGGGTGACGATGATGCGCGCGCCCGAGGCGCCGATCGGGTGGCCCAGGGCGCAGGCGCCGCCGTGGATGTTGATCTTGCTGTGTGGAATGTCGAGGTCGTGCATGGCTGCCATCGGCACGGCGGCGAATGCTTCATTGATCTCGAACAGATCGACATTGCTGCTGCTCCAGCCCGTTTTTGCATACAGTTTTTTCACGGCGCCGATGGGGGCGGTGGTGAACTCGTTGGGCGCTTGCGCATGCGTGGCGTGGCCGTGGATCTTGGCGATGATGGTGCAGCCGAGTTTTTTCGCCGTCGATTCGCGCATCAGCACCAGGGCCGCGGCGCCGTCGTTGATCGACGAGGACGAGGCGGCCGTGATGGTGCCGTCTTTCTTGAAGGCGGCCTTCAAGGTCGGGATTTTTTCCAGGCGCGCCTTTTGCGGGCCTTCATCGATGCTGACGACGGTGTCGCCGCCGCGGCCGGAGACGGTGACGGGCACGATTTCCCATGCGAAGCTGCCATCCTTGGTGGCCGCCTGCGCGCGTTTCACGGATTCGATGGCAAACGCGTCCTGCGCTTCGCGCGTGAAGCTGTATTGGCTGGCGCACTCCTCTGCAAACGTGCCCATCGAGCGGGCATTGCCCTTTTCATCGCGACTGTAGGCGTCTTCCAGGCCATCCATCATCATGTGGTCGTAGATCATGCCGTGGCCGATGCGGTAGCCGCCGCGCGCCTTCGGCACCAGGTAGGGGGCGTTGGTCATCGATTCCATGCCGCCCGCCACCACCACGTCGGCGCTGCCGGCGAGCAAGGTGTCGTGCGCGAACATGGTCGTCTGCATGGCCGAGCCGCACATCTTGGACAGGGTCACGGCGCCGGTGGAGTCCGGCAAGCCGGCCTTGCGCAAGGCCTGGCGCGCGGGCGCCTGGCCCTGGCCGGCCATCAGGCAATTGCCGAAATACACGTGTTCGACGGCGTCCGGCGCGATGCCGGCGCGCTCGACGGCGGCGCGGATGGCGACGGCGCCCAGGTCGCTGGCGGTAACGTTGGCAAAGTCGCCCTGGAAGGCGCCCATGGGAGTGCGCGCGGCACCGACGATTACGACTGGGTCATTCATGGTGGATCTCCATTGTTAAGTGATTGAAAGGCGGTGCTGGCGCTGCTGGCGCCGGGCCTGGGTGCTGCGATTGGTAACAAAAACGGATGTGCTGCGGATAGGGAAAGACGTCCTCGATATGGCCATCGAGGATGCGCTGCTTGCGCGCCTGCCAGTAGGCGGCCGTCAGCAGCTCGGCATGGTGCTGCATGAAGTAGCTGCGGATGCGCGGATTGCCCAGCAGGAAGCGACCGAATTGCTCGGGAAACACATCGTTCTTGCCGATGGGATACCACGGTTCGGCCGACATTTCTTCTTCCTCCGTGCGCGCCTCGGGAATGACGCGGAACTGGCAATCGGTGATGTACTCGATCTCATCGTAATCGTAAAAAACGACACGCTGATGACCTGTCACGCCAAAGTTCTTGTACAGCATGTCGCCAGGGAAAATATTCGCCGCCACCAATTCCTTGATGGCGTTGCCGTACTCGACGATGCCATGCTCGACGAGGTCGGCGCGGCCGTCCTTTTCGGCATTGCTGAGCCACATGTTCAGCGGCACCATGCGCCGCTCGATGTACAGGTGGCGAATGATGATCTGCTCGCGGTCTTCCTCGACCAGCGACGGTGCAAAATGCTTGAGTTCAGCCAGCAGTTCCTCGGCAAAGCGCGCGCGCGGAAACGCCACGTTCGAATACTCGAGCGTGTCGGCCATGCGGCCCACCCTATCGTGGTGCTTGACCAGCAGGTACTTTTCCTTGACCTGCGCGCGCGTGGTTTCCTTCGGTGGCGGAAAGAAATCCTTGATCACCTTGAACACGTAAGGAAACGACGGCAGCGCAAACACCAGCATCACCATGCCGCGGATGCCGGGGGCGATCTCGAAGTGGTCCGAGCTGTGCTTCAAATGCTGCAGGTAGTCGCGGTAAAACAGCGTCTTGCCCTGCTTTTGCAAGCCCAGTATCGTATAAATTTCGCTGCGCGGCTTGCGCGGCAGCAAACTACGCAGGAATTGCACATAGGCTGACGGCACTTCCATATCGGCCAGGAAATAGGCGCGCGTAAACGAGAACAGCACGGCGATCTGCTGGTGCTCGAACAGCACCGTATCGAGGACCAGCTTGGCGTGCCGGTTGTGCAGGATGGGCACGACGAAAGGGTATTCGCGGTTGCCGTTGATGCCTTTGCCGACCAGATAGGCACCCTTGTTGCGATAGAACAGACTGGTCAGGACCTGGATCTGGTGGTTCGGTTCGAGCTTGTCGCCGCCGAACAGCTGGTGCAATCGCGCTTCCACCTGGGTCACGTCGCGGTCGAGGTTGGCAAACTCGCAGTTCAGCTGGAAATTCGTCACCATGCGCTTCAGGGTGTAGCGCAAGCCATCCTTGCTTGGGTAATACACGCGGTAAGTGGGGACCAGCTCTTCCGTTTCGATGTATTCCGTGGAAACGACGGGACGCACGAAAATGTAGTCATTGTGAAAATATGTGCGGTGCAGGATGTTGCAGCAGACGGAATTGAAGAAGGTTTCCGCCAGTTCCGGCTGCTTGTGGTCGCTCAGCATGCCGATGTAGTGCAGCTTGAGCTCGCGCCATACTTCGTCGCTCAACTCCGACTCTTCGTACTCATCTTCGAGCATCTGCACGCATTCCTGCACGCGCTTGTCGTAAAAGCCGATGCGTTCGCGGGCCGCCTGCTGTGCCGCGGCCCAGGCGCCTTGCTCGAAATATTGCTTGGCGTGCTGGCTCGTTTCACGGAACAGGCGGTAATGCTTGTCGAAGCCGTCGCGGATGGTGCGCGCGATATCGAATGCAATCTGCGAAGACAGCAGTTTGGGGAAGGCTATTTGCGTCATTGGTTTGCTCGCATGAATACACCATTACCCAGTCGACATCCGCGCACCTGTGCTTTACTTGGTTTCCGCAAACAGTTCGCGGCCGATCAGCATGCGGCGGATTTCGCTGGTGCCGGCGCCGATTTCGTACAGCTTGGCGTCGCGCCACAGGCGGCCGGCCGGATACTCATTGATGTAGCCGTTGCCGCCCAGGGCCTGGATCGCCTCGCCGGCCATCCAGGTCGCCTTCTCCGCACTATACAGAATCGCGCCGGCCGCATCCTTGCGCAGCTGGCGCACGGCTTCCGGCGTGGTGGCGCGGTCGCAGGCCTGGCCCACGGCGTAGACATAAGCCTTGCACGCCATCATGGTCGAATACATGTCGGCCAGTTTGCCCTGCATCAATTGGAATTCGCCGATGGGCTGGCCGAATTGCTTGCGGTCATGCACGTAGGGCACGACCAGGTCCATGCACGCCTGCATGATGCCCAGCGGGCCGCCGGACAGCACGGTGCGCTCGAAATCGAGGCCCGACATCAGCACGTTGACGCCCTTGCCCAGGCCACCCAGCACGTTTTCGGCCGGCACTTCGCAATCCTGGAACACCAGTTCGCCCGTGTGTGAACCGCGCATGCCCAGCTTGTCGAGCTTTTGCGCGATGGAGAAACCCTTGAAATTCTTTTCAATCAGGAACGCCGTCATGCCGCGCGGACCCGCTTCCAGGTCGTTCTTCGCGTACACCACCAGCACGTCCGCGTCGGGGCCGTTGGTGATCCACATCTTGGTGCCGTTCAAGACCCAGCGGTCGCCCTTGAAGTCGGCGCGCAGCTTCATGCTGACGACGTCCGAACCGGCGTTCGGTTCCGACATGGCCAGCGCACCGATGTGCTCGCCGGTGATGAGTTTCGGCAAGTACTTGGCTTTTTGCTCGGCCGTGCCGTTGCGCTTGATCTGGTTTACGCACAGGTTCGAGTGGGCGCCGTACGACAGGCCGACGGAGGCCGAGGCGCGCGAGATTTCTTCCATGGCGATGATGTGCGCCAGGTAGCCCATGCCGGCGCCGCCGTATTCTTCGCTGACGGTAATGCCGAGCAAGCCCATGTCGCCCATCTTGCGCCACAGGTCCATCGGGAACTGGTCCGTGCGGTCGATTTCAGCCGCGCGCGGCGCGATTTCGGCGGCGGCAAATTGTTGGATCGCTACTCTTAGCGCGGCGATGTCGTCGCCGTGGTCAAAGGTCAAGCCTGGGAGATGGAGCATGTCGTCCTCGTAATCTTCGTTATGGTGTGGCGGTCATGGATGCCGGGTCGTGGAAGCTATGATACTCAGTTGTGACGTTTACGTAAACGTAAAGTGAAGCGCGTCAAGCGGCACGGGCCAGCTTGCGCCCATGTCTTACAGCGTGGCCACCTTGCCATCGTTCAAGTCCGCCAGCATGCGCGCACAGGCTTCCTCGTGCGAACTGATTTCCGCCAGCGCCATTTCGATGTCGATGCGCTGCTGCTCCAGGGTCTGGCGATGCTGCGCCAGCACGCCGAGGAAGCGGTCCATCTGCGCGCGCGTGTCCTTCGGCGACTCATACATGTCGACCAGGCTCTTGATTTCCGACAGTGCCAGGCCCAGGCGCTTGCCGCGCAGGGTCAGTTTCAGTCGCGTGCGGTCGCGCGGCGTGTAGACGCGGCTGCGCCCGCCCGCGCCTTCGCGCTTCGGGCTGAGCAAGCCCTGGTCTTCATAGAAACGGATGGCGCGCGCCGTGATGTCGAACTCCCGCGCCAGTTCGGTAATGGTGTAGGTCGTCGTTGGTGCGGGCGGTGATGGTTGCATGGGTGGTCGGTAGAAAAGTCGGTGCGCTGCAAGGCAGGCTGGGCGGCAAAGTGCCGTTTACGTCAACGTCAATACTATTGTAGCGTGCCTTGCCCGTGCTGCAACAAAGAAAAAAGGGGGCGCTGGCGCCGTGATTTGGCGAATAAGGCAACAGTTACTGAAAATAAATTGATTCTTCCCGCACAAACGGGCTTAAGATCGAGAGTTGGTGGCCAACATGACACCAAAAAGAGCTTTCTTGGCGGTATGGCGACATTTTTTTCGCTACGATGGCAGTAAAATTTTTGCACGTTGCGCTATGCCAATATGCACGACCAAAAAACAACGTTTCACTATGAAAACGCCGACCTTATTGTTTCTTTATTGGAAACAACATGGCGCTTCTGAAAACTTTGTCTACAAGAAATTGTATTACATGAGCATTGCGCGAATCGGTAGAGGCGGGCATTATCCGATACCGTACGTTGTAGTGCCAAACCGAGGCTTTGAATCGTGCTGCAGTGCGAAAATCAAGGCCAGCCGCGAATTTGACCCGAAGCCACGCAGGATCACAAGAGAAAATTCGGCCCAGTTTTTCATCGGAAAAGCCAGGCTGGAGTGTTAATTGTTAATTAATGCAATTTTCAAATGTAACAATCTGTATGGTCATTCAAGAAACTGACTTTCATGTTACAACATGAAATAGTACACCTATGAATTCTTCTAACGAACGCGAAAGCTTCAGCCAGCGACTTCAGTTGGCTCTCAAAAACGCCCATTATTCTCCAGACAGCCCGACCAGACTGGCCCGGGAATTCAATATCCGTTTCGACGGGCGCCCGATTACCGTGCATGCAGCTAGGAAATGGTTAGTAGGTGAAGCAATTCCCACGCAAGAGAAATTGCGCATGATTGCCCAATGGCTGGGCGTGCCGGCGGAATGGTTGCGCTTTGGCGGGCCAGAAAGTGCCACGCCGAATGGTGAAGCGGGCAGCGCCTTGTCGCGTTTTGAGTCCGCCGATGTGAAATTAATTGCCGATTTGCAAAGATTAGATGAACATCATCGTCAAATCGCGCGTGAATTTATTCGCATGCTGGTAAGAGTCAACTACCAAAAGTAAGCCTTCAGGCCTTTCCTGGCCGGCGCCATCCGCTTTTCGCCGATGGCGCATCCCCTGTTCTTTTATTTGCGCAGAGTCATACTGGAGACATGATTTTGCCGCACAATAAGACCTCGCATGTTGCGCTGCAGCGGAATTATTTGACAATAATCCCGCCTGCGGCGGCGCAGCGGACAATACCAGCGCATAATCACATCAGAAACAGCCAGTTCATCCACTACGGAGCCGAGCACTTGAGCCGTCTTATGAAAAGTAACTACAGCAATACCGCGCAGCTGAAGGACTTGATGACCGTGCCTCCCATGACTGCCGCGCAACATGCGGAAGTGATGCGCAAACGGATCGCCCACCGCAGGATGGTTGAAGAAGCCAGGGATTTGAAGCAGGCCAGTGCCATGCAGTTCGAAAAACGCTAGTGGTGGATGCCTGAGCAAGGCTGCAGTGCGTCGCGCTTTGCGGCCGGCGATGCTCACCGTGCTTCAGCACGGTTGCGCTTCTGGGCCACAAGGGGGCGCCGAGCCCCGCTGCCGCCCGCTACGCTTTTGTCAGGCAGCGTGACGTGCGTCGTCCGCCACGTAGTTTTTCAGTCTGTCGCTGACTGGTCAGGGGCTTTCAGGCCGTTCCACCGTGGCGCCAGGCCGTGCTCGATGCCGAGCAGGTCGATGACGCGCGCCACCGTATGGTCGACCATTTGCGCAATGCTGTGCGGGTGGTGATAAAAGCTGGGCAATGGGGGGAAGATGATGCCGCCCATTTCCGTCACGGCCGTCATATTGCGCAGGTGCGCCAGGTTGAACGGCGTTTCGCGCACCATCAGGATCAGGCGCCGGCGCTCCTTGAGCACCACATCGGCGGCTCGCGTGATCAGATTATCCGACAAGCCATGGGCCACGGCCGCCAGGGTCTTCATCGAGCACGGTGCGATGACCATACCATCGGACTGGAACGAACCGCTGGCGATCGAGGCGCCGATGTCGCGCAGCTTGTGCACCACGTGCGCCTGCGCTTCGATGTCCTTGCGCCCCACGCCCGTTTCCTGGTGCAGGGTCAATACGGCCGCATCCGACAACACCAGGTGCGTCTCGACGCCGGGGATGGCGCCGAGCAATTGCAACAGCCGCAAGCCATACACGGCGCCCGTGGCGCCCGTGATGGCAATGACGATACGCCGCGGCCGCTGCTGCTGGCTATCAGGCATCGAGCAGGGACTTCAGTTCGCCCGATTCAAACATTTCATTCATGATATCGGAACCACCGATGAACTCGCCTTTGACATACAGCTGCGGAATGGTCGGCCAGTTCGAGTAATCCTTGATGCCCTGGCGTACTTCCGGGTCGTCCAGCACGTTGACGGTGGCGATGTTTTCCACGCCGCACGCTTTCAGGATCTGGATGGCGCGGCCGGAAAAGCCGCACTGCGGGAACTGGGCCGTGCCCTTCATGAACAGCACGACCGGCGTGTTCGTCACGGTTTCTTTGATCCAGGTTTGTACGTCGCTCATAGCTGCCTCTGATGGGTAAATAAATAGATGGCGTCATTTTATAAGAAAACGCCGCCACGGGTATGCGCTCAGGTCATAAATCGGGCAAGTCAGCCACGCTGATGCCTATACGGGCTTGCCCAGGCACGTCGATTGCGCCGCGCCCACGTATTTGCCCCAGGCAGCGACAGGCGCATAACCGTGTTTCGCATAAAACGCCACGGCGCGGGCATTGGCCACGCGGGTAGACAGGTGCAGCCGCGCATAGCCGTGCCGGCGCGCCTGCGCTTCCACATGGGCCAGCAGGGCCGCGCCCACGCCAGCGGCGCCCGGGCGCGCATACATGCGCTTGAGTTCGCCTATGGCGCTGTCTGGCTCGCCCAGCGGCCGCAGGGCGGCGCAGCCCAGCAATTCTCCGGTCGCATCGCGGGCCAGATAAAAGCCGCCGCGCGGCGTTGCCGCTTCGATATCGAACGAGGAACGGCCGCTGTCGCCATTGATGCGCAGCAATGCTGCCGATAATTCATCGAGCAGCAGCCGGGCATCCAGGCTGGCGGCATCCACCGCCAGGATGACAAGGTCATGCCCGGCGGCCATGGACTTAACCGCGCAGCTTGGCGAACGCGGCGGCCATGCTGCCGGCCGGCTCGGGTGCGTTGCGCGACTGCGACTGGTGCTGCGCCATGCTGCGGCGGTCGTTGCGGTCGCCACGCTGCTCGGGCTTGCTGCCGGCCTGCGGCGCGCTGTCCGTCAGGCGCATGGTCAGGGCGATGCGCTTGCGCTTTTCATCGACTTCCAGCACCTTCACGCGCACGACCTGGCCCGCCTTCACCACCGTGTGCGGGTCTTTCACGAAGGTGTTCGACAGGGCCGAGATGTGCACGAGGCCATCCTGGTGCACGCCGATGTCGACGAAGGCGCCAAAGGCGGCCACGTTGGTGACCACGCCCTCGAGGATCATGTCGGGACGCAGGTCGCGGATCTCTTCCACGCCTTCCTTGAAGGTGGCCGTCGTGAATTCCGGACGCGGGTCGCGGCCCGGCTTTTCCAGCTCTTTCAGGATATCGGAGATGGTCGGCACGCCGAAGGTGTCATCCGCGTATTTTGCCGGGCTCAAGGTTTTCAGCAGCGCCGTTTCGCCGATGACGGCCTTGATGTCCTTCTTGATGTCGGCCAGGATTTTTTCCACCAGCGGGTACGATTCCGGGTGGACGGCGGACGCGTCGAGCGGGTTTTCGCCGCCCATCACGCGCAGGAAGCCGGCCGCCTGCTCGTACGTCTTGTCGCCCAGGCGCGGCACGGCCTTCAAGGCCGCGCGCGAAGTGAACGCGCCCTTCATGTCGCGGTAGGTGACGATGCTTTGCGCCACGCTGGCCGACAGGCCGGAGACGCGCGCCAGCAGCGGCGCCGAGGCCGTATTCACGTCCACGCCCACGGCGTTTACGCAATCTTCCACCACGGCATCGAGCGAACGGGCCAGCTGGCTTTGACTCACGTCATGCTGGTATTGGCCGACGCCGATCGATTTCGGGTCGATCTTGACCAGCTCGGCCAGCGGGTCTTGCAGGCGGCGCGCGATCGACACGGCGCCGCGCAAGGACACATCCATGTCCGGCAATTCCTTCGAGGCGAATTCGGACGCCGAGTACACCGACGCGCCCGCTTCCGAGACGACGATCTTCGTCATCTTCGCTTCCGGGTGCTGCTTGATCAAGTCCTGCGCCAGCTTGTCCGTTTCGCGCGAGGCGGTACCGTTGCCGATGGAAATGAGCGATACATTGTGCTTGGCGGCCAGACGGCCCAGGGTGTGCAGCGAGCCATCCCAGTCGTTCTTCGGCTGGTGCGGGTAGATCACGGCCGTGTCGACGACCTTGCCGGTGGCGTCGACCACGGCCACCTTGACGCCCGTGCGCAGGCCAGGATCGAGGCCCATGGTGGCGCGCTGGCCGGCCGGCGCGGCCAGCAGCAGCGCTTTCAAATTGGTGGCAAAGACGTTGATGGCGTCCAGTTCCGAGCGTTCGCGCAGCGCGCCCATCAATTCCGTTTCCAGGTGCATGAAGCTTTTCACGCGCCAGGTCCAGCGCGCCGTGTCGGCCAGCCATTTGTCGGCCGGGCGTCCCAATTGCTTGATGCCGAAGCGGGCGGCGATGCGGCCTTCGCATGGATTATGCGGCGCATCCCATTTCGGTTTTTCCGCTTCCGTGTCCAGGCGCAGGGTGACGTCGAGGATGCCTTCGCGGCGGCCGCGCAGCAGCGCCAGCGCGCGGTGCGAAGGGACTGTGGCAATGGTTTCCGAGTAATCGAAGTAATCGGCGAATTTTTCGCCTTCGTCCTGCTTGCCTTCCACCACTTTCGATTCGACGATGCCATGTTCCTGCACGTATTCGCGCAAGGTTTGCAGCAGGGTCGCGTCTTCGGCGAAACGCTCCATCAGGATCTGGCGCGCGCCGTCGAGGGCCGCCTTGGTGTCGGCCACGCCGGGGTTGTTGCCGTCGGCACTAGTAAACGCATCGCGCAGGAACTTGCCCGCTTCCATTTCCGGCGTCAGTTCCGGATTGTCCAGCAAGCCGTCGGCCAGCGGCATCAGGCCCGCTTCGATGGCGATCTGCGCCTTCGTGCGGCGCTTCTGCTTGTACGGCAGGTACAAATCTTCCAGGCGCGTCTTGTCTTCCGCGTGCATGACGGCGTCGAGCAGCGCGGGCGTCATCTTGTTCTGTTCCGTGATCGAGGCGACGATGGCGGCGCGCCGCTCTTCCAGCTCGCGCAGGTAGCGCAAGCGCTCTTCGAGCAGGCGCAGCTGGATATCGTCGAGGCCGCCGGTCGCTTCCTTGCGGTAACGGGCGATGAAGGGCACGGTGGCGCCTTCGTCGAGCAGTTCGATGGCGGCGGCAACCTGCACCGGTTTGGCGGCAAGTTCAAGGGCAAGGCGTTGTTCGATAGTGGGCAGCATGGTTGTTTCCAGAGCGATCAAGCCTGGAATGATACGCAATCGGCGCGATTGCGCAATCTTGACAGCGCAAATGGACTGTGCGTTGACAACACGCCTAGCTCGGCGGCAGCAGCGGGCTGGCGGGCGCTGGCGCTGGCGGTCGCTGCGGCGTGACGGATTTGCCGAAGGCATTGCCCATGCGGTGCTCCAGCGCGGCGCGGTTGTACAGGCCCAGCTGGTTAGACGGCCGCTGCAGATTGCTTTCCGCCCCCGATAGCGTGGGCGGACGTTGCGACTTGGCACTGTGTGGTGGCAGCAATTTTTCGCTCAGGCAAGACATGGATTGTTCGCGCTTGCCGTTCACTTCCACCTCCACGCAGCCCTTCTCGGGCGCGGCCGCCTGCACGACGACGGTGTGCTCGTCCGCCTGCGCGGGCACGGTGGCGCAAGCCAGTAGTACGGTCAAGAACAGGCGTGCCATGCTGGCTCCCGGAACGGTGAATGGGCGATTAATGAACGATTCAATACGCCGCCAGCATAGCAAGTCCATGTGTCGCAACGATGACACAGGCCGCCATGCGGGCGTGCGCCATGTCATGCAGTTGTCATGTTGCGAAGCTACTATCTTGCCATTCTGCAGGCAACATTGCAGTTAAGACACTCCACAAGCAGGCTTTTCGTTGATGTTCCTGGAAAATGACACGCACCCACCGTCGCACCGCAACGGGCAATGCCCTGGCCCTGTCGGCCTGTTTGCTGATGACATTGATGACATTCGTGCGGCCAGCCGCCGGCGCTGACGGCAGCGACGCCGGCGCGCAGGCCAGCGTGCGCTTCGACTTGCCCGCGCAGCCACTGGACGCGGCCCTGGTGGCATTTGGCGAAATCACCGGCTATTCCGTGCTGGTCAGCAGCGACCTGGCGGCGGGGCGCATGGCGGCGCCCGTGCGCGGCGACTACACGCCGGCCGAAGCGCTGCAGCGCTTGCTGGTGGGCACGCAGCTGGGCGTGCGTTTCAGCGGCAGCAATGCGTTTACCTTGCTGGCGCTGCCCGCCGCAGCGCCGGCGGCGCCCCCATTGCCTGAGGCCGCCCCCGCCGGCCTGGCCCTGCAGGCGTATGCGGCCGTGCTGCAGCGCTCGCTCACGCGCGCCCTGTGCCGCTTGCATCCGGATGCCTTCGGCCGCTACCGCCTGGCCTTCCAGCTGTGGCTTGATGAGCGGGGCAAGGTGCGCGCCGTGCATGTGCTCGAAGCGAGCGGCGTGGCGCAGCGCGACCGCGCCGTGCTGCAGCGCCTGCGCAGCCTGCTGATGGATGGCGCGCCGCCGGCGAACCTGCCGCAGCCGCTGACGATATTGCTGACGCCGCGGCCCGATCCCGCTGCCGATTGCGCGCCGTATCTGTCGCTGGCCGGGGCGTCCTGAGCATGTCGGATTTGCTGAAAGCTACCTTGCGCAAGCTGTTCCTCGAGCGCTACGGCCAGTTTCGCCGCCACCTGCAGCGCCGCCTGGGCTCGGAAGACCTGGCCAATGACGCGCTGCACGAGACGTATTTGCGGGTGGAGCGGATGAACGCGCCCGAAGCGATCAGCTATCCATCCGCGTATCTGATGCGCATCGCCATCAACATTGCGGAAGATCAACGCCGCGACAACGCGCGCCTGCTCAGCCTGCCCGATATCGACGAGTTGTACGAGATGGCCGATGAGTTGGCCGACCCGGCCCGCACCTTCAGCGCGCGCGCCGAGCTCGAAGAACTGGAGCGGGCCCTGCAGGAATTGCCGAAACGCCGGCGCGCCATCGTCATCGCCGCCCGCGTCGACCAGTTGCCGCACCGCGACATCGCCGAGCGTTTCGGCATTTCCGCCCGCACGGTGGAGAAGGAATTGCGCGCCGGACTCGAACATTGCTGCGAGCGCATGGGACGCGATTTCATTCAACGCTTCGGTCCCGGCGCGGGAAAAACGTCTAAACATCATGATTGAACAAGCGGAAGACGACATGGGTGTCATCCAGAAGGAAGCGCAGGCTTGGGTGGTGCGTCTGGCATCGGGCCAGGTCAGCGAGCGCGACGCGCAAGTGTTTCGCCACTGGTGCGCGCGCAGCCGCGCGCATGCGACGGCGTTTGCCGAGGCGCGCGCCGTGTGGGGCGCCATGGCGCCGGCCGCGCGCGCCGTCAAGCGGGCGCAGCAGCCGGTGAATACGGCGCGGCGCGCCTGGCTCGGCGGCGCCGTGGCCGCCTCGCTGGGCGTGCTGGTGCTGCGCCCGCCCACAGACCTGTGGCCAGCCGTGGCGGGCCTGGGCGCCGATTACGCCACCGGCACGGGCGAGCAGCGCGCGCTGGCGCTGGACGGCGGCGTGCTGGTGCAAATGAATACGCAGACGCGCCTCGACGCGGCGCCCCTGCACGATGGGGCGGCGGCGCTGGTATTGCTGGCCGGCGAGGCCGAATTCCAGGCAGGTTCACGCGGCGCGGCGCGCGTGCGCGTGCAGGCCGGCGACGGCACGGTGTCGGCCGGCAGCGCGCGCTTCAATATCCGGCTGTTCGGCCAGGAAGTGTGCGTGACATGCCTGGCGGGCCGGCTGCGTGTGGTGCAGGGCGGTAACGACGCGGAACTGGCCGCCGGCGAGCAGTTGCGCTACCGGCCCGAGCATTTCGGCATCGCGCGCGCCGTGAATGGCGGCGACGTCAGCGCCTGGCGTCAGCGCCTGCTGGTGTTCAAACAAAGCACGCTGGCCGAGGTGGTGGCCGAAGTCAACCGCTACCGTCCCGGCAAGCTCATCTTGAACGGCGATGCGCTGGGCAAGACCCGCGTGCAAGCCAGTTTCTCGCTCGACCGCCTCGACGATGTGATCGCCCTGATCCAGGATGCGTATGGCGCGCGCGTGACGCGCTTGCCTGGCGGCATCGTGCTGTTTGGCTAGTGCCTGGCCGTGCTGGCGTCGTGTCAGGGCGGCGCGCCAAGGCACTGCGCCATTTATGACATTTTCATGACCTTTTGCAGTCCCGGACCTTGTCCCCTGTCAATGCTGCTGGAAGCCGCGAAACAGTGCCTGCCGCCCGCCCCCGTGCGTGCCGCGCGCCGACTCGCGATATCGGTCAGCAACGGAACATGAAAAGGGAATGTCGCCATGCAGCGAAGCAAGTCGGTCACGAAACACGCATCCTCCTCCGCCACGGCGGACCGCCAGAAGCAGCACCCGGTGCGATTGAAACCGCTGGCACTGGCGATCGCCATGCTGCTGCAGGCCGGCGGCGCGCAGGCGCAGCAGCCGTTCAGCGGCGCCTGGTTCGCCGGCAAGGGTGCGCAGCAGGGCGCGGCCACCGTCACGGGACGCTTGCCGAATAGCCAGCCGGCCGCCTTGCTGAACAATCCCCAGGCCCAGCAGCAGAAGGCGGAAGGCAAGCTGCAGCAATCGTTGAACAACCTCTTGCTGGCTGCGCGCGGCATCGCCGCCGAGCAGGCGGTGCAGGCCGCCGCGCGCCAGGCCGCGCTGGCGGCCGGCGGCGCACCGGACGGCCTGGTCAAGGGCGGCTTGCAGGTCGACAGCAACAGCCTGACGGCGGGCTGGCTCAATGCCCAGGCGCCCGTGCAGACCCAGGCCGACGGCAAGAGCGTCGTGAAGGTCGTGCAGACGGACGACAAGGCGATACTGAACTGGGAAAGCTTTAACGTCGGCAAGAACACCACCTTGCAATTCGAGCAGAAATCGAACTGGTCCGTATTGAACCGCGTCAATGATCCGCTGGCGCGCCCGAGCCAGATCCAGGGCCAGATCAAGGCCGACGGCACGGTGATGATCGTCAACCGCAATGGCATCGTGTTTACGGGCAGCAGCCAGGTCGATACGCGCAACCTGGCCGCCGCCGCCATGGGCATGAGCGACAGCCAGTTCAAGAGCGGCCTGTACGGCAAGGCGCAGGGCGCGGGCGCCGTGCCGACCTTCGCGAATGACCTGGTGCTGGGCCAGAATGCCTTTACGCATGGCAAGGCCGATGCCGATGTTGTCGTCGCCGCCGGCGCGCGCATCGACACGCGCAAGCCGCAAACGGTGACGGAAGGCGGCGGCTATGTGCTGCTGGCCGGGCGTGCCGTCGAGAATGCGGGCGCCATCACCACGCCGAATGGCCAGACGACCCTAGCGGCCGGCGACGCCATCGTCGTGCGCCAGGGCATGGGCACGGACAAGAACCAGTATTCGAGCACGCGCGGCAATGAAGTCGAGATGCTGCGCACGGCCGGCAGCAGCGCCGGCACCGTCGTCAACAACGGCGTGATCGAGTCGGCCAGCGGCGACATCACGCTGAGCGGCAATCGCGTGCGCCAGGATGGCGTATTGCTGTCGAGCACGAATGTCAACGGACGCGGCACCATCCACCTGGCGGCGGCGGGCGAGAACGCCGACGTCACCCTGGCGCGCGGCAGCGTCAGCGCCATCGTCATCGACGACAACGGCGCCACGGCGCTCGACGTGCAGCGCGATGCCCTGCTGAAAGATGCGGGCAAGAGCACGGAAGGCATCGCGGACCGGCGCGACCAGTCGCTGGTGCGCATCGCTTCGGCTGGCAACGTCGAGTTCGAAGGCGATTCGCTGACCCTGGCCACGGGCGGCCAGGTGCTGGTCGATGCGGCCCGCCGCAGCCATGTGGCGCGCGACGCCGCCATCGACGTTTCCGGCGCCGTCGGCGTGAAGGTCGCCATGAGCAGCAACAATGTGCTGATCAACGTGCAGGGCAACGAGCAGCGCGACGCGCCCGGCAGCCGCGACGCCAAGTACCTGAACAACAGCGATGTGTGGGTCGACCGCCGCGACCTGGTGCTGGTGCCGGCCGGCACCAACGGCTATGCCACGGACCGCTGGTACACGGCCGGCGGCTTGCTGGAAGTGAGCGGCTACCTCAATACGAGCGGCCACGGCATCGGCGAATGGGCGGCCCAGGGCGGCACCGTGGCCTTCGGCGGCGGCGAAGTCGTGACGCAGGCCGGTTCGCGCATCAATATCGCCGGCGGTTCGCTGGATGTGCAGACGGGCATGGTCAAGCAGACGTGGCTGAAGGGCGCCGATGGCGCGATGTACAAACTGAGCACTGCCCCCGGCGACAATCTGTACACGGGCTTGTATCGCGGCCATGAAAGCACGCATGCGCGCTGGGGCGCGAACACGACGGAAACCCATGCGAATGCCTTGATCGGCCCGCGCGAACGCTTGGAAAACGGCTATACGGTGGGCCGCGATGCGGGCCGTCTGATCGTTTCCACGGGCGCGGCCGTGCTGGAAGGCGATATCGACACGGCCGTGTTCCAGGGTGAGCGCCAGCAGCGCAAGCGCGATGAAGGCATGGATGGCTACCGGCAGGCGCAGACATCGGCGGCACGCGCCGGTCAATTGATCGTCGGCAAAATGACGCCCGTCTTCGATACGAAGACGGGCCAGTTGCGCGACAGCCCGCAAGCCGTGCTGGAAAAGGTCGAGATCGGCAAGGTGGCCGCCATCGCCGATGGCCAGCTGCTGGACGAGGCCTTGCCGGCCGCGCGCCGCGCCAGCCTGCAGCTCGACGCGGACTGGCTCAACGGGCTGGAACTGGGCGCGCTGACTATCCATGCCTACGACAAGCTCGACGTCAACGCCGACGTGCGCGTGGCCGATGGCGGCGACATCGCCCTGCACGCCACCGACGTGGCCATCAAGGCCAACGTCAGTGCGCGCAGCGGCAGCATCTCTGCCGGCAATATGGTGTCGCGCTACCTGGCCAACGCGGGCGCCGTGTGGATGGATGTGCCCGTGTCGCCGGACAGCCGCCCAGCGGGCCCGGCCGGCGTGCGCGTGGCGCCCGGCGTGCGCCTCGACGCGCGCGGCGTGTGGAGCAACCTGGAACTGGACCCGGCCGCCAGCAGCGGTTTGCCGTATGTGAATGGCGGCAAGGTCAGCCTGAAGAGCTCCGGCGGCATCGAACTCGCCGGTGGCAGCGTCATCGACGTTTCGTCCGGCGCCGCCCTGATGAGCAATGGCAGCCTGCAGGGCGGCCGTGGCGGCGACATCACCCTGGCCGTCGATTTGCCGCGCGAAAAAACGCCGACGGGCGCCTTACTCAAGCTCGATGGCGAGCTGCGCGGCCATGGCGTGAAGGGCGGCGGTCGCCTGGTGATCGACAGCGGCGTCGCCGTCAGCCTCGGCGGCAAGCTGTTCGACGGCGGCGACGTGCTGCAGGCGGGCGCCAGCGCCCCCGTCGGCCTGCGCCTCGTCGATGCATTCCCGATTGCCAAGGGCGAGAAGATCCCCTTCGATTTCGCGCTCAGCACCAGCCTCATCAAGCCGGGCCAGACCTTGAGCCAAGCCGTGACGGTGGACGTGTCGGCGCAGAAACCGCTGGTCCTGGGGGCCGCCATGGTGGTGCCGCAGGGCGCGCAGGTCGTTGTCAACGGCACGACGTATCTCGGCAGCGGCAGCATCGTTCCCGCCGGTAGCGTGTTGACGTCGATCAACGGCTTGAATGCCGGCTTCGTCGTCTCGGCGGTGGCCTTCCCGAACGGCTTGCCCATCCTGCCGATGACGACGCAGTATGCGGCCGGCAGCATCGCTGCCGAAGCGCTGGTCGCGCCGCGTGGCCAGCTGCTGCCGTCCGGTATCGCGCTGGGACGCGACGTTGCCGTCCAGCCCTTGCTGGCGCTCGATGCCAGCCTGTTCCAGAGCGGCTTTGCCGACTACGCCGTCACGGGCCGCGACGGCGTCGTGGTGGTGAAGGATGCGCATATCGACGTCACGATGCCCGTGCTGCGCTTCAATCCCGCCACCGGCCATACGGTGGCGGGCGGCACCGATCCGGGCGCCGCGCTGGAAGTGTGGACGCCGGAGCTGTACCAGGAAGATGCGCGCAAGGGCCGTTTGACGCAGCGTGCCGGCGCCGACCTGGCGCTGACGGCCGGCAGCCCGTACGTGAAGGGGAGCCTGGCGGTGCAGGAAGGCGCCGTCATCAAGGTCGATCCGGGCCGCCAGATCGGCCTGACGGGCAATGGCCAGGTCAGCATCGACGGCCGGCTCGACGCCTGGGGCGGCAAGATCGCCGTGCTGCCGGGGACGTTTGGCACGGGCAGCGATGCGGATGTGCCGAACGGCAAGGGACAAGCCACCTCGATCTGGATCGGCGAGCATGCCGTGCTCGACGTGGCCGGCCGCGCCACCGTCGCCACCGACATGCGCGGCGGCCGCTATGGCCGCGCCGACAAGGGCGGCAGCATCGAAATCGGCGCCCGCTACAAGGCCGACGCCGCCAGCGTCGACGCGGCCGACGCCTTTGTCGTCGTGCGTCCGGGCGCCCTGCTCGACGCCAGCGGCGCGGCCGCCACCCTCGACTTGCCGAACCAGGGCGCCGTCAACGTGGCCGGCAGCGGCGGTTTGATTTCGCTCAGTTCGTATAACGGCATCTTTGCCGACGGCACGTTGCGCGCGGCGGCCGGTGGCGCCGGCGCGGCCGGCGGCACCCTGGCGCTGGCGCTGGATGCGCCCAATTATGGCCAGGTGGACCGCCAGACGCTGCAAGGTGGCGCCGTCGACAATGTGGTGCGGGTGCCGCGCGAATTCGTGCTGGCCCAGGTACAGGGCGACAGCGCCTTGCCGGCCGACTTGCGCGCCGGCCAGCAGGACGAGGCCTTGCGTTACGGCAGTGCGCGCCTGGGAGCCGACCGCGTGCAGGCCGGCGGTTTCGACAACCTGGCGCTGCATGTCAACGGCATGCTCAGCATGGATGGCGACGTCAACCTGGCGCTGGGCCAGAGCCTGCGCCTGAGCGCCACGTCGCTGGGCCTGGCGCAGCAGCCGCAGCAGCCGGAGGCGGATGGCCAGGAGAAGCTGCACAGCCTTGCCAGCCAGGTGCACCTGGCGGCGCCGTATGTGCGGCTGGGAACGGCCACGCGCGCGCAAAAGGATAACTTCATCGTGCCCAATGCCGTCAAGGGGTCGAAAAACCTGGGCAAAGGGCGCGGCATGCTGGGCGTGCCGCTGGTGGCCGACGCTTCCCTGCTGCAGATCGACGCGGGCATGTTCGATCTCGTGGGCGAGGTCAACATGGGCACGCGCGGCGAGATCGTGCAGAGCAGCGGCAAGCCGCTGGCGGTCGAACGCGATGCCTTCGAACAGCTGACCCTCAACAGCCGTGGCGATATGCGCCTGTCGAACAACGCCGCCCTGTACCAGCCGGGCAATGCCACCCTGGCCGCGGCGCAAATCTACCCGGCCATGGGCGACAGCGGCATGGTCACCGTGGGCCAGAGCAGCCGCGTCGACGAATACGGCATCGTGCGCGTCACGCTCGATCCGCTGCGCACCCTGAATATCGAGCGCAGCGCCGGCAGCGCGACGCCGAATCAACCTTTTTCCGTCTTTGGCAGTCTGAGCCTGGTTGCGCCCACGATCAACCAGCGCGGCGTGCTGCGCGCACCGCTGGGGCAGATCAACTTGGGCGCCGAAGGCTATGAAGCCTATACGGGCCATGTCAACCTGCTGCCGGGCAGTATCACCTCCGTCAGTGCGAAAGGCTTGACCATGCCGTACGGCGGCACGCTCGATGGCCTCAGCTACCTGTATGACGGCAACGACGTCGTGTTCAAGGGCGTGGGCAACGGCCCCGAGATCGCCTTGACGGGCGCCGCCGTCGATGTGCAAGCCGGCGCCGTGCTCGACCTGTCGGGCGGCGGCACCTTGACGGGCGCGGCCTTCCTGGCAGGACGGGGCGGCTCCACCGATGCGCGCCTCAATCCGCTGGTGCAGATGAAGCCGAACGGCGGCTTCACCTTGCCCGGCCTGAGTACCAACCCCGTGTACGCCATCATTCCCGGCGTGCAGCCGGACGTGGCGCCGCTGATGGCCGAGCAGGGCGCGGGCAAGCCGGCCGTGGGACGCCAGATCACCATAGGCGCGGGCGTGCCCGGCCTGGCGGCCGGCACCTACACGCTGCTGCCATCGAATTTCGCCCTGCTGCCGGGCGCTTTCCGTGTGGAATTGAATGGCCTGGCCGGCGCCGTCGAGGCGGGCGGCACCGTGGCCATGCGCAACGGTTCGTATGCCACGGCGGCGCAGACGGGCATCGCCGGCACGGCCATCCGCGACGCCGTGCCGGGCCAGGTCATCCTGACGCCGGCCGACGTGCTGCGCAGCTATTCGCAATACAATGAAACGGGCTATGCCGCCTTTGCCATGGCGCAAGCCACGCGCGACGGCGTGCCGCGCGCCATGCTCGAACGCGACGCCAAGGCCGTGCGGCTGCAGCTGATCGCCCCGTCCCTGCACGGCGTCGAGGATAACCATACGCCATTGATGATGGATGGCAGCGCCCTGTACGCGCCGGCCGAGGGCGGCTTTGGCGGCTCCCTGCTGCTGGGGACGGGCGGCCATGCGTCGACCCGCTATCAAGTGCTGGCCGACGGCACGTCGGCGCTGGCCGACTTCGATGGCGTCTCCGTGCACGCTTCGCAGATCAACGCCTTTGGCGCCCAGCGCGTGGGCATCGGCGGCTTGCCGCGCGTGACTTACAGCGATTTCGCCACGGGCAGCAACCAGCGTGCGAATATCGCTGCCATCAACGAATCGGCGGGCGGCATCGTGCTGCGCGACGGCGCCGTGCTGAAGGCGGCCGAAGTGTTCCTGGTGACGACGAAAAAAAACGACGGCATCATCCTCGAGCAGGGTTCCGGCATCAATACGCTGGGCCGTGGCAAGGCGGCCTGGGACTCGCGCGACGGCTATGTCTACCAGCCGATGGGCAGCGTGCTGGCCGTCTCGAACGGCTGGCTGGACATGCTGCCGGCCGCGCGCGCGCCGTCCGAATCGTATGGCCCCGGCATCATCGACATCGGCGCCTGCGCCAAGGTCAATGGCGTTTGCGGCGGCAGCACCGCGCTGTATTCGGAAGGCACCATCGCCGCCGTGACGGAGCGCGCGTTTACCCTGCGCGACAACGTGCGCTACGGCACGCGCAACCTGGTGCTGGCGATGGGCTCGATCAATATCGGCAGCGAAGCCTCGCTGGCGGACGCCAGCGCCCGTGGCGCCCTGCCCGATGGCCTGGCGCTGAACCAGGGCGTGCTCGACCGCCTGCTGCGCGGCGATACCAGCACGGGCGCACCGGCACTGGAAAGCCTGGGCTTGACGGCGCGCAATTCCTTCAACTTCTATGACTCGACGCAGCTGTCGACCATCGATGCGGCCACGGGCAAGTCGTCGCTGTCGCGCCTGGTGCTCAATACGCCCGCCATCTACGGCTATGGCGGCGCGGATGCGCTGGCGCGCATCCACACGGACACCCTCGTGTGGCAGGGGGCGACGAATGCGCCCGGCGCCGTCGTCACGGCGGGCCCCGGCACGGGCAGCGGCCGCCTGCAGGTCGATGCCAAGCGCATCGAGTTCGGCTTCACGCCGGACAGCCGTCCCGACACCATCCATAACCTCGACCGTTTGATACTGGGCTTCGGCCAGGTGGCGCTGAACGCCAGCGAGCAGGTCACGGCGAACAACAAGGGCAGCCTGTCCGTCTACCAGTCGCAGGGCGCGTGGGACACAGCCATCAATGGCTACCGCTACAGCGGCGGCGACGTCGTGATCAACACGCCGCTGCTGACGGGCGCGGCCGGTTCCATCAACCGCATCACGGCGGGCGGCGACCTGAAGGTGAGCGCGCCGGCAGGCGCTGCCGCCGCCACGCCGACGAATGCGGCGCTGGCCGGCGCCCTGGGCGCCGAAGTGGCACTCAGCGGCAACAATGTCAGCGTGGATACGTCGGTGGTCTTGCCAAGCGGAAAATTGACGCTGTCGGCCGAGCGCGATGTGCTGCTGGGCGACAAGGCCAAGCTGGACCTGGCGGGTCGCAAGATCGATTTCTACGACACCAGCAAATACAGCTGGGGCGGCGACGTGATCCTCGACAGCCGCGCAGGCGACGTGCGCCAGGCGGCCGCCTCCGTGATCGACCTGTCGGCCGTGAACAACCGCGCCGGCAAGCTGAGCGTGATCGCCACGGGCGACGCGGCGGGCACGGCCGACTTGCGCGGCAGCTTGCTGGGCGGCGCCAGCGGCCGTTATGACGCGGGCGGCACCCTGGTGCCGTACGCGGCCGGCGGCGTGGAGATCCGCGCCCAGCGGATCGGCGACTTCGCCGGCCTGAACCAGCGCATGAACACGGGCAAGGTGTACGGCAGCCGCAGCTTCCAGCTCAAGCAGGGCGACCTGGTTATCGGCGACGAGGTCAAGGCGCGCGAAGTGAGCGTGTCCGTCGATGGCGGCGCGCTGACGGTGAACGGCCGCATCGACGCCAGCGGCGAACAGGTGGGCAGCATCCGCCTGGCCGGCCGCGACGGCGTCACCATCCAGTCCGGCGCCGTGCTCGACGCGCATGGCACGGTGCTGCGCACGGACAGCTACGGACAGGCGATCGAGGCGCCGAACCGCGCCGTGATCGAACTCGCGTCGGCTGGCGGACGCCTGACCCTGGAAGGCGGCGCGCGGTTCGACCTGCGCAGCGGCGAGGCAGCGCAAGGCGGCAACTACGGCAGCATCGACTTGAACGCGCGCCGCCTGGGCGGCGCCACGGGCGACGATATCGACATCGATGCGGCCGGCGCGCTGAACATCGCCGGTGCGCGCAACATCCACGTGAACGCCTTCTGGCAATACAAGGATGCACCGGCCGGCGCCGGCAAGGATGCGGACGGCCGCAACTACCAGAGCATCGACCAGGCTTACCTGGACGAGAAGCACGCGGACAGCCAGGATTTCATGCGACACGCGCTGGCGAACGGCAACTTGATGAACAGCAAGCTGCGCGGCTTGCGCGGCGACGCCAACGCCTTCCATTTGCGTCCCGGCGTCGAGATCGTCAGCGCCACGGCGGACGGCGACCTGCATATCGATGGCGACATCGACCTGTCCGGCCACCGCTACGACGGCGTCAATCCGCTGGCGCGCCTGAGCGGCGTGTACGGCTCGGGCGAAGCGGGCGCGCTGGTCGTGCGCGCCGGCGGCAAGCTCAGCGTCTTTGGCAGTATCACGGATGGCTTCGATACCCGCAGCTTGCCCGTCACGTCGGACGACCAGGGCTGGCAACTGGTGAAGGGCCGCCTGCCGTGGGGCGGCGATGTCGTCGTGCCGCAAGGGGGCCTGGTGACCCTGGCCGAGGACACGTATTTCAAATCGGGCACGAGCCTCAATTTCGCCGTGCCGATGAAGCCGATGCAGTTGCGCGGCGGCACCTTGCTGGCGGCGCGCGCCACCTTGACGGCGGAGTTGAACTTGCCGGCCGGTAGCGTGCTGGGCGGCGCTGTGCGCAACGTCGATGGCAGCGTGCTGTACGCGGCCGGCACGGTCTTGCAGAAGGCGCTGACCTTATCGAGCGGCATGCAGCTCGATCCCGGCCTGCGCCTGCCTGGCGCGGCCAAGGTGGCGGCCATGGTGTGGCCCGCGAATGTGGCCTTGCCCTTCCCGGAAGGCAAGCCGTGGGACCTGGGCGATGAATGGAATCCCGTCAACGGCGTGGTGCTGGCTTCCGCGCTGGCGCTGGACAAGGGCAGCGTGCTGCCCGCCGGCACCATGGTCAAGCTGCCTGACGACGCGGCCATGGTGGCGCTGCGCCCAGTGGGCGGCACCGGTGGCCAGGGCCGCAACCTGGCGCTGGCGCCCATGCTGGCCCAGGGTTCGCAAGCGTGGTCGCTGCGCCTGGTGGGTGGCGCCGATACGGCCGCGGCCGACACGCGCGCGCTGCGGCCGCATGCGAAGGACGCGCATCTGATGCTGGCCGATACGCATTACGGCATGGGGGAAAGGACGTCGATCAAGCCGGGCACGGGCTTGCCGGGCAAATATATCTACAGCGCAGAAGCCATCGAGATGGGATTTCCGGAAGGCGAGGTCAACGTCGATGACTGGGGTGGCGAGCAATTCATGCTGGAATACTACGCCAATCTGGTGGTCAAGATTGCCGACGGCACGCCACCCGAGACGGTGACCACCGTGGAGCCGGCGCGCCAGCCCCTGTTCAGCGTGCTGCGCACGGGCACGGGCGATCTCGACCTGCTGGCCGCCGGCGATTTCGACATGCGTTCGCTGTACGGCGTCTACACGGCGGGCACGCAGTCGGCCTCGCCGCTGGTCGATGGCAAGGATCTGTTCAACCTGCCGCGCGGCGTCAATGCCAAGGGCCAGTTGCTCGGCACCCTGGACAACAAGCTGACGCGCTTCGTCGATGGCGGCAGCGAGAGCCTGTACCGCGCCTGGTATCCGGAGCACGGCGGCAACCTGCTGCTGCGCGCCCAGGGCGACGTCAAGGGCGATACCGTGGGCACCGCCACGCAGCGCCGCGAGGACGCCATCGGCGTCCTGAGCCGGCAGCAGGATACCAGCGACATCGGCACCTGGCTGTGGCGCCAGGGCAGCGGCAGCACGGGCGCGGGCGTGCCGACGGCATGGTGGATCAACTTCGGCACCTATGTCGCGCGTCCCGACGGCAGCGAGCTGTATGCCGGCCAGCCGGCCGTGTCGGGCTTTACGGGCATCGGCACCCTGGGTGGCGGCAATGTCCTGCTGCAGGCGGGCGGCGATGCCGGCATGCTGACCTCGCGCGCGGATCCGGGCGGCGAGTACGAGCCGCGCAGCCAGGGCCTGAACGTGGCCGTGGGCAGCACGGGCAGGGTGACGCCGGACGGCAAGCTGCTGCTGACGGGCGGCGGCGACCTCGACATCCGCATCGGCGGCGGGCTCAACCCTGTTGCCGAGGTGCGCAGTTTCGACCGCAACAGCGATGCCTCGAATGCCGATACGCGCTTCGAGCGCCAGTATCCCACGCTCAACAGCACCTTCACGAACCTGCGCGGCGCGCTGCGCATGGAGGCGGGCGCCGTGGGCGGCGTCGAGCTGCGTTTCGACCGTGCCGATCCGAAGGAATCGCGGCCGTATGAAACCTATACGGCGGGCACGGCGATTGCCAGCGGCGGCCCGATCCTGGTGCCGGGCGACAGCGGCGTGCGCATCGATGCGCGCGGCGACCTGGTGCTGGGCGGCACGGCCGATGCGGGCCGCGTCAAGCAGCTGGGCAACGGTTCGCCGTTCAACTACCAGGGCGTCGAGCGCGCCGGCGAGGGCTGGAGCTGGTTCTCGCTGTGGACGCCGGCCACGGCCATCGACCTGTTCAGCGCCGGCGGCAACCTGACGCCGACGTCCGCCTGGATCAATACGCTGACGGGCAACAACCATGCGCCCTCGGACGGACGTTTCGTCATGCCGTCCGTGCTGCGCGCCGTGGCTGCCAGCGGCAGCTTGTACTACGGCAATGCCAGCCTGGGCAGGTTGGGCGAGGGCGGCAAGGTCGACATGCCGCAAAACGGCGTGATCCTGGCGCCGTCGCCGGTGGCGCCGCAATTCGTCAAGACGGGCACGGGCCAGCTGGAAATGCTGGCCGCCGATTCCATCCATGCGGCCGGCTATCCGATCACGCCATCGGGCGCCGACCCGCGCCTCTTGCCGAACCCGTTCAATCCGGGCTTCGTCGGGGCGCTGGACAAGGTCTGGTTCGGCCTGTTGCCCTTGCATAACGTCAGCACGAATGCGCTGGCGCCTTCGCCGTTGAAGTCGTTTGCCGGGAATGCCAATGGCGCCGGCGGCGATGCACAGACCTATCCGCTGTTCAGCATGACGGCACCGACGGTGTCGGACTATGTGCCCGTGGGCCAGCTGCCCGCGCATTTCTATGCCAACAGCGGCGACATCGTCGGCCTGCGCACGGGCGGCATCGTGTACCGGGCTACGCTGAAGGGAGAAGCGGGTCCGCTGGGTGTGTGGTACGAGGGCGGTGGCGCCGTGGCCGTGCGCGCCGGGCGCGACATCGTCAATTCGGGCACGCCGCTCGGCAGCGTCGAAGACGTGCCGGACGGCGCGGCCGGATGGACCAGCCAGGGCTTTGTCGGCCGGCCGGACTATCCGGACAAGCCGGTCGTCACCGGCAGCTCGTCGGCGCGCGGCAATCTGTTCGTGCACCGCCATGCCGATGACATCTCCGTCGTCAGCGCCGGGCGCGATATCCGCTACAGCACCTTCTATGTGGCGGGTCCCGGCCAGCTCAGCGTGAGCGCCGGGCGCGACCTGTACATGGCCGACAAGGCCGAATTGCGCAGCCTCGGTTCCATCGTCGGCACCGGTCCCGGCCAGCGCGGCAATGGCGCCGGCATCAGCGTGGCCGCCGGCGTGGGCCGCAATGGCCCCGACTATGCGGCCTTCGCGGCGCGTTACCTGGACCCGGCCAAGCTGGCCGACCCGGGCCGCCCGCTGGCCGACCAGGCCGGCAGCGCCGTGTACGTCTACGGCGGCAAGCTGACCCTGGCCGACTGGCTGCGCGGCCAGTTCGGCTATGGCGGCGACGAGGCGGGCGCTTCCGCCTTCCTCGGCACGAAACAGGCGGAACTGGAGAAGGCCGGCGCGCAAACGGGCGGCGTGCGGCGCGACCTGGCGCGCGAATACGCGCTGGTCAGCCAGCTGCACCTGGTGAACTGGCTGACGACGCGCTTTGGCGGCGACAGCGGCCTGGGCATCCGCTACGACCCGGCCACCGATGCGCGCAGCTTCTTTGCCGCCTTGCCGAAGGAACAGCAGCAGGTGTACCTGAGCAATGTCTACTTTGCCGAACTGAAGGCGGCCGGGCGCGAATACAACGATCCGGACGGCATGCGCCGCGGCAGCTACCTGCGCGGCCGCGAAGCCATCGCCACCCTGTTTCCCTCCCAGGACAAGGCGGGCAAGAAGATCGAGTACAAGGGCGACCTGACGATGTTCAGCAGCGCGCTGTATACGGTCAATGACTACGACGGCATTTATACCAAGCGGCCGGTCGCGGGCGTGCGCTACCTGAGTCCGCAGGAGTGGGCCGAGGCGGGGCGTCCGGTCGTCAACGTGCCGCACGTGATCGTCAACGATGCCGGCATCCACACGGATTTCGGCGGCGATATCGGCATCGCGGTGCCGGGCGGCCGCGCGCTGATCGGCGTCGATGGCGGCTATGCGCCGGGCGAAGGCTCGGGCGTGCTGACGCAGGGGGCGGGCGAGATCCAGATGTATGCGAGAGACAGCATCCTGCTGGGCCAGAGCCGCATCTTCACCACTTTCGGCGGCAACATCCTGGCCTGGTCGGCCACGGGCGACATCAATGCGGGCCGCGGCACCAAGTCCACCGTTGTCTACACGCCGCAGCGCCGTAACTACGACAGCATCGGCCTCGTCAGCCTGTCGCCGAGCACGCCAAGCACGGGTGCCGGCATCGCCACCCTGAACCCGATCCCGGAGGTGCCGCCCGGCGACATCGACCTGATCGCCCCGCTGGGCAGCATCGACGCGGGCGAGGCGGGCATCCGCGTCTCGGGCAACGTCAACCTGGCGGCCCTGCAGGTGGTGAATGCGGAAAACATCCAGGTGCAGGGCAAGTCCACGGGCATGCCGGTGATCGCTGCCGTGAACGTGGGCGCGCTCAGCAATGCCAGCGCGGCCGCCACGCAGGCCGTGGGCGCGGCGCAGGAGGTGCTGCAGCGCGAACGGGCCGCCACGCGCCAGGCGCTGCCGTCGCTGTTCACGGTGAAGGTGCTGGGCTTTGGCAACGAGCAGGCGGACGAGGGCGGTGCCGGCAAGCTGCAGGGCGGCGAACCGCAGGCATCCGCCTACCAGCCGGCCGGCGTGGTGCAGGTGCTGGGCGCGGGTCCGCTGACGCCGCCGCAGCTGCAGGCGCTGACGCCAAACGAGCGGCGCGGCCTGCAGCCGTGAGTTTTATGAACATTTGATGACATTTGACAGTCGCCGCGCGCGGCGGCTGTCTAGGCATCAGTAGATCAGTATCGGCAGCAAGGAAAACCGCCGGCCCAGCGCCGCAACACAGGGCAACCGTTTGATTTTAAGGTGAATGGAAGATGCGTGAAATGAAAAAGAAGGGCAGGCCCGCGGCGCCCGCGACCGCCTTGACGATGCTGTGCCTGGCCATGCTGGCGTTGCCCGGCCTGGCGCGCGCGCAGGAAGCCGTGGCCGCCGCGCCGGAACGCCAGGTGACGATCGAGGAATACCTGGTGCGCGGCAATACCGTGCTCGACGCCCGTGCCATCGAAGAGGCCGTGACGCCGTTCCTGGGGCCGGGCCGCACCCTGAAGGACGTGGAAGGGGCGCGCGACGCCCTCGTGGCGGCGTATCAGGCGCGCGGCTACCAGTCCGTCTACGTGGACTTGCCGGAACAGCAGGTGGAGCAGGGCATCGTGGTGCTGCAGGTGAGCGAAACGAAAGTGGGCCGCCTGCGCGTGGTGGGCGCGCAATACAACTCGCCGCTCGACGTGCGCCAGCAGGTGCCGGCCCTGACGGAAGGCACGGTGCCCGACTTTACCCAGGCGCAGGTGGAACTGACGGCCCTGAACCGCGGGCCCAAGCGCCAGGTGATGCCGCTGGTGCGCCAGGGCACGTTGCCCGGCACCATGGACGTGGACTTGAAGGTCGACGACAGCAGCCCGTGGCGCGCCAGCGTCGGCCTGAACAACGATTACAGCGCCGATACGAAGAAGTTGCGCACCAGCATGTCGGTCGGCCACGACAACCTGTGGCAGCTCGGACACAGCGCCACCATCAGCTTTTTCGGCACGCCGGGCGACCTGAACCAGACCAAGGTGTGGTCCGCCTCGTACGTGGCGCCCATCGGCACGCAGGGCTGGAGCGTGGAAGCGACCGGCTACCAGTCGAACAGCAACGTGGCCAGCACCGGCGGCACCAGCGTGCTGGGCAAGGGGCATGCGCTGGGCATGAAAGTCAACTACACGGTGCCCAACAGCGGCATCTGGTGGCACAGCTTTTCCGCCGGCATCGACTTCAAGGATAACCAGGAAGCGCTGAAACTGAATGGCACCGGCTCGAGCATTCCATTGAAATACGTGCCGCTCAGCGTGGCCTACAACGGTTTTGCGCAGACGGACACGGCGACGTACGGCCTGGGCCTGTCGCTGGTGGCCGGCACGCGCGCCTCGTTCGGCTACGGCAGCGACAGCGCCGCCTACGATAACAAGCGCTACAAGGCCTCGCCCAGCTTCCTCGTGCTGAAGGGCGATGCCAACGCCACCGTCACCCTGGGCAGCGGCGCGCAGCTGCACGGACGCATGTCGGGCCAGCTGGCCGACGCGGCGCTCGTGTCGGGCGAGCAGATGGCCGCCGGCGGCGCCAATTCCGTGCGCGGCTATCTGTCGGCCGAAGCGACGGGCGACTACGGCGTCTCGGGCACCGTCGAATGGCGCACGCCGCAGCTGACGTATTTCAGCCGCCTGGAAAACTGGCGCCTCTTTGCCTTTGCCGATGGCGCGCGCCTGCGCCTGCGCGACCCGATGATCGAGCAGAAAGACCTGTTCGGCCTGGCTTCCGTGGGCGTGGGCAGCAGTTTCCAGTTCCTGCGCTACCTGAATGGCCGCATCGATTTCGCCTATCCGCTGCGCGATGGCCCGCGCACGCACAAACATGTGCGGCGCATCAACTTCAACCTGTCGGCCAGTTATTGACGGTCCGGCGCACCCGTACCGCACTTTTCTAGACTTTTCTTCGGAGAATCACTGTCATGCAACGTTTTCGACGTCTGTTATTCCTGCTCACGATCCTGGGCACGCTCGCTCCCGGCCTGGCGCATGCCTGGTGGCAACCTGACTGGGCTTACCGCAAACCCGTCACCATCGATGCCGGTCCCAAGGCGGGTGCCGTGGGCGGCGATCCTGGCCGTATCCCGGTGCTGCTGCGCTTGCATTCGGGAAATTTCAACTTCGAGGGCGTCAGCGACAGCGGCGCCGACCTGCGTTTCGTGGCCGGCGACGATAAAACCGTGCTGAACCACCAGATCGAGCAATTCAACCCGCTGCTGGGCATCGCCCTGATCTGGGTCGACGTGCCGGCCCTGACGGCAGGCACGCCGCAGCAGCTGTGGATGTACTACGGCAATCCGAAGGCGCCCGCCTCCGGCAATGGCCAGCGCACCTTCGATCCCGACTACAGCCTGGTGTACCACTTCGCCGAACCGGGCGTGCCTTCGCGCGACAGCACCGCCTACGGCAACCATGCCCAGACGGCCGTGCCGGCGCTGGACGGTTCCGTCATCGGCACGGGCGCCCGCCTGGGCACCACGCCGCTGATGCTGCCTGCTTCGCCATCGCTGGCGCTGGCCGCCGGCGCAGCGTTCACCTTTTCCGCCTGGGTACGTCCCGACAACCTGGGCCCGCAGCAAGTGCTGTATGCGCGCCGCGACGGCGCCAATGAATTGCTGATCGGCGTGGACCAGGGCGTGCCTTTCGTGCAGGTGAATGGCCAGCGCAGCAAGCCTGGCCAGCCCATCCAGGCGGGGCAATGGTCGCACCTGGCCGTCAAGGCGGAGAAGAACAACGTGGCCCTGTATGTGGGCGGCCGTCCGGCCGTCTCGCTGGCCACGGCCCTGCCGGCGTTCGGCACGGCCGCTTCGGTGGGCGCCGATGCGCCGCCGGTCGCTTCCGGCGCAGCCACCCTGGGCAACTTCACGGGCGCCATCGACGAGCTGCGCCTGTCGCGCACGGCCCGTGCCGATGCGCTGCTGCTGGCCGACGCCGTCTCGCAAGGTTCGGAATCGCGCCTGGCCGTGTTTGGCGCCGATGAACAGCAGGCAGGCAAGAGCCATTTCGGCTTCATCATCGCCGCCATGCCGCTCGACGCGTGGATCGTCGTTGGCGTGCTGGGCCTGATGATGGTCTTGTCGTGGATCATCATGATCGGCAAGGGCCGCAGCTATGGCGCCATCTCGCGCGCCAATGCGCAATTCATGCAGTCGTTCCACGAAGCGGCCGGCGCGCCGCTCGACCACCTGGCGCGCAATGGCAAGCTGGGCGCTTCCGTGAAGGCCGATTCCTCGCTGTGGCGCCTGTACGACGTGGCCATCGACGAGATGCGCCGCCGCCATGACCGTGGCTACGACTTGAACGCCGTCTCGAACGCCACCATCGGCGCCATCCGCGCCGCCATGGATGGCGTGATGGTGCGCGAAAGCGAGCGCATGTCCAAGCGCATGATCTGGCTTTCCACCACCATCGAAGGCGCGCCCTACGTGGGCCTGTTCGGTACCGTGATCGGCATCATGCTGGTGTTCGTCGTGGCCGCCATGGCCGGCGCCGTGGACATCAACTCGGTGGCGCCAGGCATGGCCGCTGCGCTGCTGTGTACGGCTGCCGGCCTGGGCGTGGCGATTCCCGCCCTGTTCGGCTACAACTGGCTGTCCTCGCGTTCGGACGCCATCGTTGCCGACATGGCCGTCTTCGTCGACGAATTCGCCACGCGCCTGGCGGAAGAGCAGGGCGACGGACGCCAGATGCGTCCCGTGCTGCAACAGGCGTGAGGGGCGCATAACCATGGCCACCTCCGCCAAGTTTACCCCCCGCAAGCGTAGCGGCGGCATCAACATCACGCCCTTCGTCGACGTGCTGCTGGTGGTGCTGGTGATCTTCATTTTGACCAGCAACGCCAGCATTCCCGGCATCAAGGTCGACCTGCCCAAGGCCAGTTCGGCCATGGCGCTGGAAAAACCGAAGACCAAGGCCATCACCATCGACAACGCGGGCCAGGTCTTCCTCGACGCCTATCCCGTCACCCTGCCCGAGCTGGAAGAGCGCCTGCGCACGGAAAAGGCGCTCACGCCCGATTTTCCCGTGATCGTGCGCGGCGATGCGGCCGTGCAATACGCGAAAGTGGTCGAAGTGCTCGACCTGCTGCGCCGCATCGACCTGAACCAGGTGGGCCTGGTGACCGGCAAGCCGGCATGAGGAGCGCAAGGTGAAGCGTGACGACATGACGAAGATGGCGGCCTCGGAACCGTCGGGCGCGGTGCTGTGGTGGCGCCGCTGGGGCGGCGTGGCCGGCGCCGCGCTGCTGGCCGGCGCGCTGGCCGCGCTGGTCTGGTATCTGCTGTCCGACACGGCGGCCACCAAGCGCGAAGTGGCGGCCACGCCGATGCTGATGCTGCCGCCGCCCCCGCCGCCGCCGCCGGAACCGGAAAAGCTGCCGGAGCCGACGCCCGACAAGGTCGTGCCGGAAGTGTCGGAACCGGAACCGACGCCGGCCGACAAGCCCATGGACGACGCGCCGGAAAGCCCGTCGCCGGAGAAGGGCGATCCCGTCACCATCGACGGCGCGGCGCAGGCCGGCAGCGATGCCTTCGGCATCCAGGCCGGGCGTGGCGGCGGCATGACGGGCGGCGGCGGTGGCGGCGGCCTCGGCGCGGGCTCGTACGGCCGCTACGTGGCCAATGCGCTGCAGATGGCCTTCGCCCGCGATCCGCGCACGCGCCAGCTGGCGTTTGCCGACATCCGCGTCGACCTGTGGCTCGATACGGAAGGCAGGACGACGAAGGTGCTGCTGGTGCAGGGCACGGGCAATGCGCAGACGGATGAACTGGTGCTGGCCATGGTGCGCGATTTTCGCGCCGATGAGCGGCCGCCGGCGTCGCTGCGGTTCCCGGCCCGCGTTTCCATCAAAGGCCGCCGGCCGTGAACACCCGGCCAAACCTGCTGCGCGTTGTGATTTGCGGCCTGCGATGCTCGCTGCGCATGCGCACAGCTGCGCTTCTCAGCCACAACTCACTGCCGCTCGCGACGGTTTTGTCAGGCGTTTTTTACGACATTCATTTTAATTTTTACCGAAAGAAGCGATGAATTCCTTATTTTCTTCCCCACAGCGCATGCGCCGCCTGCCGCTGGCGCTGGCCGCCTTCGCCCTGAGCGTGGCGGCCAGCGCGGTGCAAGCGCAAGCGCCGGCCGACAGCACCATGGTCAAGTTGATCCGTGGCCTGATCCAGAGCGGCGCCCTGAACAAGGACGCGGGCGAAGCGCTGCTGGCGCAGGCGCAGAGCGAGGCGCTGGCTGCCGCGCAAGCCCGTCCGGCCGCGGCGCCGGCAGCCCTGGCGCAAGTGCAGCCGGGCGACGTGCGCGTGCCGTACATTTCGCAAACCGTGCGCGAGCAGATCCGCGACGAGATCAAGGGACAAGTACTGGCCGAGGCGAAGGCGGGCGGCTGGGCCGCGCCGAACGAAACGCCGGCATGGACCAAGCGCATCCGCATGGAAGGCGATGTGCGCGCGCGCTACGAGTCGCGCTATTACGACATGGCCAACAGCAATATCGAGATCGACTGGCGCTCGCTCAACGGCGGCAGCGGCTACGACGTCAATTCGAATACCAACCTGGCCCTGCCCTCGCTGCTGAACACGCGCCAGGACCGCAAGAACCTGCTGCGCGCGCGCGCCCGCCTGGGCATCCTGGCCGATATTTCCGAGAGCACGCAAGCGGGCATCCGCCTGGCCAGCGGCAACGACGACAGCCCGGTATCGACCACGCAAACCCTCGGCGGCGGCCTGGGCAAGAAAAATATCTGGCTCGACCAGGCCTGGCTGTCGTACCAGCCCGCGTCCTGGCTGACCCTGACGGCGGGCCGCTTCGACAACCCGTTCGTGTCGGGCGACGAGCTGTTTTCCAGCGAACTCAATTTCGACGGCATCGCCGCCAAGGTGCAGCAACCGGTGGGCGCGGCCAAGGACGTCACCGTCTTCGGCACGCTAGGCCTGATCCCGCTCGAATATTCGTCCGACAATGCGCCGAGCCGCAGCCAGGCCAAGATGGCCAGCGAGAACAAGTGGCTGCTGGGCGCGCAGGTGGGCGCCTCGTGGAAGATCAATAGCGACCATCAGTTGCGCGGCGCGCTGGCCTACTACAACTTCCGCAACATCAGCGGCGAGTATTCGCAGCCGTGCGCGCTGTACGCGGGCGCCGATGGCTGCAGCACGGACTGGTCGCGTCCGTCGAGCATGCAAAAGGGCAACAGCTTGATGTTGCTGCGCAATATCGCGCTGAACCCGCTCGATCCGGCCAATACGCCGCAGCCGCAATTCGTCGGCCTGGCGTCGAAGTTCCGTCTGGCCAACCTGAATGCGCGCTGGGATAGCAAGGTCGCCGGTGGCAAGGACTTGCGCATCGAAGGCGATTATGTGCGCAACATGGCCTATGACAAGAATGCAATGTGGGCGCGCGCCAAGGGCGGCATCATGAACAACTTCGGCGGCACGGGCGGCGTTTCGCAAGCCGATTTCAGGAGCGGCGGCAACGCCTACATGCTGCAAGCCACCCTGGGCAAGGCCAGCCCCGCGGCGCGCGGCGACTGGAACGTCCTGCTGGGCTACAAGCGCATCGAACCGGACGCCTTGCCGGACGCCTACAACGATTCCACCTTCCACCTGGGCGGCACGAATGCGCGCGGCTACTACCTGGGTGGCGCGTATGCGCTCGACAAGAATACGTGGCTGAACGGCCGCTGGACGTCGAGCCGCGAAGTGTTCGGCTCGGCACTGTCGATCGACACCCTGCAAATCGAATTGAATGCGCGTTTTTAAGGAGTAATGATGTTGATATCCAACACAACGCGTGTCTCCGCGCTGTTGCTCGCCGTGCTGGCCGGCGGCGCGGCCCAGGCGCAGGGCCAGAAGGGGCAAAGCATGGAAGAGCGCCTGCGGGCCGAGTTGCGCAATGTCACGGCGCAGCTGCAGCAGACGCGGGGCGAACTGGAATTGCTGAAAGCCAAGGGTGCCCCTGCCGCCCAAGCCGCGCCGGTGGCCGTTCCCGCCAGCGATGGCGTGAAAAAGGAATTGGCGCGCAGCCAGGCGCTGCTGGCGCAGGAGCGCGCGCAGCGGGAAAAGCTGCTCGCCGAGCAGCAGCGTGGCGCGGCTGCCACGCAAGAGGCGGCCGACAACCTGGCGCAGTTGCGCCAGGCCAGCGAACAGCTGGCCGCCACCGGCAAGCAGATTGAAGCGGAACGCCTGCGTCTCGACGGCGAAGTGGCGGCGCAGCGCGGCGTGCTGGCGCGCTGCGAAAGCAAGAATGCCCAGCTGTACGCCACCGGGCAGGAAATCCTGCGCGCATACGAAGGGCTCGACGTGCTGGGCGTGATGGCGGCGCGCCAGCCGTTTGCCGCGCAAAGCAGGGTCAAGCTGGAGCAAATCGCCCAGCAATATGGCGACCAGCTGTATCAGGGCCGCTTTGATGCGCGTCAAACTGAAACGCCGGCCGCCCCCGCGCCTGCCCCCCAATAACTTTATTTTTTGAAATGAATGGAATGACGATGGAACACACGAATAGCAACTTGCTGACCACCCTGAACGCCGAGCAGATGGCCGACGCCATCAAGGCGGCCGGCTGCGCCGTCACCAGCATCGAGCACGATGGCGTCGTGCGCCTGCACAGCGCCAGCCACGGCATCGGTTTCCAGGTGCTGTGGGGCAATGAAGCCTCGCCCGGCCAGTACGCCGACCTGACCCTGAGCTGCCCGCTGCGCGTGCAGGGCGGCGACTTGCCTGCCGGCTTGCTGGCCGAATGGCATCGCAGCAAGCGTTTTGCGCGCGTGGCCCAGCATGGCGATTTTGTCGTGCTGGAAATGGATGTGCTGGTTGCCGGCGGCGTCAGCGCAACGCACCTGAATATCAATCTGCAATTGTGGACGCAGATGATGGGCCAGTTTTTCTTGTTTTTACGCAACTTTACGCCAGCCGACGCGTCGGTAGCGGCGCCAGCGGCGGCGCCTGCCGTGGTGGAAGAGGAAACAGTGCCGGCCTGATAAAACCTGCACAGGCGCCAAAAATGGCCGCTGGCGGGCCATTTTTGCCGCTGGCGGGGTCCGAGTGTCGCATTAAATACTTATTTTTTAAGCATCGCGCATTAAAACTGCTCAAAGAGCGTGTGTGAATCAAGCCAGCAACGCCTGTATGGCGGATAATATCGCCTGTTGCCGATTTGGATACGACCTTTACACTCTAATGCGCCCCATGGATTTTACCCGCGACGAAACCAGTGAAACCCCAGTTGCCCCGGCAAGTAGCCCGGGAGCGCCTTTGCCGTATGCCGTCGCCACCTGGCTGCAGCGGGTGGAGGCAGCCGCCCATCCGAAGGCCGTGCTGAGCATTGCCGAACCCGACCCCAAACTCAACCAGCATCGCCTGATCTACGTGCTGGCGCCCACCAGCGGCGGCCGCCACGTGGCCCTGTGCCTGTACAAGGCGCGCCTGCGGCCGAACGGCGACGTGGCGGCAGCCTCGCCCATCAGCGAAATCTTTTCGCTGCTGTCGGCGCCGCCGAGCTTTCTGACGCCGGCCGATGAAGACCTCGTGCGCTTCTTCGTGGCCATGCGCAGCGGCCAGAATTCGCAGACGGGCAGCGCCACGGAGCCGAAGGGCAAGGTGGGCGCGGCCCTGCTGGGCATGCTGGCCGAGCAGGACAAGCTGCTGTGGGCCAATTCCTGGGCCGACGTGGGCAATGGTCTCGTGTATCCATTGCAGGAGGGACCCGTGCGTCCGGCCCGGCTGTTCTGGCGCGACGAGGGCAAGACCATGCGCCTGGGCTGGCAAGTCGATCCGCCCGAAGGCGCGAAACACCATGGCGCCGACCAGATCGACTACATGCTGCCCACCGATCCGCCGTGGTACATCGACAACCTGTCGTGCGGCGTGCTGGAACTGAACCAGGGCGGCTCCGACATTTCCCTGGCCGACTTGCAGGCGCTGGTGGCGCAGGCGCCGCCGCTGAACGCGAACGACAAGGTGCGCGTGTCGCAACTGCTGCTGGCGCAGGGCTTGCAGCACCTGATGCCGCTGCCGCAGCCCTTGCCGCAGCGCTTGCGCAAGGATGTGCCGGCGCAGCCGGTCTTGCTGCTCGACAGCGCCATGCTGGCCGATGGCAGCGTGCAGCGCTGGCACGACTTCGCCGTGCTGTCCTACGATTACGATGGCGAGCGCGTCTCGTTCGACCCTTCGCAGCGCGTGGTGCGCCAGGTGGGCGAGGTGACGGAAATTATCCAGAGAAATACGGACGACGAGGCGCGCGCGCTGGCCACCCTGGCCGAGCTGCAATTCAAGAAGCCCGGTGCCGCCCCCTTGAGCGGCTTGAAGGGCGCCCTGCTGCTGCCTTCCCAGGCGGAATGGCTGCGCTTTGCCGAGTCCGGTATCGACGCCTTGCTGGAGCAGGGCTGGATCGTGGAAAAGACGGCCAAGTACCGCTATGACGTGAGCGAAGTGGACGACTGGTATGCGGAAATCGACGACCAGGACCCGGATAGTGGCAACGCCTGGTTCGAGCTGGAACTGGGCATCGTCGTCAATCACGAGCGCGTGCCGCTGCTGCCCGTGCTGGTGCAGCTGATCCGCAACGCGCCCAACGATTTCAATCCGAAAGTCATCGAGGCGCATGCCGAGGATGACCAGATGCTGGCGACCTTGCCCGATGGCACGCGCGTGGCCCTGCCATGGGGCAGGGTGCGCCCCATCCTCAACACCCTGGGCGAGCTGTATTTCAACGACAAGATCAAGCGTGCCGTGCGCATGTCGACCCTGGATGCGGCGCGCCTGGAAGAGCTGGCGCGCGGGCTGGAATTGCGCTGGACGGGTGGCGAGCAATTGCGCGCCATGGGCCGCAAGCTGAGCCAGTTCGGTTCCGTGCAGAAGGTGGCCGCGCCGGCCGGCTTGCAAGCGACCCTGCGCGATTACCAGGCCGACGGCCTGGCGTGGATGCAATTCCTGCGCGACCATGACCTGGCGGGCATCCTGGCCGATGACATGGGCCTGGGCAAGACCGTGCAGACCCTGGCGCATATCCTGGTGGAAAAGGAGGCGGGCCGTTTGACGCATCCGGCCCTCGTCATCGCACCGACGAGTTTGATGGGCAACTGGCAGGACGAGGCGGCCAAATTCGCGCCCAGCCTGAAGGTGTTGCTGCTGCAGGGCAAGGACCGCGCGCAGCAGTTCGACCAGATCGGCCAATGCGACCTGGTGCTGACCACCTACGCCTTGCTGCCGCGCGACGAGGAAACCTTGCGCGAGCATGATTTCCACCTGGTCATCCTCGACGAATCGCACTACATCAAGAATACGCGCAGCAAGGCGGCGCAAAGCGCGGGCCTGCTGCGCGCGCGCCACCGTTTGTGCCTGTCCGGCACGCCGCTGGAAAACCATCTGGGCGAGCTGTGGTCGCA